>JAAYNR010000088.1 GCA_012520735.1 Lentisphaerota bacterium | reverse complement strand
TACACTTACTCCACCTGAATGGGAATTGTTCGACCTCGATAAAGACCCATGCGAACTAAATAACTGCTATCACAACCCGGCCTACGCCACTGTAGTACAGGAACTGAAAGCCGAACTAACCCGCCTGCAAACCGAAGTCGGTGATACACCTGTGTCACCAAAATCATATTAAAATGTGAATTGATCTTACTGAAAGACAAACCATGCTGAAAAAAATCCCCCTCCTCTCTCTCTCTCTAACCGCCGCTACTCTCTTTGCTACCGAGTGGCCCAATGTCCTTGTTATCGACGACTTTGCCAACGGTACCGACAAATGGGAAAATCGTGACAGTGGTGTGCTCTCAATCACTGCCGGCCCGCAGCAAGACGATAAAGCGCTCCTCTGGACTTCAACCGACGACAGCGACGGCTCTCTTATCTTTAAAGACCTCAAACGTCCTGAAATCGACTTCAGTCAGTACGATATCCTCCTGTTTGACCTTAAGGTTTCAGGCCGTCCTATCTGGAATATCGGCCCGATAATACAGCAATTCCCACTGGCAAATGGTTACCGCGCACTCTATTACAGTGTTGATACGCTCCACCCCTTTGATCAGTGGTTTACCTATGCGCAAGACCTGCGGCGCTGGGAAAACGCTCCACCCGACTCTTACGACCACCAGCGGCAGGAGTTCAGTTTCAGTATTAACCAACTGGCCGCACCGGGCCAAACCTCTATCGCACTGGCTAATATTCGTCTGGCTAAAAACCCCCTCGGCCTCAAACCTTCCTATCCTGGCCACTGGGGCAAACTAAGCGACGGCAGTCAGACCACACACTTTGCTATGATACTGGAAAACAAACGCGACACACCGCTGACAGTGCGCCTCAGCCTCGATCCCGCCGATGCCGCCAAACTCAAAGTTTTCACCACCACCCTCCCCGATACTGCTATCACACTGCTGCCGGGCGAACAACGCACAGTAACAATTTCTCTCACCGCTACCGCAACGGCTCTGGCCACCGCCAAACCGTGGTATGGCGAAACAGCCAATGTGGCTGTCCGCCTCGATGAGGTCCCCGGACTGGCCCTCTACACCAGCCTCACCGCCGGCTACCGACCGGAAAAAACCAATCATCCGCAAATCCTCTGCAGCCCACAGCGTATGCACGAACTCCACAAAACGTATCGCGACCCGGCACAACGCAACACCCTTGGCAAGGCACTGCTGCAAATGGTCACTGATGGTGAAAAAGCACTCGCCTACGAACCGGAATACCCCGCTTTCGCCGCAACCGGTCGCACCACCGACCCTATCAGTGGCGGCAAACTGCAGCAACTTGATGTCCCCAACCTCCCCTTTAATGTCTATCAAGATCCTCTGAGCGGGCGCATCCACTCCGGCCCCATCTATGATGCCGGTATGCAACGCTGGCTCGGTAAACACATGGCCAACGCTTCCACTGCCCATAAACTGGCCCTCGCCTACCTAGTCAGCGGGCGCATTGAGTTTGCTAAAATGGCTGCCCAGATTCTCCGTACCTACGCTACACTCTACCCGACCTTGCCAATAAATGCCTATGAACACGGCTGTCCCGCCAGCAGTGCCTGCTCCGGCTCAACCCGCATCGGTGGCACTTTCATGCGTGAACGGGTCTGGCTGACCAACCTGGCAGTAGCACTCGACTCAATCCGTCCTGCCGGAGTTCTTACTGAAGACGACATCTACATTCTGGCCAAACAACTCTTTGTCCCATCGGCCATGAATATGATGGATCACAAAGTGGGTATCATGAATCTGCAGATGATGATCCAATCCGCCTCGCTTTACGCCGCTTTGGCCATCGATAACCCTGGTCTGGTAGCACAGGCTGTTTACAGCAGTCATGGCGCACTCCGCATCATTGACGGCGGCTATCTTGATGATGGCAACTGGTGGGAAAACCCAAGCTATCAAAATGTCATGAACATGTGTGCCTATCCTGTCATGGCCGTATGCCTCCGATCCGGCATCCTCTCACCCGAACCCCGCTTTGCCGAAATCCTCACCTCTTTCTACCGCCTCGCCGGCCCCGACGGCATCACCCCTGAGCTCGGCACCGGCGGTGCCCGTGAAGCGGCACTCGACAACACCGCCGCCCATGTCTTTGCCAGCCTCATCCCCGATCCCCGTCTCACTTGGATCGCCGCCAACCGTAAGCCTTTACCACACGTGGGCGAGATGTACCCCATGGCCGTTATCGGTGCTCAGGCGCCGCTCATTCCTGTCGACAAAGCCACTACCCCCATCGCTACTAACACCGTCAATTTCCCCGACTATGGCGGCATCGCCATGCGCATCCCCGCCACCGACGCTTACGCTTACTTCCAATACGGCCGTGAGCTTACCCACGGCCACCTCAACAAACTCTCGCTCCACGCCTACGGCAAAGGCGGCTGGTATCTGCGCAACGTCATGGGCGGCTACAACGACAACTTCCACGACTTCCTCGAAACCGTCGCCTCGGCTACCACCATCATGATCGACGGTCGCAACACCCTGCGCGACACCGGCACCCTTCTCTACCAACAATCAGCCGACGGCATCGAGATCGCCGTTGCCCGCGAAAACGCCGCCTGGCCCGACGGCGAACACACCCGCGCCGTTATCCTCACCACCGGCCCACTTATCATCATCGACCGCTGCCGCGCAACCGACAGCCAAGAACACACCTTCGAATGGCTCTACCACTCCGCCCGCACAAACCTCGAGCTCGACCCCGAGGTCAAACTCGCCAAGGCACCCGAACGTTTAGGCGATGCCGCCATCTACACCAGCCTCAAAGTGACCGGCAAATTTGCCAAAACCGGCGATGTCCACTGGATCCGGAAAAACGGCAGCGGCATGCGCATGGCTCTCCTGCCACGCGGCGAGCTCTTCCACACCATGATCACCGACGCCATCCGTCCTTCCGGCGGCCTTGTCTGGCGCCAACGCGCTAAAACCACCCACTTTGCCGCCGCACTCTGGCCCTATGCCAAAGATGAGGCCGGCGCTCCCACTATCGAAGAGATCTCTTCCAAAGACGACCTCTACACCATCAAAGTCACCGCCCCGGAAGGGACCTGGCAAATCACCGTTAACTTCGCCACTGGCAAAGTCACCCTCTAACTGCGCCCACAGCGCAGAGACCGCGCCCTTCCAAGCCACCCACCGCCCAACCATCGCCCTGGAGACCGCCGTCCCCGGCGGGACAAACTGAACGCCCGCCGCATGATAAACACTCCTGTCTGTCCTGCGGCGTTCACGCCGCAACACTTAAACGCCACACTTAAATGCTTACTCTTAAAAGAATCGCCCCTCCCTGCCCTGAAAGGGCTATACATACCAGCCCGTGGCAACGCCACGGGTTTACGTCACAAAATATATTTAGCCCTGTAAGGGCGTGACATAACCCGGTCTCCAACGCACAGAAAATCATTCGCCAGCTCACGACAAAGCTTGCGACAAAGTTTGTGTTTGCCATTA
>JAAYNR010000269.1 GCA_012520735.1 Lentisphaerota bacterium | reverse complement strand
GGAGGCGGTGGTGCCGCCGCGGTCGGTGGCGGTACCGGGGGGTGGCTCGTGGGTGGCGTATGGGCAGAGTGCGGCGGTTTGTGGTGACCGGCGGGGTGAGTGGGCTGCGCGGGGGGTGCAGCGTGTTGAGTGGCAGGCGGCTCCGGCGGCTCCGGCGGTTAATGTTGAGCAGACGACTAATGGCTATACGGTGTGGTGTATGATGCCGGAGAATGTGGTGAGGGAGGCGACGCTGAACCTCAGTGGTGATCTGCTGCTGGTGGGGTTTTCTGCGGAGCAGAATGGTAGTGCAAATTGTCTGAGGTTGCGTTTGCCGGGTGGTGGTGCCAAGCGGATAGCCGATACAGTTTACAGTAATGGCTGGCTGCGGATAGCAGTGGCAAATGTTGAGCCGGAGGAGTGATAGTGCCGGCAGGGGGGTTAGTCGACGACAATCCCCAGTAACGAGAGGAGACGGTCGAGGTCGTCGTTATCGTAAAAGTCGAGTTCGATGCTCCCTTTGGCTCTTTTACCATTGGCATAGGTGTGACTGGCAGTGAGCCGGACATGGGTTCCGAAATGGCGGTGCA
Organism: Lentisphaerota bacterium; assembly: GCA_012520735.1. Taxonomy (GTDB): domain Bacteria; phylum Verrucomicrobiota; class Kiritimatiellia; order RFP12; family JAAYNR01; genus JAAYNR01. The sequence goes on along the minus strand of JAAYNR010000269.1, from coordinate 14,707 downwards.
TGCGGTCGACCAGATCACGCAGGTAGGTATCGGGGAGGTCGGGGGTGGGGCGTTTGGCGTTGGCGGTGCCGTCGCGTTCGGCTTTGCGGCGTGCCACGGCACGTTCGAGGCTGCGGACGGTGAGGCCTTCGGTGACGCATTTATGGGAGAGGATCATCTGCTCTTCGGCGGAGTCGAGACCGAGGAGGACTTTAGCGTGGCCGGTGGAGAGCAGATTTGAGGAGAGGAGTTGTTTGACATCATCGGGGAGGTCGAGCAGGCGCATGGCATTGGTTACGGCGGGGCGTGATTTACCGACGCGGTCGGCAATCTCCTGCTGGGTGAGGTTGAAGTTATCGGCCAGTGTGCGGTAGCCTTCGGCTTCTTCGATGATATTGAGGTCTTCGCGCTGGATATTTTCGATAACGGCCATTTCGGCGGCGTCGCGGTCAGCGGCATTGATGACAACTACGGGGACACGCTCGAGGCCGGCCTCGATGGCGGCGCGGAGGCGGCGTTCACCGGCGACGAGCTCATGACCGCCGCCGGTTGTTTTGCGGCAGATGAGGGGCTGGATTACACCATGGGCTTTGATAGATTCGGCCAGTTCGGCGAGGGCTTCGGGGTTAAAGACCGAGCGTGGCTGCCAGGGGCTGCGAGATATCTCACCCACAGGGAGGGTGAGGAGGCCGTCGCGTGGAGCCTCGGTGGCGGGTTGAAGTGCCGGTGTGGCAGCCGGTGAGGTATGGAGCGTGGTATTAGGGCTTTCGATTAGAGAGCCGAGACCACGACCAAGACCGCGGCGACTTTTGGCAACAGGAGCCGGTTGGGCCGGTTGGGCCGGTTTAACCGGAGTTGTTTTTTTCTTTATAGGGGTTATCTTTTTAGCACTCATGGGTACATTCCCGGGCGATTGAGACCGAGTGTCTCATCAAAGCCACACATTAGGTTCATGTTTTGCAATGCGGAACCGGCCTGTCCCTTCATCAGATTATCGATATAAGAGACAATCCTTAATTTGCCGGTACGGGGGTCGACACTAATAACGAGATTACAGAAGTTGGAGCCGCGGACATGGAGTGAGCCGATGGCGGCGCTAGAGGGGAAGATACGGACAAAGGGGCTGTCGGCGTAGAAATCACGATAGAGGGCGATAACGTCGGCCTCGGTGGCTGGTTTGGTGAGGTCACCATAGAGGGTGGACATAATACCGCGGCAGGTGGGGACCACATGGGCGGTGAAGGTGATACGGAATTCGCGACCGGCCAGAGTGGAGAGCTCATGCTCGACTTCACATACGTGTTGGTGACCGGAGAGGCGGTAGGCGTTCATCTGCTCATAGCGGGCTGGGAAGTGGAAGGTGGGAGAGACCTTTTTGCCGGCACCGGAGACACCGGTGACGCAATCGCAGATGGCAGAATCGGGGGCGACGAGTCCGGCCTGAGCGGCCGGAGCGAGGCCGAGGATGCAACTGACGGCAAAACAACCGGGGTTGCCGACGAGCTGCGATTGGCGTATTTTGCTGCGGTGGAGTTCGGCTAGGCCGTAGGCGTTCTGACCGAGGAGCTCGGGTGCGCCGTGGCTGGTATTACGGCCGAGGCGTCCGGCGTAATCGGCATAGGCCTCGGTGGAGGTGAAACGGAAGTCGCCGCTGTAGTCGATCACCTTGGCACCTTTAGCCAGTTCATCTTTGGCCATACTCATACCGACACCGTCGGGGGTGGCCAGAAAGACAACGTCGGTGGGTGCCGCGGCGGCGGGGTCATCTGCGGCGAGAACAGGGAGCTCGCAAAAGCCGGTGAGGTGTGGGTAGACTTCACTCAGCGGCTTGCCGATCTCTTCGCGTGCTACCAGAGCTTTGAGGTCTACCTCGGGGTGTTGCAGCAGCAATTCGATGATGCCGATGCCGCCGTAACCAGTGGCACCGATTATTTTAACAGTGGTCATAATGGCAAAAGTCTCCTGAAATACTTTACAGAGTCAGGTGCAGTGAGACTGCACTCGCTTCTTCTATGTTGCATCGCATGGGATACTATGACTTGAAAAGAGGGTATTTGTCAAGATTCTGAATTATTGCAAAGTGAATCTTTTTTTGGTTTACTGTTTGGCACTTGAGACTATTGGGTTGGCACCGCGTTACGGTGTCGGTTTTAGAGGTATTGGAGGGTGTGATTAAAACAGAGACCATAGGGCGTGTTTTGGTGTTAGGTGCGGGTGTCAGTGGTGTGGCAGCGGCGCGTTTGATCCAATCTCATGGTGGAGAGGCGCTGGTGTGTGATGAGTCGTCGGCGGGAATAAAAGCGGACAGAGCGGCAGTTCTGAAAGATTGCGGTGCGGTGTATCGTGGTGGTGGCGGCGATTTGCCGGAGGGTGATTTTGAGTTTTGTGTGGTTAGCCCCTCTTTTGCGCCTGAGCACCGCTGGTTGGCTGAGTGTCGGCGGCGGCGGATACCGCTGATCTCCGAGCTGGAGTTTGGGATCCGTTACTGGCGCGGGCGGATATTGGCGGTGACCGGTAGCAAAGGGAAGAGCACATTGGTTAAATTGTGCAGTGATACGCTCAACCTTGCCGGTCAGAAGGCGGTGGCGGGGGGTAATTACGGTATTCCGCTATGCGAGTTAGTACTTGATGCGTCTGATGCTGTCTGGGCGGTGGTAGAGGTGAGTTCATTCCAGATGGAGCTGAGTGGTAATCTGGCACCGGATGTGGCAGTTTTATTGAATTTACAGGCCGACCACCTCGACCGTCATGGCACCATGGAGGTTTACCGCAGCTTGAAAGAGCGGCTGTTTGCCGGTCAGGGCTTGGGACAGATGGCAATTTTACCGCAGGGCTACCGGGAAAAGTATGGTTGGGGGGCTACATCGGCACAGGCGGTCTCTTTTGGGACAGCGGGTGAGTGGTGTTACAAAAAAGGGTTTGTTGTGGCTCCTGACGGCAGCGAAATGCGGTTGGCCGGGACATGGTTTGATAACGATATTTTAGGTTTGGCGGCAGCGGCCGGCGCCGCGGCGTTGAGAGCCTGCGGGGTAACAGTAGCCGATATTGAGCGTGGCTGGCGTGAGTTTGAACCGTTGCGCCACCGTATGGAGCTGGTGGGGGAGAGTGGTGGGGTGGTCTATATAAACGACTCCAAGGCGACCAGTTTGACCGCTTTAGGAGCGGCTTTGGTGATGGCCGGGCGACCGGTAAGGCTGGTGGCTGGGGGGCGTTTAAAAGAGTCAAATTTAACAATTGTAAAAGAGTTGCTGACAAAGCACGTCAAAAAAGTCTATCTTATAGGCGAATGCGCTGACCAGATGTATGATGCCTGGAATTCTGTGGTATCGTGTGAGCTTTGCGGGACGATTGATCTTGCGGTGACGCGGGCACACGCAGAGGCCAAGGCCGGTGAGGCTGTGGTGTTGACACCTGGCACAGCGAGCTTTGACCAATTTAAAAGTTATTGTGAAAGGGGTGAACGTTTTGCGGCGGAGGTTCGTAGGGTAGCGAATCTTACAAGGTAAAATAGTGAAACCGGCAAGGGAAAGAGAGAGGGAGAGTATGAGCAAGAGCAGTGTTATGAAACTTATGTGTGGCCTGTCCGTAGTGGCGGTGTTTGCACTGATGCAGGGGTGTAAGTCGACAGCTCCGAAGGAGCCGCTGACATCTACTTGCGTGCTGGCGGAGCCGGAAGAATTGGTGGGTGAACAGGATGAAGCTGTGAAACCGCTTGTTTTACCGGTGGTGCAGCTCACAACGCCATATACAGTGGTTAAAGGCGATACATTATCGGCAATTGCCAAGCGGTATGGTCTGCGCTGGCAGGATGTAGCGGCAACCAATCCGGATCTTAATCCCGCTAAATTGCGGATCGGGCAGGTAATTCAGCTCCCCGGTGAGGTGAGTGTGCCGCGGCAGGCAGTGAAAGGCACCACGGTTACGGCTCCTAAAACTACCGTAGCCGCACCGGCCAAACAGGCATCAGCACCAGCGACAGAGGGGCGGGTAGTGACCTATAAGATTAAGAGTGGAGATACACTCTCTGGAATTGCTTACCGTTATGGGGTAAAAGTGGCGACGCTGAAGGCCGACAATAATTTGAAGTCGGACGTTATCATTGCTGGGCGTGATCTGAAGATTACCAACCCGACAAGAACTCCGGTACCGGTGGCATCAGCCGTCAAAGCGCAGCCGACCAAAACAGAACCGGCCAAAAAACCGTTGACAGCGGCTCCAGTTAAGGCTGCGACCAGTAAGCCGGCTACACCGGTAGCAGCACCGGTAGAGAAACCGAAACAGCAGGCTGTTGCGGCTCCGACAGTAAAAGTTGAGCAGAGCACCAAGGTGGTTGAAGCCACGAAGGCCGAGGTAAAAGCTGTTGAGGTTAAGCCAGTTGAAGTTGTTGAGCCGGTAGTTGAGGTTACGGTATTGCCGGCACCGCCAGCACTGCCGTCGGTAGAGAGTGTGAAACAGAGTGTGGCGGAAGTCGCTTACCGTAACTACATAGTTAAAGAGGGTGAAGACCTCTTTGCGGTGGCGATTCGCTGGGGTGTGAGCCCGAACGAGATCAAGGCGGTCAATGGTTTAACCGGCAACGATTTGAAAGCGGGCACGGAGCTGAAGATTCCGATCCCGTCAGACAATCTGTAAGAGGGTGGTATCTGCCGTACTTGAGTGTACGGCAGGCCGTTAATTAGTGCTGCCCGATTTTGCGGCAGCTAGACCACCTGGTCTGAGCAGCATTGGCTGTGGGATCGGGTGGTTTTGTTTATCGGGTACGATGGGGGTATGCGTAAAGTTTTAACAACACTATCGCTGGCAGTTCTGATGCTGGTTGTGATAGGGCTGGTCAGTGTCACCAGCTCCAGCTCTGTCCGCTCACTGGCTCGCTATGGCTCGGCTTATCACTTTATGTATCGACAGGCGATTTCGTGTGCGCTGGGGATGATTTGCTGTTTTGGGGCGGCGCATATAGATTACCACATTTGGCGGCGGCGCGAGTGGCAGATAGCCTTGTTGTCGGTGGCCTTGCTGTCGCTGATACTGGTATTGATACCGGGGATTGGTGAGATGGTCAATGGCAGCAGGCGCTGGATCAGGTTGCCCGGGATACCGTTTCAGGTGCAGCCGAGTGAGTTTGTCAAGATAGCTACGGTGTTGCTGACAGCAGCCTGGATGGATATGATTGGGTGGCGTTCAAAACGGTTTGTCAAAGGGTTCTTTATCCCTGTGATGGTGTTGGGGGTGTTTGTTTTACTGCTGATGCGCGAGCCCGACTTTGGAGCTACTTTTGTGACTGGAATTCTGGCATTTTCGATATTCTTTGCGGCCGGGGTGCGGCTGGTTTATCTGATAGGGAGTGCCTTTGCGGCCGGGCTCGGTTTTGCGGTGCTGATACTGCGCGACCCTGTACGGAGTGCACGGATGTTTGCGTGGTCGTCGGGACCCGATGGCGGTGGTAATGCGGCATATCAGGTGAAGCAATCGATTCTGGCCTTTGTCAATGGCGGCGTGAGTGGTGTAGGCTTGAACAACAGCATTCAGAAACACTTCTACCTCCCTGAAGCGCACACCGATTTTATCTTTGCCATAGTTGGTGAAGAGTTCGGTATGGTGGGGACTATGGCGGTGGTGCTTCTGTTTGTCGTCATACTGATATGTGGCATCTGGATAGCGTTTAAGGCTCCGGATCGGCTGGGACGGTTGATCGCGTTTGGTCTGACCCTGATGCTGGTGTTTCAGGCAGCCTTCAATGTAGGGGTGGTGATTGGTGCCTTGCCGACCAAAGGGCTGGCTCTCCCATTTATCAGCTACGGCGGGACTAATATGTTGACGGCTCTGATATCGATAGGGATATTGATCAATATAGGGCGACATATTGAAGAGGTGGAGTACGATGCTCACGCACAAATGGTGCGCAATGCGGCCAAACGGATTTAAGTGATGAGAATTACCGGTGGTATTCATGGTGGACGGCGGTTGAAGGTGCCGCGTGGCGGAGTGGTACGGCCAACGCTGGATCAGGTGCGTGAGGCGCTTTTCTCGATGGTCGCGGCGGCATTGCCACAGTGGCGTGTGCTTGATCTGTTTGCCGGGAGCGGGGCGGTGGGGTTCGATGCGATAAGTCGTGGGGCGGTTGAGGTTGTCTGGGTAGAGCGCGAGAAGCGGACGTGTACCTTGATCGAAGAGAATTGTCGGACCCTGCAGGCTGAAAATGGCAGAGTGGTTTGTGCCGATGTGTTCCGCTGGATAACGGGTCCGGGTAAGAATATGGGTTTTGATATGGTATTCGCCGATCCGCCATATGAGTTTTTTCGCGAGGCAGATTACAGCGGCATTATGGGGAGCTTATGCGAGTACGAAGTAATTGCGCCCGGAGGGTGGTTTGTGGGTGAGCAACCGGCTAAAACAAGAGCGGTTGTTGTCCCCGGCTGGGAGCTGTTGCGAGACCGCACCTATGGGGCGGCACGGCTGGTGATATATCGCCGGTAGGCTGACAATACACTTATATAAATCACTTAACCACGGAATAGAAGGGTGAAGGGTGAAAGGAATGCCTTTATGGGTGAAAATGGCAAGCACATGGCGTTAGGGCGTGTTTCTCCGAAACCTCTGCGTCTCGGGGTGCGGTGCGGCGGAGCCGGGACAAAGGGAAATGCCGCGGGGGGGGGAGGCCAGTGTGAACACTTACGCAGCGGCGTATGCCGCTGCTGATGACGGCGGTCTCGGAGAGACACGCCCTACCGCGGTGAGGCCTTGGGAGCACCGCCTTATTCTTGTTCGGCTTGTTCGAGCGCGGTGGCGGCTTCTTCCCATTCGAGGGCGTTGCGGTGGAGTTCGTGCTGGACGTTACGGAGGCGGCGGCTTATTTCAGCGAAGTTGGTGTCGGGGGCTGCGGTGCTGAGGGTGGTGGTGAGTTGTTGCTGTTCTTGTTCGAGCTCGGCGATTTTGGTTTCGGCCCGTTCGACGCGGCGGCGTAGTGCGCGGAGGAGGGGGGCTCGTTTGGCTCGTTCCTGAGCACGGAGGCGGCGCATGTCTTTGGAGGTGAGGTTGTCGGTTATGGCATCGGCGTTGGGGGTGACGACCCGGGTGTTGGCTGTGACGGTTGTGGTAGTGGCTGCGGTTTTTTCGCGGTAGTAGTCGTAACCGCCGGGGAAGCGTCTGATACCGTCGTGACTGATTTCGATAATGGAGGTGGCGACAGCGCGGACGAATTCGACATCGTGGCTTACCAGGCAGATGGTGCCGTCATAGGCGGTAAGGGCTTTTTCCAGAGTTTGACACCCCTCAAGGTCGAGGTGAGTGGTGGGTTCGTCGAGGAGGAGGAGATTGGGTGGGTTGAGGAAGAGGCGGAGGAAGGCGAGGCGGATTTTTTAGCCGCCGCTGAGGACGCTACACTGTTTGGTGATGTCGTCGGCGGTGAAGCCGAAGCTGCCGAGTTGGGTGCGGACGATACGTTCAGTGGCGTTGGGGGAGGCGCGTTTGGCAATTTCGAGGACTGAGACATCGGGGGGGATGGTCTCGGCAAACTCTTGCGATTGGTAGCCGGCCAGAACTTTATGGCCGAGGATAACCTGACCGCTATTTGGCTGGCGGGTGCCGGCGAGGAGGCGCAGTATGGTGGTTTTACCCATGCCGTTGTAGCCGACAATGGCTACTTTATCACCGCGGGAGATGTCGAATGAGACGTTATTGAGGATATTACGGGTGGCATCGTAGGAGAAAGTGACGTCTTCGAAACGAGCCACGGCGACACCGCAATGTGGTGCGGGCGCCACACGGAGGTAGCCACCGGCCTGACTCCGTTTAGGGAGGCGGATCTCCTCCATTTTTTCGAGTTGGCGGGCGCGACTTTGGGCTTGTGAGGCTTTAGTACTGGTGGCTTTAAAGCGTTCGACGAACCGTTCGAGTTGTTCCCGCTGGCGATCTTGGTTTGCTTTGGCAGCGAGGAGGTTTTCGTAGCGGGTTTCACGCTCACGCAGGTAGTAGTCGAGGTCGCCCTGATAGCGTGTGCAGGAGGCGGCATCGACCTCGATGGTGATATTGGTGAGAGAGCGGAGGAGGTAGCGGTCGTGAGAGATGAGGAGGAGGGTACCTTCATAAGAGCGGAGGAAGCGCTGCAACCACTCAACAGCGGGGAGGTCGAGGTAGTTTGAGGGTTCGTCGAGCAGAAGGAGGTCGGGGTTGGCGGCGAGGATACGGGCGAGTTCGGCGCGCATACGCCAGCCGCCACTGAAGGTGCGGAAGGGGAGATCGAATTCAGCGGGGGTGTAGCCGAGGCCGCCGAGGGCGGCCTTGACGCGGGCTTCGAGCTGATAGCCGCCGAGGTGTTCGAAGCGCGACTGGAGCTCACCGGTTTGGCGCAGAAGGCGCTCTTTATCGGTATTATCGGTGGTGGCATCGGCGGCAGCGGTGAGGCGGTGCAATTCCTGTTCCATTTCGAGGAGTAGGGGAACACCGCGGAGGGCGTAATTGAGGAGGGTTTCGTTGGCTGAGGCGGGTTCGAGGTGTTGGCGGACGTAACCGATCTCGATTTTGCCCTCGATGGTGATGGTTCCGGAGTCGGGTTGGCGGTCGCCGGTGATCATCTGGAATAGTGAGCTTTTGCCGGCACCGTTAGGACCGAGGATACCGATACGTTCGCCACTGTTGATGCGGAGGTTGACATCTTCCAGAACGATTTGCGGTCCGTAACGGAGGGATATATTTTTAAAATCGATCACGGTGGTAGTTAGCGGTCGCCGATATAGCCGAGCTGGCGTAGCAGAAAGAAGTTTTTCATCCAGTTTTTCTCCACCTTGATCCAGAGGTCGAGTTGTGCGTCGACATCGAACATCTCGCTGATTTCTGGTTCGGCGGTACGTTTGACATAGCGGATAGTGCGGCCTTTGTGACCGACCACGATCCCTTTTTGCGAGGGGCTGTTGACCAGTATGGTGGCGGAGATCCCCCAGGTTTTGCCTGACTCTTCAATATGGTCGACGCGGACTGCGATCTCATGGGGGAGTTCGTCGTATAATTTGGCAAACAGTTTTTCGCGGATGGTATCGGCGATAGCGAGACGGCGGGGGTAGTCGGTAACGATATCTTCGGGGTAGAGGAGAGCTTCAGAGGGGAGGGCGAGTTTAAAGAGTTCTTGTGTGAGTTCTTCCATCCCCTGACCATTAGAGGCCGAGCCGACGAACCAGCCGACTTCACGGGCGACCTCTTTTTCGCGGCAGATATCGTTCCAGAGGATTCGGTAGTCGGCTTCATAAAACGGTTTGCGGTCGGCCTTATTGAGCAAGATCAGCACAGGTTGCTCGGCAAAGGCGAGGCGGCGCATCCAGCCGTCGTCTTCAAGCTGTGGTTCAGAAGAGGCATCGATTACCAGAACGACAATATCGACATTAGCGGCGGCCTGACGCGCCTGACGGTTCATCAGCGTGCCGAGCTCTCCTTCGGCCTTGTGGAGACCGGGGGTATCGAGAAAGACGATTTGGCCGCGTTGGTCGGTGAAGATGCCACGGATTGTGGTACGGGTAGTTTGTACTACAGGGGTAACGATCGAGACCTTCTCACCGACGAGCCGGTTGACGACGGTTGACTTACCCGAGTTGGTACGGCCCACGATGCCTACCATAGCGCAACGGTAGCTCATTTCGACACCTGACAGTAGTTGCCATCACCATTGAAATAGCCAAGCTGGCCGGTAGCATCGAGCACAGCGCGCCAGACATCGCTGTTGAGGTCGATTTTATTGCGTTCGGTACAGACAAGCTCTGTGGGGACGACGGTATAGGAGTTGCCGGCGTTGTTGGCGATAACACAATTGGTACGTCCGGCCATAGCGGCATGTACGGCATTACGGGCCAGGAGGTAACAGCGGATGGCATCAGTCCCCTTGGCCGGCACGCTACGGATAGAGTAGCTGGGGTCGTAATATTTCATAGCCACATTACAGTTCTGCTTTTTGAAATGGGCTGAGATAGTACGGTTGAGAAACTCACCGATATCCTTTTTGAGGACATTACCTGAGAGGTCACGCCGCTCCGGTTCATCCTGAATATGTTCCTGGCCGGCACCTTCAGCCACAACAATGACGGCATGATCCTTGCCACAGGCAAAGCGGCGTTCGAGCGCTTTCAGGAGGCCGTTTTTGCCATTGATATCAAAAGCCATCTCCGGGATGAGGCAGATATTGACAATAGGGTTAGCCACGGTGGCATAAGCGGCGATAAACCCGGAGTCGCGTCCCATCAGGCGAACCAGTCCGATACCATACTTAACACTTTTCGACTCAACGTGGGCTGAGCGGAGGATAGGGACGGTTTCGGCGACGGCAGTTTCAAAACCGAAGCTGCGGCCAACGAAATTGAGGTCGTTATCGATAGTTTTGGGGATACCGAGAACACTGATAGCGAGCTTCCGTTTGCGGCACTCATCGGCGATATCACGGGCACCGCGGAGTGTGCCATCGCCACCGATACAGAAGAGGAGGTTGATATTCATACGGATGAGGGTATCGACAATTTCGCCGGTATCCTGCTGGCCGCGCGAGGTGCCGAGGATTGTACCGCCATCTTCATGGATGGTATCGACGACATCGGGGGTGAGGATCATAGGTTCGTGGCCAAACTTGGGGATCAAGCCGCTATAGCCATAGCGGATGCCGTAGATCATCTTGATGCCGTAGTCGAACGACAAAATCTCGACCAACCCCTTTATTACATGGTTAAGGCCGGGGCAGAGGCCCCCGGCGGTGAGGATAGCGGCGCGGCTCCAGGCGGGGTCATGAAAGATTTTACGCATAGGGCCGGCAGCCTCGAACGAGGGGAGATTGCCGTTGAGTTTCTGTGTAGCGGCAGTGAGTTGTGCCACATCATAGGCCATTACAGCACGGGAGCCGGGGGCGATAAAATCGCGCTGGCGTGCCGGGGAGTCGATTTTACACTCACCGAGGGTATCAACATTAAAATTATATTTATCCGGTTCGCGTAAAACGCGGTGGAAAAGGGTCATGTGGGCTCCAATCTGCTAAAACCATAATTATGCTTATTGGGGAGAGATGATACAAGCGGCAGCGGTGGCGTGTCAAATCGGGTTTGCCACTTTGGCTTGAATCCGGTGGTATAGAGCAGTATAATTTCTGCCCATGAAAACTACAACACACACTGCTGACAGACGGGCTACAGAGGAGGCTGCGACACTCTTTGCAACTCGTATAGAGATCAACCAGATACGCAACATTATCAGAGAGCAGGCGGCACGATTTGCGGAGTTTATGCCAGCGGTGGAGGCCTCGGCTGACGACCTCAATTACGCTCGGGAGGTAGTTGCCGGGAGAATAGGGTTCAAACTTGATACGGGACGGCGGCTTTTTGACGTTGGACGTAGCGGTATCGATTGGGCAGGAGGACACTACAACCACCAGGAGTGGCCGACACAAATGGGTCGGTTTTTTATGCTGATACCGCTTATCAGAGCCTACAGCAATGAGCCGGCAGCGGTTTATGCTGAGGCGGCCCGCGACTATATCATCGACTGGATCGACAATTTTAACTGTGAAGAGATTGAGACCCGCGGCAACACCTGCATGGATATAGCAATCCGGCTAGGGACGCACGGGCGGAGTGGCTGGTGCTGCGCATTGAGCACATTTATGGATGAGCCTTCATGGGACGATGAATTTGTACGAAAGGTGTTGGGATCAATCGAACGACAGGCCCACATACTGTGGCAGCGCGGTATACCGTCGCGGCCATGGGGTAACCACCGTATTTTCGGGCTGGACGGGTTATTGCATACGGCATTACGCTTACCATTTATCGCTGATGCCGACAAAATGATAGCCTTTGCGGTGCGAAACCTCGAGCAAGCGTGTCGGTTTCAATTCATGCCTGACGGCTCATATATCGAACAATCTTTGGGTTACCACCACCATATGGCGGAGATATTCGTTAACATGCTACGTGTGGGGCGTTGGTTCCCGGAGGTAAAGCTACAATTGCCGAGTGAGCGTCTGCTGAAAGCGGCAGAATACAGCCTCCATACGGCGCCGGGCGGGATAAACGACACCAGTGCAATGGTGTACGACCACGACATCCCCGATTCCCTCAAAGCTACACGCCGCATAAAATGTGAAATTGAGGGGGGCGACATTCCGGAGAGCTGGCGGCCTGCTTTAGACAGCGTTTACCCCGATGCCGGGCAGGTTTTCCTCCGCTCTTCGTGGGAACCGGGAGCCGATTTTCTGGCTTTTGATGCCAGCGTCTACTCCGGGGCTCACGCCCATCTGGCACGACTGGGGGTGGTTTTCCGCTCCGGGGGGCGTTTATGGTTGGCAGACCCCGGCTCGTTCGACTACGAAATGAGCAACCCTTTTGCTATATACGGTCGTTCGACGGTAGCTCACACCACTATAAACTTAGACGGATTAAACCAGGGCTTGGGCGATGCAAAGCTGGTTAAAGCCGATATTACCGCTGAACACGCCCTGCTCCACGGTGTTTATGCCGGCGGCTACTGGGATGGCACTTACACCTGGGGCTTCCAAAAAGGTCTGGGGCGAGGGAGTTACGGGCGTCACGAGCGGATTATCCTCTGGATCCGCGATGAGTACATGCTTATTCTTGATGCTATGATGTGCAGCGCGGGGCACACAGTAGAGCATACCTGGCAAATGGCACCGGTAGCGGCATGGAGCCACGACAGCGACGAGCTGAGCTGGACGGCCTCAGAGGAGGGCGGCGGCGGTTTCTACCTGCGTACAGTGATGCCACCCACAGAGATGGCTATGAGTGTTTACGAGGGGTCGATAGAGCCTAGGCGTGGCTGGTTCAGTAAATCTTTGCCTGACAGCGGCTTTACGCCGGCACCACAAATAGTCTTCCGCTACGGCTCAGAGCAGGCCAACCGTTTTTACGCCACTCTGGCGATGCCATTGACCAAAGAGACGGTTATACCGCAGGTAGAGCCGCTAGCGGCAGAGTGTGGGCAGGGGTTTATTTTGCAATGGCCCGACGGCACCAGCGATGTGGTGGCACTCTCGGCAAGTTTGGCGGTACCACTTAACAGCAATGGTATTTTAGAGAGCGACGCCCCACTGGTATGGTTACGCCGTTCCGCCTCAGGTGCTATGACCCGTCATATCATGTACGACGGCACCTACCTGAATCTGGCAAAATAGTGGCATAGCAACGCGCGAGGGGCGTGCCTTGCGCGTGCGGGTGGACTAGCAACATAATTTAGTAGCTAACGTGTTAGCTACTGTCAAAAAAACAAGAAGTTCAAGCAGCTATCTTCATAAGTTGTTGGTTGCGTTGAAGCACCTAAGGCAGCATTGAGAGTCATCGTCAACTCTCTCCCTTTTAAAATCTGTTTTCCAAACGCATAGCGTTTTTATTAAAACAGCAGGAGGCCATGCAAGTGTCAGATATATTAAGGGAATAAAATTTCTATGCGATACAACATTTGGTTACGGCTGTAAGCAGTTTTAGAAATGCTTTGACTTTAATTTGAGGGCTTCATAATGTGTGCGGTTGCCTTAAGAGAGGTTGTGCCTGAGGCACAGTTTTTACAGGATGCTGCTGCGGCACTACTATTATAAACGTTTTGCGGATGCGGAGCGGGAAGTGTTGGCGGTTGAGCGAAAAAAGTGGGGAGACTAAAGATGATACAGAAATTCACTGTTAGCCATGATCCTGATATCTATCAGGCTTGGCCTGATGTGGCGTTGACACCGTCGGGGCGTCTGGTTTGCGTTTTTGCCGAGTGCAAGCACCATGTTGATCGCTCTTATACGCGGATTATGCTCTGTGACTCTACCGACCGCGGTCGTACTTGGAGCTCTAAGCGTCCACTCACCGAGGGTACCGGTGCGGGGGAGGCGTTTTATAATTGTCCGCGCATTACACAGATGCGCGACGGACGGTTGTGCGTGGTGGTTGACCGTTGCCCACAGGGTGAAGTTAAGGTTCGTTCGATGTATGCCATAAGTTTGCTCTATTTTTCTGCTGATGAGGGTGTTACCTGGAGTGAGCCTGTGGCAACGCCGTTGCATGGTATTGTCCCTGATAGGTTGCTGGAGTTGTCGGATGGACGTTGGATTATCTCGGCGCACCATTATGAGGACGACTTTCTAACTCAGTTTATGCGTTATTCTGACGATCAGGGTCAAACCTGGAGCGATCGTATCACGGTGGCTAAACAGGCAGGACTGAACTTGTGTGAGGTGTCAATACTGCCGGTTGGTAAGGAGGTGTTGGTGGCTTTTATGCGCGAGAACTCATTTTTAGGCTGGGACTGTAAAAAGACAATTTCACACGATCGCGGTGAGACTTGGGGGCCTGTAATAGACTTTCCTCTTCCCGGTTGCCACCGACCTGTAGCGGGTTGGTTGCAGGGTGGGCATATTATGATTACTCACCGCTTTCTGCAGGGCGGTAAGGGGTGGCTTGGTAAGTGGACGCAAAATCTGTTTGCGGCTCTGAGTGACGAGGCTTCGGCTTTGGCCACGGCACGCAACGACTCTGCAGTGCGCATTTTGCCGGTCGATTTTGACCGCTCACCCCTCAGCGATACAGGTTACTCCGGTTGGGTGCAGTTTGATGATGGCGAGATATATATAGTCAATTATATTGTTGATGATGCAATAGACAAGGGACAGATTCGGGGCTACAGCCTGAGGATGGAAGATTTTGTGTTGCCGTCGGCCTGAGGTAGCGCTGGGGTAATAAGAGTCCGTCGCTGCCGTTTAGCGGCAGCG
>JAAYNR010000260.1 GCA_012520735.1 Lentisphaerota bacterium | reverse complement strand
TCGCTGGCTCTTTCTGACTAACCACAGCTTGACTGATACTATCAATGTCGATATCAGCGCCATCCTCAAACCCGGCGCCGCCTGCGCAGCCATGGCGGGAGGCATCCCCTACGGCGAATTCAAAAAACTCGCCGATCCGCAGGGAGTCTTGCAAAACGCCACTTACGCGCGGGAATTCAAAATCAACAGCGACAAACTCCAATTTAACTCCCTGATAGAGTTTGGCGACGACAAGGCACCCGGCGAACTGTGGGAACTCCTCCCCTGCCAGATCGGCCCCGATGCCGCCGTAACCAAAATAGAACTGAGCATGTTCGGCATGTGGAGCCCAATCGATGAAGAGCCCCACAAAACCGGCATGATCGCCATCACCCGCTACGGTCAAACCATAACCATTGAATTGTCGCCGGCGCGGAACGTTCAACTCGCTCCGGTCACGAACTCCCGTGAGACCGGTGGTGTCGATGTCCGCAACATCATGATAGACCTCACCCCTGTCAAACACGGTACAACCGAAACTTTTTACACCATCAGAACCGGGCGTTAAAATCCGCACCGGCATAAACCGCAACACCACAAAAAAGAGGAACAGCCATGAAGCTAGAGACCACCCAAACCGCCACCGTCCAAGTCTCCGAAATGATACTTGGCCAGAACATCGAGATATGCCTCACCACCGCCGACGGCCTCCTCTCCGACCGCCTGCGCAACCCCAAATTCCTCGGGCCGGCCCATCCGGTCACCGGCGTGGCGCCGCACTGGCAAGGCGCCAGTTGCGGCCGCGCCGCCTATGACCTGGTGCGCGGCGCCGGCATGATGGGCTCCGATGCCCAACTGGTGCGCGCGGTTATCAACGGAACGGCGCCGCACCTGCACCAGAATAAGGTTTCGGTCCGCGCCGGTGAAGAGCTGGAGTGCGAGATATGGGCGCGCGCCTGGCACAAGCCGGTCAAGATCACCGTATCGCTGCGGCCGCTCTCCAGCCGCAGCGCCATTTACGACAGCGCCGAGGTCGAGATCGGCACCTCCTACTTTGAGCGGTACAGCGTGACACTGCGCGCCGGCGCTGACGACGATGAGGCGCGCCTGCATATCGCCGTGGCCGACGGTGGCGAGCTGTGGTTTGACCAGATCCACCTGCGCCCCAAGAACGAGCCGCACCTCTCGCAAGGGGTGATCGACACCATGGCTGACATGCGTATCCCCACCCTCCGCTTCCCGGGCGGCATCGTGGTCAACGCCTATAACTGGCGTCATGGCACCGGGCCGTCCCACCTGCGCCCGCTTGGCTACGACCCAGCCTTCTATCAGGACTGGTACCTCAACTACGACTTCGGCCTGGATGAGTACCTGCAGCTCGCCCTTGAGCAGAACATCACCCCGACGCTCACGGTCAATGTCGCCACCGGCACCCCGCAGGAAGCGGCGGAGATGGCCGCCTACTGCGCCGCCTGGTACGCCAAGGCCAAAGCCGCGCCACCCAAGATATTCTGGCACATCGCTAACCACCCTTACTCCATCACCACCGCCCATATGACCCCCGACATGTATGCCGGCGTGGTGCAAACCTATGTGCCGCTGATCAAGGCGGCCTACCCCAACTCACGCATCGTGGCGGTGATGTCCAGCGGCGAGCTTGACGCCCCGGTGGAGAAAGCGGCCTGGCGCGAGGCGCTCTTCACCCAGGCGGCGGATCTGATCGACGTGGTCGCCGTGCAGATTTATGGTTCAGGCGACCCTGCCGCCAGTGCCGAGAAACAGCTTGAGTCGCTGCGCAACTCCCTCGCCTCGGTCGAGCCGCGCCTGAAGGCCTTCATCGCCACATGCCGCCAGCGCGGCGCGCGCTGGAATGTCGGCATCGCCGAGTGGAACTTCTGGATGCAGGCCTCACACTGGGACGGCCGTCAGTTTGAGGAGCAGCCCAGCACCCTCCACTGCCTCTACATCGCCGGGATGATCCGCCGCTTTGCCCGCCTGGCGCCCGACTTCGAGTGCGCCTGCTTCTACAACCTTGTCAACTGCATGGGCATCCTCAACCGCCGCAACGCCGATGTCGATGTCACCGCCGCGGTCGAGGTCTTGAAGCTCTACCGTCCGGCGCTGCCCGGAAGCCTGACACCCATTAAGACGCCGGACGACAGTCCGGTCGAGGCGCTGGCGCTGGACAACGCTGAGGGCCGCTGGCTATTCCTTTCCAACCACAACGCCACTGAACCCATTACAGTCAATATCAGCGGCATAATGGCGCCAGGCGCAGCCTGTGAAGCCATGGCCGGCGAGGTCCCCTATGGCGATTTCCAAAAAATTGCCGCCCCTGCTGTCGGCGACTCAATTGAACTGCCGCCGTTGTCGCTGATCCGCCTCCATGGTCGAAAGGCCTGATAGAGACCGAAAGGCAACAGACTTCAACAACGTCGATATTGTCGATCATATCGATCTTATCGATTTAAACGAAACACGAATGTTAAACACCACGCCTGCGGGCTTGCCCGCGGGTGACAAAGGAACCAACCATGAAGAAACAATTCAAGGCCGGCGCGGCCTCTGTTGTGATCAACAACGACATCGGCTCCATGATCCAGGGCGCCGGTGTGCCTGACCAGCGTGTTGAGGCCATCCATGATGACCTCGAGGCCAACGCCCTCTATCTCGATGACGGCCAGACCCGCCTCCTTTTCATCACCTGCGACCTGCCCAACATCGAAACCGCCCGCAATCGCACCATTGCCGAGGCCATCGCCACTGATACCGGACTCGATGCCGACTCCATTATAATCGGCTCCTCCCACACCCATGGCGGCCCGGTGATGATGCACACCAACTATCTGAAACCGGTCGATGAGGTTTACTTTGCCAAGCTGTTGAACTGGCTGCGGCAAATCGCCGCCGCAGCGCTGGCCAATGCCACGCCTGCCCGCCTGGGCTGGGGCATCGGCAATGCCCGCCTCGGCTACAACCGCCGTGTCTGTTACAGCGACAACTCCCATACCATGTACCGCCAAGGGGGGCGCCATGGCGACTTCACCGGCCTTGAAGGCCCCGACGACACCGCCACCCTGGCTCTGGCCGTTTTCAACGACGACAACACCCCGCGCGCCATTCTCCAACATGGCACCGGCCACCCCACCGCCTTCTATGGCCAGCGCTTCCTCTCAGCCGATTACCCCGGTCTGGCGCGCCGCCTGCTGCGCGAGGCCTATCGGTCGCCCCTGCCCGTCCTCTTCTACAACGGCGCCGAGGGCGACATCAGCATGCCACAACAGATGTGGCCGCAGCAGACTGCTGACAACACCGAACTC
Organism: Lentisphaerota bacterium; assembly: GCA_012520735.1. GTDB lineage: Bacteria > Verrucomicrobiota > Kiritimatiellia > RFP12 > JAAYNR01 > JAAYNR01. Next base: position 5,016 of record JAAYNR010000260.1, on the reverse strand, counting down.
CGGATTTACCGCTTTGGCACCGCCCTAGCCGGCGAGACCTTGCGCCTGCTCCATGAGATGCGCCCGCAGTCGGAGGTATCGCTCACCCACCACCACGCCATGCTCGACCTGCCGGTGCGCCTGCCCGATCCCGAAGCTGTCGCAGCGGGGCGCGCCGTCCTAGCGCGCTATGACGCCGGTGAAAAAGTGAGCGGTAATGAGGCCATCTTCGCCTGGGGACCGGTTCTCCTCTACAACCGCTTCGCAGCCAACCCCGTCGACACCCTCCCCTTCAACGCCATCCGCATCAACGATCTGCTGCTGGCCACGCAGCCGTTCGAGCTCTTCTGCCAATACCAGATCGACATCAAACGCCGCAGCCCCACACCCAACACCATCATCTTCGGCCTGACCGGCGGCAGTGGCGGCTACCTCCCCACCCTCGCCGCCGCGCTTGGCGGCGGTTACTCCGGCGTCCCCTTTGCCTGGGCGCGCTTTGAGCCGGCTGTCGGTTGCAAGGTGGTTGACACCATCTCCAACATGCTGCACCAGATATGGAAAAAAGATTCATGAGCAAGCCCTTCAACCTCTGGGTCTTCAGCGATGTCCATGTCGGCACCGACCTGCGCCACGGTATTGAGAGCCTCGCCAATGTGCTGCGCGACTCCGAGTCGGGCATCTGGGAGTGGGATATCGCCCTCGACCTCGGCGATATGTCGGGCGGCCAGCATATCCCGGACGACACCGAAGGAGGTGAGATTGTCCGCCAGTTTCAAACCCTCAAACACCACCCACGTGAGGCGATCTACTCCCTCTGCGGCAACCATGACCGCGGCAGCCCCCGTGAACCCGTGCAAAACTCCTGGTGGCGCAAGTGGCTCGACCCTGAAGGGCACAACACAGCGCTCTCCGGCGTCAACCCCGCGCGCCGCCCCTACCCCATCAACGGCACCTGGGAACGCTACAGCTTCCGCGTCGGCAACCTCCTCTTCCTGATGATGAGCGACATCAACGAGCCGACGCAGAAACTCGGCCGTGGCGACCTCAACGGCCAGATGGGCGGCAACCCCAGCGGCGTTGTCTCCGGCGCGACCTTCCGCTGGTGGCAACAACAGGTCGAGGCCAACCCCGATGCCATCATCATCTCCGCCCACCACTACATGCTCAAGGACACCACCGTCGCCAGCGGCGCCTGGGAAGGGGTGCGCAAGAACAGCGACGGACAATGGGAGTCGCACTATCACGGCTACAAAGAGCTGGGCTCCCCTGAGGGGGCCAGCTACCTCTACTGGGTTGACAGCACCCCCGACGCCCAGGCCTTTGAGCGCTACCTGGCCGCGCACCCCGGCCGGGTGGCCTTATGGCTAGGCGGGCACACCCACGCCCATCCCGACGCCACCGACGGCGGCAAGAGCCACATCGAGACACGCTGGGGCACCACCTTCATCAACGTTGGCGCCGTCACCCGCCACCACCACTGTCGCCATCTCTCGCCCCCCCCGAAAAGCCGCCACCTCACCTTCATCCCCGGTAGCGACAAAGTAACAGTCCGCTGCTTCATGCATACTGACCACCTCCTACCCAAAGGTTGGTATCCCCGGGCAGAACAAACCATAACCCTCCCCAAACCATTCATCTGGTGACCCTCCCCTTTAAACCATGACCATCGAACTTATTATCATTGGTGCTATTTTCGCCTTTTGTGCTGCCGTCCAATCTGCGGTCGGCTTCGCCTTCTCACTCTTCTCCAATACCCTCTTCCTTCTAGCCGGTATCCCACTACCTGAAACAATCCTCCTCTCAGCTCTGGGCTCAGCTCTCCAACGCACCGTCATGACCTTCAACCTCTGGCAACATGTTGAGTGGCGCAAAGTAATCCCACTCAGTGCTGTCTGCGCCATCACCCTCCCCATCGGCATATTCACCCTGCGCCACTTCGCTAACCTCGACACCAATATAATAAAAATCGCCATGGGTCTTCTGGTTCTCACAATACTCACCATACAAATTGTCTGGCGCGTCAACCCCAAACCACACCTCCACTGGGCTTGGGGTGTTGTGGCTGCCACAACCAGCGGGTTTCTAAACGGTGTCTCGAATAATGGCGGACCACCGCTTATCCTTTGGGTCCATGCCCACGACTGGCCACCGGGACGCTCACGCGTCACCACCATGGCCATAACCATGCTCCTCACACCACTCCAGCTCGCCCTGCTGTTTTTTGCTTTTGGCCGCGGCATCACCCCCCCCATGGCTCAGATATACATGCTGATCCCCGCCATCCTCATCGGCACCGCCATAGGCCTCAACATCGGCAAACACCTCTCCCGCTCCCGCCTCCGTCTCATCGCCCTCACCCTCCTCGCCATCATCTCCATCACCGCCATCGCCGAACCACTCCTCAGATAATCCCACCCTCTCGCCAAGGTAGGATAGGCATCCCTGCCTCTCCCAGCGGCGTCCACGCCGCTACACTTAAACGCTTACTCTTAAACGCGTAGCGTTTTTACTAAAACTGCGGGAGTCCATGAAAGTCCATATATATTAAGGGAATAAGATTTCTATGCTATACAACATTTGGTTACGGCTGTAAGCAGTTTTAGGTTTATTATTTTTTAATGACTTATTTCTGCAACATGTATATGATAAGCTCAGTTTATGTTTTAACCAGTGGCTATCATAATTTCATATAGCCCAAAATTACCTGCTTTAGAGATATGGCCAAATCAGAAAAAAACCACGATTTCTTTAAAAATGATGCCGCGTTTGACCGCCTCTATGTTGAACGTCTGCAACGACTCTCCAGCCGACACTGGACCCCTCTTGAGGTAGCTCAGCGTGCTGCCGCTTACCTCGGCACACCTGGCGGACGTGTCCTGGATGTTGGCTGTGGACCGGGGAAATTCTGTATCGCAGCCGCTCACTACCAACCAGAGACCAAGTTTGTCGGTATTGAGCGTCGCGCCGATCTTGTCCGCACTGCCAGGCGCGTCGCACGTCGGCTTAATTTAAACAACGCCACCTTTATAGACGGCAACTTTATCAACACCGACTTCACCCCATACAGCGGTATCTACTTCTACAACTCGTTTCATGAGAATATCGATCTCCCCTGCCGTATTGACGACACCATTGAACACTCGTTTGATAACTATGAGGCATTTCGTGAATCTCTTTATGGCAAACTGAGCCAGATGCCACCTTTAACCCGGCTCGCCACATATTTCTGTCCCGATCAGCAAATACCGCCAAACTTTAAACTGGTCGGCTCAACAATGAGCAATCTGGTCCTCTTCTGGCAAGCCAGAACTTAACTTGAGACGCAATTCACCCAAACTAAGCAATCAGATACAGTAAAATTCGGCGGCGTTGTCGTACATTAGCCGTTTTATCACTGTGCCGGCCTCTTGGCGGCTCATCTCTGCCGCCGATATTTTATCAGTCAGAACCTGTGCAATATTCCTGCGTGCCATAACCAGATGGCCATAGACCTTTTCAACCTTTGTGTAGTCGCCACCAAAGCCGAATATTTTATTGTTGGGTACTATATCGAGCCACTCCGACAGCGCACTTCTACTTTGTGCCGGTGATATCAGATGCATCCACGCCATATTTAGGTAAACCCCGGGAAAGTATTTGGCTAAGACAGCTATCTCACGTACCCACGGCATACCTCCATGGAAAAGGTCGAATCGAGCGCGGGGAAACTCCAGTAACAGATCCTGTAGCAGTAATGGATTAGTATTGCTAATACGATAAAAGTTACCTGCCTGTAAACCGGTATGGATCGCTATCGGCATGCCGTGAGCCTCGGCACGGGCAACGAGTTCATAAACTAAAAAATCGTTCAGCGGAATAGCCTCGTGTGCTGAGAGAGTGTGTAACTCATTAGTCAATATTTTGTTAAATATAGTCTCTGCCTCGTAAAATGTCCGTTTTTTAAACTCCAGACTCCGAAAATATGCATGACCCAGCTTTATCCCCACCACGCTGTCATCGGTGCACCAATCACAAACTACTTTATTGAGACATTCAAGGAGGTCTCTCAAGCTGTGTATAGATATACCACTCTTTGCTGCTAAATTATCCACACCGTTTTTATCCATGATATTAGTCACCTCTACACTGGACGCCAAGTGGTAGAAGTTATCAGGGTAGCCCTCTTTGTTATCATATCTGTTGCACAGGATGGAGGTAGTGATGTTGCATTGTTTGTGCAGAATATTATGGTAAAGACCCGGTTCTGCGATCTTCTGCAGCCGTCTGCCTACCTCTATGCAGGTGTCGTCGTTCAAGTCGGGGAGGTCGAGGATATCGTGAATCACCAACATTACAGCACGGGCATAGGCGCCTGTTCTGATCCGGTTAAAAAAAGGTGAGAAGTCCTGCCAGCGCCTCTCGGGAGCCTCGTTCTGGTCATCAAAAAAGGCGAGGTCGTCGGGGCTGGCTCCGGCCGCTACCAGATCGGCTTGACAGTAATGCTTAAACAGGTAATAGAAGTCTCGTGGTGCGGCAATAGCTTCAGCTTCTGTAACCAGATGTTCATGGGTATCGAGTGTAGTAGTATGTTCGAGTTCCTGCATCAGGTCTGAAAAAAGAGCTTCTACACTCATAATTACACCTCAATCCCTGATATGCACTGAACTCTATGTAATTCAATAAAGTTGCTTGTCACACTTAGCTCAAAACCGGCCTCAATCTTTGCCTTCAAGCTTATTTGCCACCGAGCCAAAGCGGATATTCTCCTTCTCTTCCAGACGGTCGAGTTTACCGTCACGAATCCAGGCGATACGGTCAGATATCTTAAGCATCTTAACATCGTGTGTGGCTGTGATAATGGTACAACCACGATCCTGCTGCAACGACTTAAGCAACTCAATTATCTCCTCACCTGTTTTAGTGTCGAGGTTACCGGTAGGTTCGTCAGCCAGAATGACTGTCGGATTATTAACCAGTGCACGGGCAATGGCCACGCGCTGCTGCTGGCCACCGGAGAGCTGGGATGGATATGACGTTGCCTTCTCGGCAAGGCCAACC
>JAAYNR010000202.1 GCA_012520735.1 Lentisphaerota bacterium | reverse complement strand
TGGGCAGGTGGTCGAGGCGGTGCCCTAGTCCAACCTGAGTCAACACTTCATCAGCCCGGGCATTGGCTGCATCAGGAGCGTCACCACGCAATACGCAAGGCAAAGCTACATTTTCCCGCGCCGTCATCACAGAGATCAGATTATAGGTCTGGAAGATATAACCGATCTGGTTACAACGTATCCAAGCCTGTTTCTCTTCCGGCAATTTGAAAAGATCCTCCCCCATAAAGTGGATTGTTCCCGACGTAGGGATATCGAGTGCACCGATCATATTGAAAAAAGTCGATTTCCCGGAACCCGACGGCCCCATGATCGAGAGGTACTCACCCTTGTAAATCTCCATAGAGACGCCACGTAATGCCCACACCTCTTCGGCGCCGAGCATATAGCGGCGGGTGACATTTTCAGATTTTGCAATAACCAGGGGTTTTTCACTCATAACAATAACACTCTATCCGTTTAAAACTTAATGGATCTCATCTATATGCAGTTCCATCTCTTCTGGCGTCGTGATCTTGGAGATCAGACCGTCTTCAATCCACATAATACGATCTGAAGTTTTAAGCATTTTCAGGTCGTGAGTGGCGGTGATTACAGTTACACCGAGCTCATCGCACAGGGTGCGGAAGAGTTTAATTATCTCCTCACCGGTGCGGAGGTCGAGGTTGGCGGTAGGTTCATCTGCCAACAGAATATCGGGGGTATTGGCCAGAGCACGGGCAATAGCCACACGCTGTTGCTGTCCGCCCGACATCTCAGCCGGTTTGTGGAGTGCACGCCCACCCAGACCAACCCGTTCGAGAATCATCAGAGCTTTCTCGCGTGACTCCTCGCCGTCGAGTCCGGCAAAGGCCATGGGGAGCATCACATTTTCAATACACGACATCACCTGAATCAGGTTATACGATTGAAAAATATAACCTACTTTACGGCAACGCAACCAGGCCAGCTCAAAAGGGTCTAACTGAGCAATATCGACTTGGTCTATATAAACCTTGCCGGCTGTCGGCTTATCAAGGCCACCGATCATATTAAACAGTGTCGACTTACCTGAGCCGGACGGCCCCATTATTGAGAGATACTCACCGCGGATGATATCGACCGTCGCACCGCGTAAGGCGTGTGTCTCGGTGTCGCCCATACGGTAAACTTTGCGTACATCAACCGCACGGATCACGTACCCGCTACGTGCGGCGGCATCTGCATCTTTAAAAAACAACTCTCGTTCAAAAGCCATAGCCTTACCTCTTCCCGTCTATACGTTAGACCGCAATGCTGAAGCAGGAACCATCCGCGCCGCAAAATTGGCCGGATAGATCGCCGCAATCATGGCCAGTAGCGTGCCTACTACCACGCATCCCAGACAGGCCACACCAAAGCGTACAAAAGATATCTCGCCAAACATCAAACCAAATCCAAATATCCAACCGTAGATTATCAGCGGGATCAGTGCCCCCAGTACCATACCCGCCAAAGAGCCGGCAAAGCCGATAAAGGCACTCTCAATCAGGAACATACGGCGGATAAAGGCCGAGAGTGCTCCCAGACACTTCATGGTTCCGATCTCGCGAATACGCTCTGTTACCGACATCAACAGAGCATTGGAGATACTGATAATTGTCACCAAGAGCGATATTATCGCCACCCAGACAGTACGAAAACGCGCCTGAGCCGCATGTTCACGCATCCGCTCCATCTGCTCTTGTGTCTCTTTACCAAACAGTAGATCACGCTTTACCCCTGCACGTGGCGCCTGACCAGCATACGTGCGGTTTGCCACCGCATCCAAAACACCAACATGGTTCATCCCTGATATCAGCGTCTCAAGGTCGACCGGTATGTTCTGCTGCTGTCCCAGCACCAGCAGCAGGTAGGCTCCTTCGGCAACATTTTGTGGTGTGGCACTGACTCCCCTGTCAATATTGGCGCCAGACACCCTCACCGCCGCAAAGGGCATTTTCGCGACACGCTCCATAAAGAGCCGCTCGGTACGCTCAAGGTCACCATGGACAGTTACTGCCAGAGTCTTACCCGCTGCTGTACCAACCTCATTACGCACCAACGCCTCCATCAGAGTCACAATCTGACGTGTCTCACGCTCGCGGCTCAGGGCATCACTGATTAGCTGACCGGCAACGTTGCTCATCAGAAAGGCGATACCCAGCACAACGCCACTGACTGTCACCATCGAGCGTCCCAACCGTATCCTTATACCCTGCACGGCAATCTGCACGGCTCGCCCCATGGGGAGTTTAACTTGTGTTCCTATTTTGTCATGTTTCATTTTTATCACCTACTAAACTTTACAGCGGTTCACAACTCACCTAAAACGGTGTCCCCGATACTGCACTGGTCACAAGATTGGCTGCCACACCAATCAGGGCTATTAAGCCCACTCCTGTACCATATCCAGCCAACAGCACGGGTGCCATCTGCAAAAAGCGCTTGGCTCCGAATTTACGATGGAAGTAGAATTTACCCAGCAAGGCACCGATAACCATGAAGATGAAACCGTGCGGCATGCCACCTACCGACTGCACAAAGCCGTAAATACTCATCACCGGCATCTTAAAGATCGACATAACAATGAAGGTTAACACCGAGAAGGTGAACGACCCTCCTATCACCCAGGGGTGCATAGCCTGAAAGAAGAGTGGCTTGGCTCCCTCGACCTCCATAGTAGCCGACCACAACAACATGGTGTTTTTAGCACGTAACTCCCACATCTTCTGAGCAAAGGGGTAGAGGTCAGAGGGGATAACACCACTCTTCCAGATAAAGGCCCAGAAGACCAGACTCAACACAAAACCTAGCGGTAAGGTCAGGGCGGTAGCCTTGACATAGGAGAAGAAGTTGGTCCCTGTCAGCTCCTTGGTACGGAAGGCTGCCGACTGCCCAGCAAACTGGTCAACCGGTATCGGTGCCATCCAGATATCAACACCCTTATAGCCGGAGAGTATAATAGCGGCCTCTTTGAGCATCGGGATCGTAGTTTGCTGTCCAACAATACCCATTAGGCGGGCATCGATGTACGACATAATTGGTGTATAAACCAGCGTAAACAGAAGGAGGAAGTAGATCGGGAAACGTGGTACCAGACTATGTGATACCGCCACCACCGCCAGTGACGCAGCTACGTAAATGACAATAGCAATCCAAGGGGCAAAATCGCCACGTCCCGGCGGCACATCCCAGACACTCTTACGGCATTTTTTAGAGACTCCAGCCGCTTGCTGCTCCTGACGGTTCTTACGGATATTGCGTATCATATCGCGACCGGTCTGGTAAAATGAGATAAAGGCGATACTGAAAGTGACACCCAAAGTAAAGCTCCACCAGAAGTCGAGTGAGTTACTGAAGGTTGTTGAGACCGTATCCATACCCGGCTGCCAACGGGTTAAAATTCCCATTTTGTGAAGCATCGGGTTCATTATTGTTGTCAGGAGCAAACCGGCACCGGAACCGATTACCGCCCAGAATGGAACCACCATACCGGTGAGTAGAAGCCCTATGTCAATAGTCATACCAAACGGTGTGGCCGGCAAAACGTTCTCCACCAGACGTGTCATGTCGTACCACGGCAGCGGTATGATCATCATCGGTTTGGTTAGCATGGCACCGGTAATCAGCGGCACACCTACCTGCAATATACCAAAGGCGATACCGATAACCGCGCCGAGAGAAAATACCCGCCACTTCCAGGTAGCGTGTTTCTCGCCAGCTTCAGCCAGTGCCATTGCACCACTGGCCGATACCGATGCCATGGGGAACGGCAACTTTTCAACGTCAGAAGTGACACGGAAGAAGAAATAGCCCAATGTATAGCTGCGCAGTGTGCCAATGACCGATAAAAAGACCATCAGCATCAGCGGTACCATCCAGTCGGAGTGGAACAGGTTACGCTCCAAAATCGCTTCACTGAGTGGTTGCGGTGCATACCAACTGGGGAACTTTCCTATAAGCCCCATGTCACGTACAGCATCAGAGCGGATCAGGTATTGGCGCCATACCATATCGGCAATAGGGCCACCCGCCGACATCGTCCCTGCGACACTCAGCAACACCACCAACTCCTGCTTGCTCAGGGTCTTCATGGCACGCCGTGTCACCTCAGAGAATATAATCAGCGTTACCCACGAAGCCGCAATACCACCACCGGTCATCAGACTGAGGTAGATGGTACCAGGCATCATAAGCAGGCCGCAGAAAAATGCGCCTACTACAGTAACCCAGGTAAAACCGTTTTTAAACTCACCCGGGTCATCAATGATTGAGCGGTAAAGTTCCAGCTCAGCATCAGCACTCTGCCGCCTAATTTCCTTAGCCATTGGTCACATCCTCCCCTTCAACTCGTGCGGTCTTGATCATATTCTTAGAGTCCTCATACATCTCACTGCGCTCCTCAACACTAGCGGCACGCCAGTTAAGGAACTGTTTACGTAAAACCCCCATAAAGGGTTGCAGGGTTCGCTCCCAGGAGGCGGTAGTACCACTGAGGCGTACCAGTCTGACCCGAGCGATAAACTCCTTTGTCTCACTGTCGAGCGGCAATAGTATCTCCAGTCGTTGCGACACACCCAAGTCATAAGGCTTAAGCCATACAGTTGAAGCCACTAGCGGTACAGCTCCCACAGCGCAGGTCTCGGTATCATCAGGACGCAAAACCACCTCGGGCGGTGAAGCATAAAATTGCCCGGAACCTCCCTCACCGTGCGCGTCGATCCAGCGCGACATATAACTGAGTACCGCTACGCGATCGTATGGGGTGAATGTAAAGGGGAGGTCAAAGCCTACTTCGTCGTTGACAATCTCCGGCATCTTCCAATCGCGTACTTCGGAAGGAGCCGCCAATCGTGCCGCACTGCGCGCCGGCAGTATCGTTGAGAGGAGCACCGAGCCGACAATCGCCAGTGAGGCGTAGATGGTCTCAATCGAGCTGTAGTTCATATTCATCCCTTGAGCCCAGTTAAGTGCCACCAGTGCACTCCCGACTCCCTGACTCAGCAGATAGCCGATCATCGCACCCACAACCGCATAAACTGCCGCTTCCGCCATAAACATAAAGAAAACGTGGTTAGGCGCAATACCGACAGCATTGTAAACGTAAATCTCGCCACGCCGTTCGTAAACCGAACCGCGCATGGTGCTGAATACCGTGAGAGCGGCAATCACTATCGGGATCAGTATCTGCAAGACACCCTCAAAAGTTTTAGCACGCACACGTGACCCGTAGTATGAGACACCATCGACGCCATAATATGCCGGCTCACCAACGCGCTCCAGATAGTCGTAAACCAGTTTGCGCTGGGTACTGAAGTCAACCGCCGGCAAAATTTCGTCGATGTGCGGCATGTTATACTCCTCACGCGGGAAGAGCACCCGACACGACAAGGTATTGACTATCTCAAAACCACCCACAATGCGCGGCTGCTGATTCACCAGTATTACCTGATTGCCGCTGAGGCGCTCAACATCATCAGGCAGAATTGCCGCCCCGCTGGGATCGCTGCCAAGTGCCTGAACTGAGTTAAGGTCGTAAGGGAGGAAACTCTTACCATCCATAGCAGTAGCTTCACCGAGTGCCAGTGAGTCGATAATACCAAGTACCCGGTAGTTGGTGCCACGTATCTGAACCACGACATTGGTAATAGCCAGGTCGTCATCACGGATATCGAGAGCACGGGCAACTGTATCGGGTAGGATAACAGCCGGCTCGGCTTTATACCCCTCTTCCAACGCCTTAATTTTTTCAGCCCGTGATACCGGTGTCCGGTCAAACCATTTGCTGTTAGGGGTCATCAATTTATCGATCCCCGAGAAGAGCGGCTCCGACCAATCCAACTGTACTGAGGCATTTACCTTGGCTCGTTTCTGTACCAGATGATCACCGACTTCGTATTCACGGTCAATGTCGATCTCAGCGTTCTGCAAACGCGCGGCATTTAAAACAGAGGTGAGCCAGGAGTGGACTGTCACCGGATAGTGCCGCCCATAGAGATTTTTAATGTTGTTCACCTCAAAGGGGGTGATTGGCAGGAAACCACGTTTCTGTATCTGCAGGCCATTCCAGTTAGTCCGCCCCGTAACGTGCTCAACGTTGACCAGATCAGAAGATACCGATGTGAAGCAGATCATCACAAAGGTGATCAGTATCAGTGTGATACATGTCAGGGCGGTACGAACCTTACGACGCCTCATGTTGTTGAGCCCCAGCATGAAGGCTGTGCCAATCACACCACTGCGGTTAACATCGGCACCCTCAACCTTACCCTCTTTTCGACGTAAATCTTTAATATTCTGCTTGAATTTGCCCCCCACCATCAGCGTCACCAGCATTGTCAGAAGGAACATCACAAAACCAATCAGAATCATCAGCGATGAACGTACCATCTTGAAGGCGGGGTGCATCATCTGCAACAGCCAGAACACCACGAGGAAAACTACTCCCATTGCCACAAGCTGTTTACGGATATCGGTATAGCCGAAAACCAGCTTCTCAAAGAAGAAGACAAACGGTACCAGCAGGCCCAGATACCAGAGAATACCAATTACCGCTTGAGAGATACGGTCACGAATCACCGGATGGTTGTTTATGCAGTAAGAGAGACTGCGCCCGGCATCAAGGACAGAGTCAAGATTTAGTTTGGCATCGCGCTCCGCCTCCGCCTGGCTCAGCCAGTTTGTACCACGGTCGTAAAAGTCGAGCATCCTCTCGTCCGACATCTTGTAAGCATTCTGCAGCTTAAGCCGACGGTCATGGGTAAACAACATCGACTTGGCTGCGTCAAACTGCGCATATTTCAAAACCGGTACGTCGGCTGCCAGATAGCCGTGTCCCTGAATATCTGACTCCGCCTTATCCTTGTCGGCATCGTCTGTAAAAGCATTGAGCATGAAGGCGCGGTAAGTCTGCACCTGCGGATTATCCGGTGCGCCATCAAGCAAGCCCACATAGAACTGGAAGTCGGGTTCGAGATAAGCACCAATTGTGTTTTTCCTGACTTTAGCCGGAACATCGAGACCCAGACTCGCCATATAACTCACATCGGCAAAACTGCGCATGGTCCGCGGATTAGAGCGATCCGGAAAAGAGACGTGAGTGCAGCGGAAAAGTGGTACGTTGATAAGCTTACCACCCTGTGAAGCCGTAGCATTGATTAGGTCACCGGTGACACGTTCCGTCTGGAAAACACCCTGCGATGCCACACCGGCATCTTTAAAGTACTTTACCCTCCCTTTGTCGTCATACCGGGCAGCATCAATTCTGGCGACATCCCAACCGCCGAAGTTAACAGCGTAAACCCTGTGATAATAGCCGTAGGGAGAGACCCACTGTGGTGGGTAAAATTCAATACCTTTGGTTGATGGCAATTGGGTTTGAGCCCGCCATGGTGACCCCACGCCACGGACAAAAGTATTGGCCGCCATAGGATGCGATGGTACCATCTCGCCGGTACCGGCACTGCCAAAGGCGTAGCCGTTAAGCTCCGATATCCGCCCCTGGCGGTCAACCGGACACTCTTGAAACTCAAATTGGCCATGCGCCACCGAGAGCAACACCGGCCCGAATACCGCCAGTTGTTCACGTGCCACATCCATAGTGATACTATCAAAGGTGTTCTCCGGTGTGGCTATTTTCTCTGAAACAAAACGGTAGTTTTCCACTGAAAATGAGAGCCGCCCGAAGATAGTCCAAAACTCCGACTCTCTTGTGCTAGCACCCTGCATGGTATTATTAGGGAAGGCACGGTTTGCCGTGGCATCGGCCTTGCCCCAGTAAATTAACCGCCACAGTGGCAGGTTGTTATCCAGTGGCACCCGATCCTGAATCGCATTCGCCAACTGCGTGCCGATAGGGTCAACCCGTGAACCAATGCCGCCAATCCCGACCAACATTGCCATATCGGTCTCGCCCCGGCTGCCACCGGAATTGAGTAGCAGGTTTATCGTAAGCGTCCGCTCGTATTTTTCAAATATACTCCGTACAGTATCGCAATCTGCTGCCTCTTTTAGCTCCTGACGGTGGTAGTCAGCTACAGCCTTCATGTGTGAGGCCAGCTCATCCCGGAAAGACCACTCGGCAAATTCGCGGCGTGCCACTAGTTGCTGCAGCGGCACCGAGACCAGATTGCCGGCGCGGTCGGCTTCAACTTGACAGGCCAGCATGGTTTTCAGCAAATGGTGCTGAAACTTGTCGTCTTTCAGCTCGGCATCTGTAGCATTTGCAGAGTCGAAACCCTCTACGTAAACAGGACTGCCGGCTCGCAAATAGGCCAGACGGGCATCAAGCAACAAGTCGGTGCGCCGTAAGGTCAGTTCACCGGAGATAATTGAGAGGTGATGATTGACCCATTTCTGGAAGCGGCTGTTTTCGGCACTCCACCAAGTGTTAAAGGCCTTAACCTCCCAGGCACTGTCATCTGCTGTTTTAGCCAAAACCTGTTCAGCCCATTGCAGGTGACGCTCGTGTTCACGCAACTTATTCAAAACCCGTTCACGCCTTGGCACCTGATCATACGAAAAGCCGATAGCCTGCATCAGTTGGGCCGCTCCTGCCATCCCCTGACCATTCCCCGAAGTTGCTACAAAAATAACATCGCGCGACATCTTACCGCGATACGGTGCAAATGCTTCAACAAACTGCAGCAGTGAAGCCAGTGAAACCGCCTCTTCCGCACCCGGTGCCAGTTCCGGCACCAGAGAGTTGGAGTCGTAAAACGCACTCAGCACCAATGCATCTTTAGCAGAGTCACTACCCACCAGCACCCCGATAATGTTCTCTCCTGTCACCTTCTTAAAGATCATATGACAACGGATTGTCACCTCTTTCCCGTGGTGCGGTGCCATATCGCCAACAGCATAAAAGCGGGGGTAAGGGTTCTCCTCCTTGGCCACCAGCGGATCCCACGCGCCACGAGCGTCAGGGTTGGCGCGGAGCAGAGGGGCGGTCTCATCCTCAAAAACAATTACTGCCGGCACACCGATACTCTGCAAGCTTGCCCAACTCCCCGAAGCATCGAGAGTTGTCACTGCTATCGAGTTTTCAGGGGCGAAACCGTCAAAGCTGTCGAGTCCAAAAGAGTCTACCACCGCTAGCTTTGCCGTAATGCCTTCATCTGGCAGTGAGGTTAGAGCCAGCCCTGCCGGAGTAAAGGGGTAGAGCGTGATCCCCTCCAGTGGGGCTCCGCTACTATCTACAATTTCACACAGCAAAGTGTGCGGTACAGTGACGGAGAACTCCTGTGTAGTTACCTCCAGCCCGGCATCGCGGAAAACTTTCTGCACCAGTTCACCGGTATTTTTATTACCCGGACTGCCGGTCATACGGCTTATCTGTCGGCCACCTTCACCTGCCGTGGCCACACCGATCGCCTCATATTTCGCATCCAGGCCCGCACCGATTAGCTCAGCAACAAACGGTGCTTCATCGTAATGATCATCAAACTCCGGCTTCGGCTTGCGGAATTTAGGCTCTGCTACCAGTACAAATGCCGCCAGCAAGGCAATGCCTAATACGGCAAAAACAACGCTGACAACAACCTGATCTACAATCTTATTTTTTATGCTCATGCTCAAGGAACCCCATTATAGACATCCGCGACACCGAAGCACCGCAAAACCAGCCCGGCAATATCAAACATAATCATTGATGTAACCGCTGCCAAAAACATACCTACACAAAATGGTGTCAGCCCTTCGCGGATGGCACGCGCGCCACCTACTTTCAGTACAACTATACGAATAAGCCAGGCTAAAAATGCCGCCAGCCAGAAACCAGCGTGCATGTTGGCATTTCCTGCCCCTGCCATTAAATGACTCCCCGCCAGCACATAACCCAGCGGATGGAGCGGGAACCACATAAACATGCTCCGCAATACTGCCAGAACTATTGTGATGACCGCACCTATGGCCAACCCTTTGGCGTTGGGATTGGCAAATATGTTCATACACGCTGTCTCGGGCTTATGCAGCGAGCCTGTAGTCATAGCGCGGTCGATCGCCAGCTCTGCCGCACGGTAGCCATCGTAACTCCAGTTTTGCTGAAATTGCCAGGTCATCCGCACCGAGTCACCGCCAAAACCGTAGGCCCAGCACAACACCGCAAAACCACCCAGCAGGATACCGGCAAGGAGTCCCAGCCACAGTCCCGAGCTCACCTGACGCGACGACACCTTGTACTGCCGCCCTAACTCCAACATCTCTATCTGTACCGGCGCAATCAACAGGAAGCAGGAGACCGTCATAAAGCCCGAAGCAATGGTGGCTACCAACATGCCCGTAGGCCCAAACATGGCAAAACCACCGGTTGCCGCCACAAATTGCATCCC
>JAAYNR010000066.1 GCA_012520735.1 Lentisphaerota bacterium | reverse complement strand
TCAGAGGCTGGCAGCAAGTTGTTGGCTCTAGGGTTGAATAGAGAACGGATAGTCGCATTAGGAATCACCAAACTTCCCGTGATGGTCTCGGGGTCGTAAGCCCGTCCGACAAAATTGGTATCGTTGATGGCATTGGCCCAGAAGTAGTAAGTCCAGCCATCGTTAATGCCGTCGCCATTGCTGTCTGTCATGGTGGGATCCAAGCCGGGGAAGTCATCATCCCAGATATCTAAAGTCTGACCGCGGAATTGCAGGCGATTATTGAAGTATGGTCCCACTGGCGCATAACCTGTCCAGGTCTCGGTAACAGGGATGGGATACCCGAAGGGGCCGCCAGCCGGCTCGCCATCAGGGTCTAGTATACTGGGATTGAGAATTACATAAGGCGCATTGGGCAACCGATCTCCTGTTGGGCACCCACCGCCACCATTTCTACCAATCACACTACGTGGATTGAGACCATACTTGATCTCCCACTCGTCGGTTAGCCCGTCACCGTCAATATCACCGCGATTGTCACCCTGCATCCACTCGCGGCTGAACCAGACGGTCAGGTTCCGATCTTGCGGCTCAGCAGCGTTGTTGTCAGAACGGAGGCTCACCGGCACCGTAGCACTGGCGACATCGTTTCCAAAAGCAAGTGGTTGCCCGTTTGCTTCTGAGATACCATCGCTGACAAACTGGAAGTGGTAGTTGTTGAAACCGTTGGCATCGGGTTGATGTGGTGTCGCTGTTACGTTTACAGTACGAACACTGTCACGGAACTGTGCGCTGATAAAGGTGGCCGTGTTAACTGCAAAACGTGAAGGAGCCGGATCAAAGGTGATCGAGCCTGTACCAATATTTTCAAGCCCCTCAGCACCATTGGCGGGGATGTTGACATTGAGCGTTATGCCGGCCGAAACTTCTACATTAAACTGGGTGGTGTATTGTACCTGACTCTCACCGTCGGTAACAACAAGAGTTACAATATAGGAGCCAGGCCCTGCATACGTATGGGAGATTGCCGCACCTGGCATAGTGTTGGCATCCTGAGTGCCGTCGCCCCATATCCAGGTGCCGCGAATATTGGGTATATCAGCCGTGACGTCGTCGGCTGAGAATTGAGCCGTAATTACCTCTCCTTCAATCGGATTCAACGGGCCAACCGTAGCACCGATATTCCATGGCGGTACGTTACGAACATCGATGTCACGCGTAACAGCGGTGTAGCCTGCGGCTGTGGCAGTGACAGTAGCTGTCGCGGAACCGTTGATACCTTCAACGACAAAGTTAGCCGAGCTGGCACCTGAGGCTATCGTGACACTGTTAGGAACTTTAGCCACTCCACCGGGGGCAATCGAGAGATTGACCACCTGCGGCGGCCCATTGGCACCGGCTCCCCAACGGGTAATAGTCCAAGTGGTGGTATTGGCATAAGTGCCGCCGGCAGCTTCAGCAATGGTTGTCTCACCACCGGTAAGCTCAATATATGGCAAAGGCTCAACTGTCACTGTCCAATCGGGCGAGTATTTGGTCATGCCGCCGTCTTTATCGGTAACGTAGAGTTGTACCGTATAAACACCCGGTTCGCTATAACTGTGTTGTACCGCTACATTATTCAGAGCATTGGTAGTAGACTCCTGCGTAGTGATATCCCAGACCCAGCGACCACGCAGGCCAGCGAGGTCGGCGGCCACATCGGTAGCATTAAAAATTGCCGATACATTGTTGCCGACAGTCACTGTTAGAGGAGTAACTGAGGCACTGCCGATAACCGGATTAATATTCTCCACCTGAACCTGACGTGTGGCGCTGGCATAATCGGTGGCTGTACCGGTAATTTCAATAATATATGCCCCGTCTTTACCTACTACAGTAAAACTGACCGTATCCTGATTGGCTGGAATGGTCACTGTTGCCGGGATGGAGACAGCGTTGAGCACCTGTGGGTCAAGCAGGTTTGTCATGGAGAGGTCAACTACCAGCGGCTGCTGGTTTGACCCACCCCAGCGCTTCACTGTCCATGAGGTAGCGTTAGGGTAGCTACCACCGCTAGTTCCTTCTGATAGTTGTGTCAAACCATCTTCAAAAGTGAGGAAGGGGGGCAAACCAACCACACTAATATTGTGAATAATGTCACCGTCGCCGTTGGCGGGATAGCCAAGCGGTCTGGCACGGATCTCTACAGGTCCAACAGTACCCATCACACCCTGAACCGTTACACTGACCGAGTCACTCCCGGCCGGGATATAAACCGGCGAGGGGCCGGTTATCTGAGGCGGATAAATCATGTTAACTGTCAACTGTGATGTTCCAGCACCACCACGGTCAATTACCAAATTGACACTGTTCCCCTGATCCACACTGTTTAAACCACTAATACCCATGGTCTCAATCCGAACATCCGACATACCTGCCAGCGATGAGGGATCTGTTGGCTCCGGCAAACCCTGCAGAAAGTAGTTCCATACCATATCCCACTGGTCTTGAATTTTTGCGCCATTAAGCTTTAGTGATGACTTGTTGGCGTAGTTAAGGTCGGCACTGAACTCGCCTGGTTTGACTACATATACAAAATAAAAATCTGTGCCGAATAAAGCGACAAACTCGGCTCTCCGTTCTACACCGCTTGGATTAATATCAAGAGTCAGATAAGGAAATGGCCCGACCTCACCATCTGGGTCACCGTTAAGTTTCATGAAGTCATCAAAGGTGACGACAATAAATATCTCGTCGCCAACATTATAAGTACCATCTTGCAGAGCATGTACGCTAACAATATCTGCCGCCTGTACAGCACCGGCCAGTGATAGAGCAGCCGTAGCCATAATCAGGCGCGACCAACCACGTGACAACAAACTCCAAGCACCTTTTTTACTCATATTACTCTCCTTCTCCACATAACGGCTGTTGTTAAATTCAATATTCATAGCTGACTCCTTAAAATGGCAAAGTGTGCTGCCGGTCGGGAGCACATCTTTGGCTGCATTAGCATTAAAACTACAGTTTGAAAATCGTTCGGGAGTGGTCATGGCTGCTCCTCTTGCTCTTTGGTTGCTTCATTTACACTAGACACTGCGGCAGAATCTGTAGTTGTGACGATTTCGGGGTCACTTTCATCAACCGCCGAAGCCTCTGAGATCGCCTCTGCCGCTAATGATGGTGTAACGTCTGCATCGACTTCTTCTGTCACATTAGTCATGAGGAAGAGGGCATATTGAGCCTTCATTCTGGCGCGGATCACCGCATGAAGCACCTTGGCGGCTTCGGCACGTTCGGTATTGGTTTTATCAAACGTCGCATTGAGTTTGCACCATTCGGCATCGTCTTCGTAGAGTGCCTGCAACTCCGCCGTCTTTGCCTCTAAATCACTCAGCAAGGCGGCCTCTTCTGCCGCAGCTTCTGGCGACAACTCGCCGGCAGAACCATCTTCATTGGCTACAGCGGCTCGGATAATAGCAATGCGACCGCGCAGGTCACCAAGAGCGGTGTTTATTTCAGCACCAGGAGTGTCAGCCGCTGTCAACTCACGTTCACGTGCGGTACGGGCAGCATGAGCAGCCGTCATCGCCTGCACAGCAGCAAGGTGGGGTTCGCCAACTTTATTGAGGGCTTCGATGTGCGCCTCCATGTCAAACCCTTTCTCAACATCAACTTTACCGGTTGCCGCCAGATAGGCATCGAGGTCGAAACCTGGCTCGGCCACATCAGCAACCGGTGGTTCTTTGCGGCGGCATGAGGTCAACAAAGCGGCCGCGCAAACTAGTGCCAGAGTGGCAATGAGCCAGGGAGTGACGAACAGTTTTGTTTTACTGACCAGCATCTGTTGGTCGTTATCATTGTGTAAGTTATCGTTCATCTCGACTCTAGTCTTAGACGGCTCTAAACTGTTTGTAAACTCTTCCATTAGTGTGTCCTTATAACTCTGAAAAATGCTGCCGGCTGATCGTTGGGTATCCCTCTGGTCATCGGCTCAACCGTAGCTGTGACAGTCTCAACCAACTCCCATGTGGGAGTGGTTAATGAGAGAGTCCGTTCAATACGGTAAACCCCGCCAATTACCGCTTCCCAGGTGATGGTGGGCGGGTTCATGGTGATGGCCAGAATCGGGAATGGATCCAGTTCCGGTAAGGGGGGCTCTTCATCGGCAATAACTTCAAAAAGGTTTGTCGCCTGTAGTGTCGCTGGATTGACAAACCCGCAGAAGACACTGCCGTCACTCCAACCCTACTCCCCTGCTCTGGTTTGATGTGTGTAGACGTAGGTGATGTTATCGGCACTCTGCATACGACGTGCCTCCATTGGCGAAGCTCCACTAAGGGTCAGCCACATCTCTGCTTCAGCCGGCAACGCTTTATTAACAACTACAGTGATCACAACGTTGCTCTCTGCCACCACAGATGCGTTATCAGCAAAGAAGGCTGCATAAACTGGGATGTCGTTGGGGTCAAGATCGTTGTTTGGTGCACTGGGATCATAGCCATGATACATCTCGGTCTGGTCGTTAATCCCGTTACCGTTGGTGTCAGGGTCGTGGGGATTGGT
Organism: Lentisphaerota bacterium; assembly: GCA_012520735.1. Classification (GTDB taxonomy): domain Bacteria; phylum Verrucomicrobiota; class Kiritimatiellia; order RFP12; family JAAYNR01; genus JAAYNR01. The sequence continues at coordinate 10,153 of JAAYNR010000066.1, read as the reverse complement.
TCCTCCACGATACTCACCGAGGTTGGAGAGTCCGTCACCATCTGGGTCTTCCTGAGAGTCATCACGGGTCGGGTCGAGTCCGTTCATCTCTTCCCAAAGGTCATCCATACCGTCGCCATCGGCATCAATGACCACATTAAACCACTGCACCCGCTTGTTGCCTGTATCGGCCACATAGATAAGGTTTGAATCGGGCATGGGGAAAGAACCGGATGGGTTGTTGAGTTGACCGTTGTCGTCATTGTAACCACCAACTGAAACCAGATAGGTGCCATCAGTAGCAAATATCTTAATGCGATTGGCGTATTTATCAGACACTGCCAGACGGTTGGCAAATGTACCGTCGGGGCGTTCATGGCGCCAAACCCTGATATCAACCGGCAGCCAGAACTGATCTGTGGCACCGCCTTCAGAACCAAATGCTGTGAGAGGCACACCCAACGAACTAAAGTGAAGCACCTGCCTGTTTAAAGTATCGGCCACAAATATCCCGAAATCGGGATCTGCCGCTACACCTTGTGGATCCCACATCTCGAAGTCACCACTCCCAACGATAGTACGGATAAAGTTACCGTTGGCACGGAAAACCTGAATGCGGTTGTTTTTGGTATCAGCCACATAGATATTGCCCGTCTCAAGCTCAATAGAGACTCCTGCCGGTCGGTCAAACTGACCATTTTCTGTACCATAACTGCCAATGTTAGCCTGCCAAGATATCTCACCGGTTACCGGATCAAAGGTGAGTATTTGAATCCGGTTATTCGAGGTGTCAGCCACAGCCAAACGGTTTTGACCGGGACGTGGATCAATTGATAACCCTTCAGGCTGGTAGAATTGGCCGTTAGCACTACCGATGCTGCCAAACACCGACACCTCTGCCTGGAGCGCAAGGTTGGTCACCACAATTCGCGCCTTGTCACGATCCAGCGCAAAGATCAGATTGGTAGTGGCCACTACCTGCCATGGCGCAGCCGGATCTTGCCCGTCAGGACGGAATATCGGCAATTTGCCACCATAGATAGCCTCAGAGTCGAGGGGGCCTATCGGTAGCTCAGGGTCAATATCGGGTCGGTACTGCGCCATCCAACCGTCCGGAATAGAGTCGCCGTTGGCGTCACGGCCATAACGGAGCACGTTGGTAACGCCCCAACTACCGAAGTCGTGCGCTTCATCGGGTTGGAACGTAAAGGTGTAGAGGTGTGAATCACCATAAGCAAAGGCACCGTCAAATGAGACACCGTCCCAGGCACGCACATAGATATCGGAGGCATCTGCATCTGTCGGGATGTTATGGACAAATACCTCATTAAAACGGCCGATATCAGGGATATTTTCATTCCCCACACCAAAACGCCCCTCCGGCAATCCTGTCAATGCCACGCTGAGCAAGACATCATCACCTGTGGGTGCACCATCAAGAGCGGGCGGATCAACCACACCGTCCGGCCCGGCCCAAATCACCTGGAAAACGTCTGATGCCACCGAACCATCACCAAGTAATGGATTGCCTAGACTGTCTGTAACTGTGCCTGTTGTAAAGGCACGGAAAGTCGATATCTGTGTCTCAAGTGTTAGCCTCACGGCTCTCACATCGGCTCCCGGATAATTGCCAATAAAGAGCAACGCCGCCTCATGTGTCCCGATCGTCAGTGGAGCCGCAGTGTTGATCTCAACAGGCAACTGTTGCGACGCACCGGCTACGATTACACCATCGGTAGCTGTAACTGTCGCCCATGTCACAGCCGAGGCTGCACCATTGATCAACTTTTGCCAGAGAATACCGCGTAAAACATCCTGCCATAGCCCCTGCGCACTCCAATCGGCATCACTCCGATTACCCGTCCAGAGATATATGGTACCACCACCTGCACTGTCTCTCCTGATCAGCTTATTGTTGCCATCCACGGTAAACAGCGCCTCTGCCTGACCCCCACCCTGTAGAGTAGCTTTGTCATAGGCCATCAGTGTTGTCGTTAGATTGTCTCCTGTCTCAATAGAGACAAACGGCAAAACCAGGTCTGCCGAAGCCGTCGCTGTGTCGGCACGGTTGGTGGCACGGTCGAGAGATTCAACCCCTGCTAGCCAGGCTGTGTAACTGTTGTCCGGGTATGAGAGCGGGTTCACACCACTCACTATTACCACCCCACCACGATTGATGTATTCACTGATAGCCGTATATTCCGCTACCGTCAGCAGTCGGCCATAACCGTTAGGGCCGGAGATGTCGAGTATTACAGCATCATACTGTGCATAGAACGAGGCATCATCACTGTAAACCGGGTTTTGCACTAATTCATAAGTGCTGTCAGTTGGCTGGAAAAACTGCACTCTGTCAAAATTATTGGTGAAGTAAAAAGTGTCAAATCCCATGGCACTGAGTGGCTCAAGCAGTGGGCTAAGTGTCTGGCCATCGGAGACCAGTGCCACACGGCGTAGCGGCATGAGGTAAGCACTCCAGTTGAAATCACCTGCAGCCGTACCTTCCGCATTGGCGATGTCGATCATCACCGTGTTTGTAGCACCATGGAAAAGGTTAATTAACATATCGGTGCCGGTAGTGAAGTTAACATCCGGTGCATGTAGTTCAACATCGGGGATCGTTACATCATTGCCGCCAACAGTAAATGCCAACTCTGCCGAACGCTCGTGTGCCAGCGGAATAACCCGTAATTTGTAGTCGCCATCAGCTAAACCACGCAACAGGAAAGAGCCGTCGGGCAATGTAACTGTATGACCACTGCCAGCTCCCCACACTTCAACTCTGGCATCGACAATCGGATCGCCCTCAGGTGCTGTTATTACTCGTCCGGTCGCCTTAGCACCGGCTGCTAATGGCACTGTTATCTGATAGGTTCCGGCACTATTGCCACGCACCGTAACAGCCAAATCGAAAGTGAGATCGGCCGTTGCCGATGGATCCAGCGTAACCAAGAAGGGCTCTTCAGCCTCTTCTGTGTCTTTACCATATATATAGCTCCAGTTTGCTGTCCCCTGTGAAATGGTGCTGCCCCCACCGCCACTGATAGTAGCCGCTACTGAGCCGATCCCCGCCGAGCTGAGATTATGGAGCTTTACCCACAGCTCAACCTGATCACCGGGTGAGGGTGGTAGGGTGTCGGCATACTCCTCCAGATTAACTATACGTGTTGCAGCCACTTCCAGCCACAAGCCACTATTGACCTTGACACTCAGAGGTACCTGTTGCTTAAAGGCTCCGTCACTGCCGGTGAGTGTTATCTCTGCTTGATACGGATTAACCCGCGCCACAAGAGAAGGCGGGTCATTCACAACTATGGTCACCTCGGCCGACACTCCCGGATTGATGGTGAGCGTCTGCGGTTGCAGTGTCAGCCAGTCGGTCCCCAGCGTAGCAATGGCACGCTCGAGATCGAGATGACCGGCTGTCGCAACCCAACCCTCAAGGTTGGGGTTATAACGTGACCCTTTGAGCAATCCATCCATGATCAGTTGGTAAGGAGCTGAAGGGTTGAGGCTCCATAACAGTGCTGCCGCACCGGCTACATGCGCGCTGGCTAACGTAGTGCCGCTATCAATGGCATAATCGCCATAGAGAGCGGTGCTCAATATTCTAACTCCGGGAGCGGCTATCTGCACACTCTCCGCCCCAAAGTTGCTGAAGTAGGCCAACTCATCATGGTGGTCAGTGGCAGTAACAGTGATCACATTAGGATGACTGACACTATAGTAAGCCGGGAATGCTTTAATTTTGTCCAAATCCAGAGCTTCGTTACCTGCCCCTGTAACAACTATGTGATTATTGGCCGCAGCGTAATCGAGCACCGAGCCGATCACCCCGGCAGTATCGTAACTGCCCCACCCAAGATTACTCACTTGTGCACCGTTTTCAACGGCATATTCGATGGCTTTGGCAATGTAAGCCGCTTCGGTAAAGTCGCCGGTCCAATCGGTCAAACGACACACCATAATACTGACACTCCAGTTGACACCAACAACACCTTCACCATTGCTCCCGGAGGCACCAATAATACCCGCTGCCATCGTCCCGTAGCCAAACAAGTCTGTAATATCGTTATTCATATCATAGAAGTTATAGCCATAGTAGTCGTCTACCACTCCATCTGTCGTACCGGGGTAGGGATTACGCCAAATGTTATCCCGTAAGTCGGGATGAGTAATATCGACCCCACTGTCACACACTGCCACTACTACTTCATGTGACCCCGTGGTAACACCCCACGCCCCCTGGGCACGGATATCTGCACCTTTGGAGCCACCGGTTTGACGGTTATTATAAAAATTGTACATGTCGCCAAACATCGGATCATCTGGTGCAACCAACTTATTCATGCGGTAGGCACGGTCACTCGGCGCAGCTAGCAACACACGGGAATCACTCTCTAACTCTGTTGCCTGTGCCGCCAGAGTAGCTACCGAAGCAGCACCCTGAACACGGCGTACCAAAGCTGCCGGGAAAGAGTTGAAAAAGAAAATTGGAGCCAGCCCACCCTGGTTCAGGATAGTCTCCTGTTCGGCACGAGTCGTCCCCTCGGCAAAACGGACAACCAGCTTGTTAAGGCTATGAGTCTCAGCACTCACTTTAGACCAGTCGATCTTTTCAAAGCCAAGGCTCGCCCCGGCGCTGCTAACCCCTGCCATCATGGGAGTTACCGGTGCCTGAACCTCACTCTGGGTACGCAGATAACGTTTATCAACATTGATTGTTAACGGTGAAGAGCCGCTGTTCTCCACAGTGAAAGTCTCGGTAGCAGAGGTCCCTTCGGTAATAGTGAGACTGATCCCTGACGGCAGGCTGAGCGGTGCCAGCGGAATCTCAATCTGCGGCATCACAATATCGTCATCAAGTGAATTGAGTGCTATGACCGACGGCAGGGCGTAGTCGCCGGGAACCGCAATCACCGCCAACTCGCCAACATCACTGCGCAAAATATCTTTAAAGTGGTAAGAGCCGTCAGCAGCCACACCAGTCACACGCTCAAACTCATTGCTTGGACCAACACGCAGACGCAAAGTGGTGGCTCTATAGTGCTCTGCTGTATTGCGTCCATCAGCAAAAACAACCGACCCACTGAGGGAGATACGGTCATCAACACGCAATGAGAAGTTAAATGGCCAACTTCTCGCCGGGACACTGCCGGTGTCGGTCACCCACAGGACAAACCGCTGCAATACTCCACGCTGTACGCCCGCATTAACTTCAACTTCAAAGGAGGGAGTAAGCTGCACCGGATGCAACTGATTCGACGTCCCCGGAATATTTTTAGGATCTGAAGCCTCTCCTGCAACTACACTCATCACATCTGGAACCAGCATATCTACCACATCGAGCACACCGGTAACAGCAGCAGCAGTTCCCGCCCCGATATTACTCAGCTTTACATTAACAACCAGCTTTTCACCCGGATCGATCCTTCCGTCGCCGTTGCCGTAAGTGGCATCGTCAAAACTTACCGACACCAGTGACAACCTCGGAGCCACATCGTATGGAGCCTCAATACCGTCATGCCGCAACACAAAATCTTGTGTCATATCGCCGCTGACCTCAATAGATACTCCGGACGGAGGCACCATCCGCGGCGTATCATCTGGTGGCAATACATAGACCCACAATGCCTCTTCCGGCAGGCCGTCAATCTGATAATTTCCACTATCATCAACCTTAACCCGGGCGATCTCTTGTCCAAGTATATTCTCAACCACCACAGTGGCATTACTGGCAATCGTACCCAACACCGGTGGTGCAGGACGCCCGCCATTATCAGCGTAATAGTCACAGGTCACCATCCCCGAAATCGAGTTGCCATCAAGTGGTGTTATGATCCCATCGTCATTTATAGCTACGCTACCGACGGTGTTATCAGAGGTAATGCCTGTTATGGAGAGACCATCCCCTGTTACAGTCAGGACGCGCTGCATCTCGTAAACATTACTCTCAGAGTCTCGCAGTGTCTGGAAAAGCGACAGCTTTGTCCCGGGTTTGATGGTTTCGGGCAACGTTACGTCCAGCGGTGCTGCAAAGTGTGCACTGGCAATACTCTCCATAATTACAGTGTCGTAATAGACCAGCGCCGGTGAGCCGTTTGTCAGTTGCGGTTGTTCGTCAGCGGCTCCATAACTCCTTATTACCACCACTCCGTTGAGGTTTTCCAGAGTGCGACCGGTAAAATTGGCAATATTAATGGCAATAGTCCCTGTCTCGCCGGGCCCCAATTGACCGTCACCATCACCACCAACTGTGTCGTCAATAGTGAGTGACTCAATCATCACACCATCAAACTGCACCTCACTGACGGCAAAATCGTCAATATACCAGCCTGCCGGGTTGCCGCCTTCAAATGTAAATTCATCAGCCTGAAAACGGAAGCGAACACGCAACGTCTGGTTGGCAAAATCCTGTGGCAAGCGGACAGTAACTGCCTGCCAGCCACCACTGCCGCTAATCAACGACTGACCACTGTAGCGGTCTGAATATTGTGTCACATTCTCCCAGCCACCATTAAGTAACACCTCTATTACACCAAAATCACCTTTGCGGAAAATCTCTTCAAATGCCATATCGGCCCAGTGGTTGAAACGGATAACCGGCCAATCTTTCACCTTGATCGGCGGTGAAGTTAGAGTCGCATTGACCATATTAGGGTGTCGCCCATTAATTACTGTCCCCCAGCAACGTGTTGTAGGCTTGGGCCCGAACCGTGGTGTCCCGTATTGCCAGCAAACATCAGAGCCGTAGGGGTTATCCGCCTCCCAGCCGAGAGTCGAAAGCTCAAAATTATTGCGGTAGACCTCAACCCGACCACGTGTCATCGCTGCCGGATAGTCGTCTGTATCGGTACTCCCTGTGTCTGCCGGCTCATAGCTGCGATTCCCCGCAGCATCTTCCGACCACACCGCTGCATAGTAGCGAGTAAAAGAGTTCAAGTTCAGATACTCTAGCGCATGCTCAGTTACCAGAACTTCAGATGTTTTTTCGTTATCCGATACCGGTACGGCTGTCCCCAGACGACTTCCCGAGGTGGCCGGCTCGTCGGTCTCCCAACGGACAACCATACGTTCGTCTGAAACCTCATCAATCCGCAGATTCATAATCTGCGGCGGAATGTCATCAATCGGAGCGGTTGCCACCAGCAAATCACCACGCCCATCAATAAAAGAGACCGTCAGCAGATCGCCATCCTCTGCTATTGTCCCCGTCACAAGTTGCAAACCACCGACAAACTGTGTTGTACCGGAGTCGCGATCCAAATCTGCCGTTCCGCTTGACCTCACTGTACCATCAGGGGCTGTAACCTCCCAGTTTACAGTAACTACATCGAAACCATCAGGCTGTGCAGCGTCGTTAACCGTCACTGTCACCATAGCATCAGAACGATAAGCCATACGATCCAGCTTGATCGACCCTAATAACGATGCCAAAGCCTTGTCAAGAGCCAATTCACCATCGGTAATGACACGCCCCGCCAGTTGCGGATTGGGGGCTACATTATCGAGAATAGCGTCACGTATCAGATGATAAGAGATGGCAGGCTGTAGTGACAGCATTAATGCCGCTGCCCCTGCTACATGCGGTGATGCCATTGAGGTGCCACTGCTGGATCCATAAGAGGCATCATTCGCCATCTTGCAACTCAAAATATCACTCCCCGGAGCCGCCAGATGAACCGTTGTAGCACCATAATTGGAGAAACTGGAGAGCGCACCACTGGAAGTAATTGATGCTACTGCGATAATATTATCCAAATCATAACTGGAGGGGTAGTGTGGTGCCGCATCATTGTCATTAGTATCATTGCCCGCTGCCGCCACAAACAACTGATTGGCCGCTGCCGCCGCCGCGATCATATCCTGCAGTGCCTCACTGTAGCCGCCACCACCCCAGGAGTTGTTTGAGAGGTGGGCGCCATTGTCTATCGCATACTCAATTGCCGCAATAGCATCGGCGGTTGAACCCTTCCCGTTTTTACCTAAAAACTTCAGTGCCATCAAGCGGACTTTCCAGTTAACACCTACCACACCTGTATTATTATGCCCCACAGCCCCGATTGTACCTGCCACATGAGTACCATGACCGTGATCGTCCATCGGGTCACCACTGGTAACAGAGCCGTCACCACTAGTCCAGTTAGCACCATAAATATCACCAAACGTCGGGCTGGGGTTTACCCACATATTACTGACAATATCTTCGTGAGTATAACGGATACCGGTGTCGATCACCGCCACAACTACTTCACGGTCACCGGTGGTCACATCCCAGGCTGCCACAGCACCTATCCGCTGCATCCCCCACAGTTCGCTGAAACGTGGGTCGTTAGGCATAGCGTCAACACTGAATATATAGTTAGGCTCGACCGAGACAACCGCCGGATCTGCCTCGTAGATAGCCGCCGCTTCAGCCAGCGTGACCCGCGCCGGCACCTGCACCACCTGCCAAGGGATACGGTTATATTCGCGCTGTACAGTGGCACCCAGCCTCCTGTGCGCCGCAATAGCATGACGCACCGGCCCACCGTCTTTGCCGGTTTTCGCCGGATCATACCGCACCAGCAACTGCCTAGGGGCGGCGTCATCCGCCGTAAGCTCGTCCCATTTTACCGGGCCGGGCTGTGTTGCACCAAAAGCACCGCCGAGTAAACCCAACGACACCATACCTGCCAACAGGCTAACCGGGAAAAGGCGCCTCAGCCACGAAAATCGTTCATTCATGCTGCGTTCCTGTCCATAATCAGTGTCCAAAAACAAAAAATTGGTCACCATATCGCCAAAATTGCCCGCCGTAACACTACTCTAAATGTAGTGCAGCGGGTACTATTTGCCTCTTTCTATGGTGTGTGATTCGCCCATTATGCAATAAACAGGGCAAAACGTCAATGATAGGTTTACCCTAAAATTGCCTGAAATGTCTATTTTCAGTCACCATAAAGGCCATTTATAACCAGATATTTACATACTCCTGCTTGCGTTGCAACTACCCCACTGTCAAAATGAGTCTGTCACACTCATTTTGCAGGGAATACTGACATCCCTTTAACTATTTTACCGTCGCTTTTCAGTACTTTACAGTAGGCTATTTTCTCCTTCACCTCTGTCACCTGAATCTGACCAACCACTGAAAGACTCGAGTCGAGCACTTCACCTGTGTCTTCATCAACAATCTCCTCGGCCTCTCCAACATCAAAAACTGTACCCGCCGCTACCCCTTCACGACTGCCGCGGTTAATAATTATCTCGTTACCTTTGACCAGAGCCACCGCCCCCTGCCACGGTACTTTATCGAGCTGGCCTACCAAAAACTCAACCGCCTGAGATACTGCATCTGCACACGCTTTGCCCACATTGTCGTTCATGTGACCACCAAGGTTACCGGTTAAACCGCCAAGCGCACTACCCGAGTACCCGATACGCCCACTCCGTTTGGCCGATTTTCCCTCCACCTTTGTCGAGGCCTTTACCTGGCCTGTGCGTGAATCTACCATATATATAGTGATGTTCACCTCTGCATTGTCTTTGCCGCCACCAAGCCTTATCCCCTTGAAGGAGACCCCGGCATCACCACCGGTGGTGCTATCCTGCACATGGGTAATAGAGCCGCGCACCAGCAGTTGTGCCGGGGTCATCTGCCCTGTAGCCGGAGCCTTTTTACCACCAGCCGCCCGACCGCTGGCAGCAAAATCCTGCTCAGCCATGGCCGCGCCACGCATCTCTGAATCGCCCAATACTATAAATTTGCCCGACTCATGCATCGCGTCTGTCATGATTGTCGTAAATCCATCGCCAATATCCCATTTGCCACGCCAACCAGCCTCATTGGCAAATTTGGCTACAGTCACCGAGTAGCGCAAGTTGCCTTTGACAGCCCCTGCGGCAACATCTTGAGCCGCTGAACTCAACACCATTGTAGCCGCTGCAACCATTAATGATACTAAAACAACACCCTGTTTTGCTCTCTGTTTCATGATAACCTCCTTGGTTTAGTTTAACATTGCGTTATTTTAACACTTCATAGCCATCTACAGCAACTGCAAAACACATGATGCGCCATTATGCACAAAACCCTTCACACTTCCTCCTTCACTCTTCGATTAATGGTATGATACGACTAAAACTGCTTACAGCCGTAACCAAATGTTGTACAGCATAGAAATCTTATTTT
>JAAYNR010000061.1 GCA_012520735.1 Lentisphaerota bacterium | reverse complement strand
TTGGGGTGCAAAAGGTCCCGGGTTCAAATCCCGGCGCTCCGACCACGATTTTATTAAAAGTAGATAATGTTGATCTGTCTGGGAGATTACGTGTGCGGTACAGATGGTTGCGCTTAAATAATTTATGGTTCATAGGCACCATTCTGACCATTGTTATAGTTGCGTCTCCCTCCCCCGCTAATGCCCAGATTCAGGCGACTGTTCGCGAAATGCGTGAAGCCGCCTTCCGTAATTTCAATATGGGCGAGTTTCAAGCTGCAATTCCCGAATTTCAGATGTTGATCGAAACCCTGCAGGATGTCAAAAGCTCACAAGGACTCGCCGACCTTGAACCGTGCTACTACAACCTAGCTATCAGTTTCTTCATGATCGGCCAATTTGAACAGGCCGAAGCAGCCTTTATCGCCTATTGCAAAAAATATCCTCGTGGCGCACGCCTCTCTGAAGCATTTGTCTATATTGCCGACAGCATGCGCTTTGCCTCCAAAAATGAGCCATCTGTTAAAGCCTATCAAGCAGCCCTTAGCCGTTTTAACTACGGCCCCGACATGCGTGCCGATATTTACTCTGCTATTGCCCGCTGTTATCTGGCCATGGACGACTGGGACTCGGCACGCGCCCCGCTACTGGAGGCTTTTCGCAGTGCCCCCGACTTCCACCGCCGTAATCGTGCCGCCACCTTACTGGCCACATCATATCTCAAAACTCTCAAACTTGAAGACCTCTACCCCATGGTCCCTTACCTTTTGCGCCGCGACTCTCATGCAGCCCGCTCTATCGCCTTTAATCTCTCTGCTCTTAAAGCCGGTGATGAACTCTTTATGGATGAACGTTATCGCGAGGCTTTCTGGATGTTCCGCCTCGTCTTCTCTTACGAGGAGGTACAGCAAAAAACCGAAGAACACCTGGAATATCTCAAACGACTATCCGACTACGAAAAACGGTATCTCACAAATCCACGTCGCCTGATGCGAATCATGGAGTGGATCGGTGACACCGAATTTGAACTCAAAGCTCTGGCCGAAATTGAAGACTACGACCAAGACCTTTTTTACCGTATCGCCCGTGGCTATATGGAGACCAAACGTTACCGTGAAGCTTGTGAAGGCTTTCTCCATCTTAACCTGATCGCTGATCGCGAACGTGCTGAAGAGTCGCTCTACCTCGCCTTTGTCTGTGCCGCCCGGCTCTCCCCCCCGGATCGTTGTTACACGATCGGTCGCCAATATATGGAGCGCTACCCCGCCGGTAAATTTTACGACGACCTCACCCTGCTCATTGGCCAGATGTATGCTCAGGAACAACGCTGGACCGACCTCATCAGTCACCTGAGTGAAGTACTGCAGGTTCGCCCACAACACAGCGCCGCCGCCGAGGCTCTCTTCCTTATCAGCTATGCCCACTTTATGGAGGAGCAGTTCGAACAGGCCATTACCCGTCTGCGTGAACTGCGGCAGCGTTTCCCCGGCTGGGAACAGATCGATGCTGCTATCTACTGGAGTGCTATGGCACTAATGTTTGATGGCGATTTCGAAACCGCTGAAAAAGAGTTCACACTGCTCTTGCAAAGTGCCGGCAACTCAAACTACGCCGAGGATGCCTCGTACCGTCGCGCTGTCTGTAAATATGCCTTGGGCGATTACGACACCGCCGATAACAACCTCGCCGCTCTGCTGCAAAATTACCCCGAGAGCTCACTCCGTTTTGAAGCCCATATGCTCCGTGCCGACATCGCCGGAACTGTCGGTCGCCTCGATGATGCCGTCGCATTCTATCAGGAGGCTATCGCTGCTCCCGACGACCTTATCAATATCGAATTCTATAACCACTCTGCTTTCCAGGCCGGACAGATACTCTACGACAGTGAAAAGTTTGAAGAGCTCCGCACACACTTTGCCTCTTATATCCGCCGTAACCGTGAAGGCTCAAATGTACCACTGGCTGTTTTCTGGACCGGCAAGGCTCTCTTCAATCTCGGCGAACATGTCGGTGCCGTCCGCTACTACCGCGATGCCGTCACCACCTTTGGTCAGGATCGCAAAGCCATGGGCGTAGACCTTATCCTCGACGAATGGATCGCTACCACACGCCGCCTCTCGTCTAACGATGTCGCCACAGCATGGTCAGAGATGGAGGCCGCCTGGAAACGCGCCACCGCCACCGACGACCACGTTGGCCGCCTCCGCTACCAGAGAGTACTCCTCTATCGCCCCGGTATCACACCCAGCGTTTTTAACAACATCCTCTCAAACATCATGCAGCCCGAAAACCTCGAATACGCCAGCCCCGCCGTAATGGAGACGATGTTTGAAGGCGCCATGACCCGCCACCAGACTAACTTTGCCACTCGTATCGCTAACGCCATTGTCACCGACTACCCCGAAACCGATATCGCCCTTGATGCCCGCATGCTGCTGGCCCGTACCGCTATTGCCGAGTCACGCACCGCCAACCCCGCAGATGCCGATAAACTCCTCGATGCCGCCATCGAACACCTCGATGTTGTCCGCGGTATTTTTGCCACCAGCAGTGAGGCCGCCGAAGCCCTGCTACTGCTCGGCACCATCTACCGCGACCGTAACCGACTGAACGAAGCTCAGGAGTGCCTCGAGGCTGTTCTCGGTGTCCGTAACTGGCGCAATTTCTGGCCTGAGGCTCTTTATGGACTCGGTCTCTGTATGGAAACCAGACGCGATTGGGAACGTGCTACCCCCTATTATGAACGTATCTATCTCATGTATAGCGGTAGCCGCCATTGGACTGCTAAAGCCTACCTGCGCCGCGCTGAATCGCTTAACCGTTTATATAAAGACCAACAGGCACTGGAGACACTCGTAGAGATGCTTGCACAGGACGACCTGCGCCAATATCCCGAGTTTGTCACAGCCACCGAACTCCACCGCAAACTGGAGGGGCGTAAATAGTGAAACAATACACCTCTCTATATCTTGCCGCTCTCCTCGCTCTCGCACCTCTCCTGCTGTGGCACTGCAACGCTCAGGATAATGCCACAGCCCCCGCCGTTGCCCGAACTTTGCGCCCCCAGACTCTACCTCCCATAAAAGCCAAGCTCCTGATTACCGACGGTAAAGCCGAGGAGACCCGTCTTAACCGTGAAGTCACCCTCTTAGGGCGCACCCCCAACGCTGTGCTGGCTCAGGGAACCAGTGCCGGTTCTCCACCTGCCGCACTGATCGAAAAGTCACAGATACTACGCTGTACCTTCGCCCCGGTCTTTGATCGCGCCGAGATGGTCAAAGCCCTCAACGCCAACGACTGGGCCGCTGCTGTCCGTATCCTGCTTCCAGCCCTACGCCCCATTCTCCCCTATCTCGACCTCCCCAATAACGACGCCTTTGACCTTGTCATGGACCTCGGCTCGTATATGACCACCTCTGCCAATGCCGAACTGCGAGCCGCCACCGACGACACTGCTCGCGAGCGCGCCATGAGCCAATACGACCTCGCCTACGATATCTACCGTAATGCCTGGCGCGCCGACTGGACCCCTCAGGCGCAGATAGCCATCCTCAAGGGTTGCCTTGTAAAGCTCGCCCAGAATAAAAACCGTGATGCCGCCAACAGCCTGGCTCGTATCGTCGCCCCCAGCACCGATGAACCAACCTACGGACACTACTGGCTGGTACGGGGTGAACTGTTGCGCCGTGGCGGCAAAACACGCGAGGCTATCGAGGCCGTCGTCAAATCAATTGTCTTTGCTAATAAAGATGTCGAAACCTTCCCCGCCTCACTCCTCCTCTCAGCCGACTGCTATACCGAGCTGGGTGAACTCCATCGCGCCCGTGATGTCTACTACGAAATTGCCACACTCTTCCCCGACACCGACTGGGCCGAAGATGCCCTCAAAGGCCTCAGGCAGGTAATGGCTAACGACACCACACGTAACGCCGAAGAGAGTGCTCTCGAAGATGTATTTTTCAATGTCACTGAAGACACGAACGAACTGGCCGATGAACTATTGAAACAAAAAATGGATAAATAAAAAAAGGAGTCCCCATGACAATCAACCACCGTTTCAAACACACTCTGCTAGCACTCGCTGCCGTCGGTTTCGCCGCTGTTGCTCAGGCACAGGAAGCCGCCGGTACCGGCGAAACCAGCAAAACCCTGCTCGACCTGTGGAAAGTTGGCGGCCCCATCATGTGGCCCATTGGCCTCTGCTCTGTCATTGGCGTTGGTCTGGCGGTCTATTGTGCTCTCCAATACCGCATCGATAAAATGGCGCGCCCTGATATCCAGAACCAACTGCGTCTGGCTGTTGGCAAGCTCGACTTCAAAGCTGCCCAAGATATCTGCGCCACTGCCCCCTGCATGCTCACCTCTATACTCTCTGCCGGCCTGACACGCGTTGCCGGCAGCAGCGGCACCGAAAGCGATGCCATTGCCTTTGAAAAAGCGATGGAAGAGGCCTCTGTCGAAGAGGTCACCGAGTGGCAGAAACCGCTCGGGCACCTCTCGCTTGTCGCCCAGATAGCACCAATGCTCGGTCTGCTGGGTACTGTTACAGGTATGATCGGTGCCTTTGACAAAATAGGTATGGGTGCCATGGGCTCACCAGAAAAACTCGCCTCAAATATCGGCGAAGCTATGATCACCACCGCTGCCGGTCTTATCGTTGCCATCCCGGCCATGTTTATCTACTTCTTCTTTAAAGCAAAATTCACCGGTAACGTCGCCAAGATATCTCGCCTCCTCGGCAATCTCAGTCACCATCTCGGTGAAGCCATTAAAGTGGGCGGCTTTGCCGATGAAGCGTCACCGACTGATAACATCACCGCCACCCCTATTACGAGTGGTACCACACTTTAACCTGAACTCAGGCGTTTTGGCCCGCCTCCACATCCTGCACCCATAAAGGAGACTATGCGCATAATACTTGAAGATAAAGATGAGACCAAAATACAGATGGCACCGATGATCGACATGGTGTTTCTGCTGATAATTTTCTTCATGACCGCCTCACATCTCAGTGCCCATAAAAGCAAAAACCTCGATATCCCCGTCGCTACACACGGCGTAATCCCCAAAGAACGCCCCGATCGCTGGACAGTTAACATAGAGGCCGACGGCACCATCTTCAGCGGCCAAGATCACGTCACCATCAGCGAACTAAAACAGATGGTGACCGACCGCCTGCAAACAGAACCCGAATTGAAGGTCTATCTCCGTGCCGATAAAATTACGCCACACCGCGAGGTTAAATCTGTAATGCGCGCTATGGCCGAGGCCGGCGTCGGCGACTTTATCTTCGGTGTTTTCACCCCCGGCGATGGCGGCGAGGAGTTACTATGAGAATGTTACCCCCGGAACAGAACGAACCTGAACTCGATATGGCTCCGCTGATCGACATGACCTTCCTCCTGTTGATATACTTCATCTGTACCTGTACCCTCATCATGCCCGAAGCCGACCTTGGCATCAGACTCCCCGGTATGATCTCACAGGCCGTAACTGTCGATATGCCCGACGAACAGATGATCGAGATTCGCAATAATGGCGAGATACTCCTTAACGACCGTACCTTCGACTCCCCCGACTCCCCCGAACTCCCCGAACTGGTAGCGACCCTCACTCGCTACCGCCTCAGCACCGAAGCCGCCAAAAGTAAGGCTCTCATCACTATTATGGCCGATGACGACACCCCGCACCAACGTGTCATCGATGTCATGAACGCCTGTGCTGCCGCCAAGCTCAAGGATGTCTCCTTCTCCGGCTCTGCCGAATAACCCCGGGTTAACTGCTATGCGTCTCACCGAATATATAAAAGAGTGGCTAAACCCTGCCACAGCAAACTCCGCCCGCAGACGGACACTGCGGCTTGTGTTACTGGCCAGCCTTGGCATACATCTGGTTGCCGGTGCCATTTTTGGCGGCCATATCCTCTGGGAGGCACTGTCACGCGAAGAGACCGTCTTTGAGGCCCAGCCACCCACCCGTACCTATGAGCCACGCAAAGTGGAGCTTAAAGTTAAAGTGCAGCAAAAGCAGCGCAGTTCCAGCAGACCACAAATCGTGCCACGTATCGTTTCAGCCAAACCGTCTGCTGTGGCACTACCCGACATTAAAGTCGACCCCAAACTTGTCACCACCACTTTTCAGCCGAAATTCAAAGCCGTCTCCGGCATCGGTCTGGGTGTCGGCCTCGGCACCGGCTACGGCACCTCCGGCTTTGGTCAGGGGGTCTCTCAGGTAAACTTCTTCGGCATTCAAGCCGTGGGTGAAAGAATCGCCATTTGCGTCGATGTCTCAGTCAGCATGGTCGAAGCAGAACGCGGCGGCCCCCCCGGCTTCCTCCGCGTTAAACAACGTGTCGGTGATGTTGTCGACTCCCTTAAAGAGGGGACACTCTTCAATGTAATCGTCTTTGCCGATGCCTGCTCCGCTCTCGATAGCGAAAAAATGGTCTACGCCAACCCCGAAAACCGTACCCGTGCCAAACAATTTCTCGAGCCTATCAACACCGAAGGTAATTGGGGGCACGAATATGGCAACATCACCGACACCCAACGCGGTCTGAAATCATCAGGCGGCTCCACCCGTCTAGACCTCGCCATTACAGCCGCCATGTTGCAAGGTGCCGACACCTTCCTCATCATCAGCGATGGCCTCCCCCTCGTCCGCCACGCCTTGAGCGAACAACAACTTGAAGCTCACCGCAACCGTGTGGCACAATGGCATAAGGCCAATGCCGCTACTGTCGAAGCCTACGACCGTGCCGCCGCAGCCGCCCCCACACGTAAAGTATGGGTGCCACCACAAGCTGCACGCCCACCCTCAAAAGGGCCACCGCGTGAAGGGCAAAAAGCCGACCGCGGCTCACCCGGTCACGCCGGTTACTGGACCGAAGTACGCGATATTGGCCCCCGCCCCTCGCCACCCGGTGCCCCCCGCCCCGGCGAGTGGACTTACGGCGACTTCAACAACCACATCTCTCTCCTCTATAAAGAGATCTACGTCGAAAAAGGGCTCAAACTCCCCCGCATCCACTGCATCGGCTATCAGATAGACAAAGAGGGCGGTGCTTTTCTCAAAAAGCTCTCCGCCCAATATAAAGGTCAGTTCCGTCTGGTTCGTCGTCTCCGCTAACTTACAGCGGTAACGCCGCAGCCGCCGCAAAATCGAGCGTGGCAAAATAGTCGTCAATCGTCTCTGCGCGCCGTATCTCTACTGCACTGCCATCGGCACGGGACAGAATCTCAGCCGATCTCAATTTACCATTGTACTGAAAGCCCATTGCATGACCATGAGCACCTGCATCATGGATCACCACCATATCGCCCACCTCCAGAACAGGCAACTCACGGTCAACCGCAAATTTATCGTTATTCTCACACAACGACCCCGTAACATCATAAATCACCGTATGCGGCTCGCTCTCTTTACCCATCACAGTAATATGGTGATAAGCCCCATACAATGCCGGACGCATCAGATTAGCCATACAGGCATCCAGCCCGGCATAGCTCTTATAGGTCTCTTTCAGGTGGCGTACCCGGCTCACCAGAAAACCGTAAGGCCCGGTCACCATCCGGCCACACTCCAGATATATCTTCAAATCCGGATGTCCCTGCCCAATAAGCCGTTCACGGTAAGCCTCGGCCACACCCGCCCCTACCCGCTCCAGATCAACCGCCTCCTGCCCCGGACGGTACGGAATCCCAATACCACCACCAAGATTGATAAACTCAAAGGTGATCCCCAGCTTCTTCTGTATCTCAACCGCCAAATCAAACAGCAATACCGCTGTATCGATAAAATACTGCGGGTTAAGTTCGTTCGATGCCACCATTGTGTGCAAACCAAAACGCTTCACACCACCATCACGCAATTTCCGGTAACCCTCGAACAACTGCTCACGCGTAAAACCGTACTTCGCCTCTTCCGGCTTACCGATAATGGCATTACCGCCCTTCAATGGTCCTGGATTATATCGACAACACACCAACTCCGGCAGACCCGCCACCCGCTCCAGAAAATCGATATGCCTAATATCATCTAGATTTATCACTGCCCCCATCGCCTTGGCTTTAACAAACTCCTCAGCCGGTGTATCGTTAGAGGTAAACATAACAGACTCGCCCGTAACCCCCATCCGTTCACACATCTCCAGTTCCGGCAAAGAACTACAGTCGCCGCCAAACCCCTCAGCCGCCACGATCCGCAACAGCACCGGATTTGGACACGCCTTCACGGCAAAATAGTTACGGAAACCTCTATTCCAGGCGAAAGCACGGTTCAGACGGCGGGCGTTCTCTTTTATCCCCTCTTCATCATAAATATGAAATGGGGTTGGCCACTGTTTCTCAAAACTCTCAAGCTGCTGCTTGCTAAAAGGGACACTCTTCTCCGACATTAAGCTCTCCTTGATTAAAAAAAATTTCCATATACTATACTGTTATCATTTACTTTTGGCAAGTATCTACATTTTTTTAAATAGACAAAATCGCAGGCACCTCCTCCATCTTACCACCTCAATATCGTACTGGCGGTCCTCCGTGTCCGCCTTCACCGATCCCGACACCACCTAATGGCTATACTACTAACCCACCGGCTTGCCCACCAATAAATCAATGGGGGAAAGGGGGTAAAGTGCCCTTTTTCAACCATCTACAGAATGGTAGTGATCTATTATCACCGTGCAATCAGCCACTCGTTGAGCTCAGCAACAAACTTATCACCCAGCATCACACGCTCCTCGGCTCCTACATCTTCCAGTAACTCCCGTAATGCTCGCCCGCCCTGCGACTCCGGATACGCATCTACGATTTTACGTGCCTCCCGGTAAATCTCCACCACTTGTGGCAAATCGTCACGCAGCTCCTTCACAATATTTATAATTGCCACCTTGTCTTCCGCTGTAGCAAGTTTAAAGACCTTCATACTATCCAATACCTTGCGCACTCTGGTCACTGCGGGATTCAACTTTGCCCCCACACTACTGAAATTGCCGGTGATGGTAATATCCTGATCCTTGGGGAAAATATTGTAAGTATCATGATGTTTCTGTACCCAATTATCATTTCGATACCTATCCCGCACTGCCGGATCCCGGAAGTCGGGAACTTCCAACGCAACCCCACCCTGCGTGGCACTGCGCAAAGCCTGAATACCTGTCAGTGTTACATCTGCCGAGGAGTAGACATCCCACGGCGCAGGCTCACCCGTTAGAATCTGACGCGCAAAATAATAAATCACCCAGAAGTCGCCGCCGCCATGCCCTGTCGAAGCTGCCATAGTTCCCAGATCACCCAAACTCTCCCACTCCGGCTTTAAGTTAATGTGCATAGCACTACCTGTAGCCCCTACCTTGACCCGCAAGGGATGTAGTTCAGCCGACGCTTTAGTACCGTAAAGACGCTGATTATGGCTGTCTGCTGTGGTACCGCCCATCAGGTTACGCACCACACCACCATTACTCATCTTCACCAGCGACGGTGCAAAAGCCCCCAATCCCGGCAAAAAACCATCTTTATGATACCCTTCACCCTTGATAACACCATAATTCTCCACCTCCGGCAGCAGCGACACCACCTGAGTAGGCCGCAATCCTGTAATCACCATCACCGGTCCCAGTGAGTGCGAGCAATAGTAGTGATAATTCAGCCAGCCCCGCCAATGGTGCACACGATTCCCCGGCTCCAGCGGCGTACCGTCAGGGTTGGTAAAGCAACGCCCCACCCCATGAACATACTCATACTCCGCATACGACAACTCACCAAACAACCCCTCCTTCCACAACTTTGCCAAGTAGAGATTCGGTAAAGAAAAAGGGTAATTCTCGGTCATGTTATAAACTAATCCCGTCCGCTCCACCGTCTCCACCAGTGCTACCCCTTCAGCCGGCGTCATAAAAGCCATCACTTCACTCAACACATGCTTGCCCGCCTCAAGTGCTTTAACCGCATGTTTACCATGGTCTGGACAATAAGTTGCCACCAGCACGGCATCAATATCACTTGCCAGGAACTCATCCTCATTATCAGTAACAAAAGCATCAGGGCAATTTTTCAAAAAACCCTGCCGCATGTTCTCATGATAATCACACCCCGCCACCACATCGATATTCAGCGAAGCCAGCGACCTCAGAAAAGAAGAACCACGCCCCAACCCCCAGATACCCAATTTAATACGCCGCTCAGTTGCAAAAACACTACTGCTCATAACATCCTCCCTCTTGTTAAAAAAAGAACACCCTAATCATACTGCCTCTCCGCCCATACCACAACAACAAATTAGTAGCTAACCTGTTAGCTACTGTCAAAAAAAACAAGAAATTCAAGCGGTTATCTTCGTAAGTTGTTGCGTTGAAGCAGTTCAAGCAGTATTGAGAGTCATCGTCAACTCTCTTCCTTTTAAAT
>JAAYNR010000020.1 GCA_012520735.1 Lentisphaerota bacterium | reverse complement strand
CAGGGTTTCACCCTGGGCCTGGAGTTTGGCTTTATACTATGATTGGCCTGTCTTTGCTGGCCAACAGGCACAGGCTCTACTGATCGAATCCACAGTTATATGACTATTTTGATTAATTTTGCTGTTGACATTATCATAGTTGTTCAACTATGATAGGCGGCGTTCAACAGAAAGGATTAATTATGGGCTACAAGACCAAGATTCAGCACATTGTCAGGAAAAACAGCGAACAGTACTATGCCACCATTCCGTCAGCGATTGCACATGCACTGGAGATTGAGAAAGGCGAGAACGTTGAGTGGATCATAGCGGATAAAGAGAATATCATTCTCTCGCGTCCAGACGCACCACCCAACCCTGTGGATGTAAAAGATGTAAAAAAAAAGACGAGTTGACGGGTAGTTCGGTAATGGACGAGTTTTCCTCATTGCTTGATGTTGCAGGTAGTTAGGGCAACGTTTTTTGATGTTCAGCGCCGCCTGGAAGATTGGCAATGGCGAGGCTCAAATGTTACCGGTATATTTTGAGCATGCCCCTACAGCCACACGCCCTTCATCGAAAGCCACAGAAGAAGAATTGGCTGAATGGCGTAAAGAGAAGAAGCGCATGTCTCTGGGAACCAGGGCAGTTGCAGGGTTTGATAAAATATCCAATTCACTGCCGGAACGCAAAATCATTGCAGTTGGTGATGGCGGTTACACTACTGGTTTTATTTTAAAAAATATGCCGTCAGGTATTAGTTATATCGGACGGATGCGGAAAGATGCCAAATTATTTTACCCTCCTTCCGAGCACCATGTGACTAAAAACGGAAGACCACGTTCTTACGGGGATAGAGCACCTACTCCTGAAGAACTGAGGCAGAACGACAGCATTCCATGTAAAGAAGTTGAAGCCGTTGCATCCGGTCGCAGACATACTTTTCGTGTCAAAGAGATTAAAAATCTATTATGGCGGCCCGCCGGCGCCAAAATCTCTGTCAGGGTCATTGTTATCGCCCCGACTGGTTACCGTTTGCGCAAAGGTTCAAAGTTGTTGTATAGACAACCTGCTTATCTGCTCTGCACGGATGATAACCTGCCGATAGAGGAGGTGTTGCAATATTATCTTTGGCGCTGGGGAGTAGAGGTCAATTTCCGTGATGTAAAAGAATTGATCGGAGTTGGGGATGCCATGGTACGCACAGAACCTTCCAACAGGATATTGCCGGCTGTACTTGTTGGAGGATATTCTCTGCTCTGGATAGCTGCGCTAAAAATGATGAGCAAAGAGGTCAATCCGGTATCCAGACTAGTGGCACCAAAGTGGCGGGCTGAGTTGGAAGCAAATAGGACAAAGCCATCAACAGGTCAGTTGTTGCGTCAGATTCGTGCTGAATGTTTAAGCGAGGCCATAGAAAGCTACACTTTCGACGGCTTCGTGAGCGGAAAGGTAATGGATACGAAGCCCAAGAAACTGGGTATCAAACTGCGGGGCATAATTCAAACCGCTTAAAAACCCCAAAAAAACCGGCATTCACGAGGTCTAGAGCCACCTCATAACAACCCAAAAAAGCCAAACTCCAGAGTGCGGCGAAGCCGCACTGCAAGCCCAGACCGAGCTGTAGCTCGATGATCGCAGAGCTCATGCCCAGCACCGGCTATGTGAGTGCAGTGCCGCCTGTGGGGGCGGTGAGGTGAGCGAGAGGCTGTGACGATGCTTTTTATTTTGTTATGGATTTATGGTGGTGTAGTGAATACAATGGCAGGAGTTTTTTTTATTCGTTAGCGGAAAAGGAGCTTTGATATGTCTGGTATCGATTTACGATTGGCAAAGTTGTTTCGCGGTAAGCGTAATCTGGTGATTTCAGCGGTTGATCATGTAGTTGAATATGGCGATCAGCCCGGCCTTGAGCAGGCGACTCCAGCATTGCAGAGTTGTTTGCAGACGGACGCGCTACTGTTGCCCCGTTTTATGTTAAAGCGTAACTGGGAGTTGCTGGCCGGTCCGACTGCGCCGACACCGGTGGTGCGTATCAACTGGAGTGCTTCGTTTTATTATCCATTGGAGTATCGTGAAGGGTTTACTACTATTGCCACGACGGTGGACGAGGCGGTACAGGCCGGTGCGGGTGCTGTGATTTGCTCGCTGTTTCTGGAAGAGGATAATGATCGGCGGCGTGAGACAGAGAATGTACGCATTTTTGCTGAGGTGGTGCGACAGAAAGAGCGGCTGGGGATCCCTCTGATTGGCGAGGCTTATGTGGTAGAGCATAAGGAGCGCACCCCTGAGCAGGTTCATGCCAAGGTGAAACGGGTGTCGCGTATTATGGCTGAGATGGGTGCTGATCTGATTAAGACTTTTTACACGGGGGAGCGTTTTCATGAGGTAGTGGCCAATACCCCTGTGCCGGTCTTTACCATTGGTGCTGAAAAACTAGATACAGATCTGGCTGT
>JAAYNR010000047.1 GCA_012520735.1 Lentisphaerota bacterium | reverse complement strand
TATGCTATACAACATTTGGTTACGGCTGTAAGCAGTTTTAGAAAATCAAAAATCCGCTTCTTCTTGATCCCTCCCCATTTTTCATGTATACTACAGCAAAACATCGGGTTCACACACCCGTGTCAATTAAATAGCTAAACAGGAGGTACTCAATGAACAACATCCATTGCAAACACATCCTTTGTCCGGTCGACTTCTCCGACTGTTCCGACTACGCCATGCGCTACGCCGCACTCCTTGCCACCAAATTCGAGGCCAAACTAACCCTCCTCCACGTAGTTGCCCCCGTCATGGTACCACTCCCCGGAGATGCCCTTGTGGCACCTGTGCGACAAATCGACCTGGCCGACATTGCCGACGCCTGCCGCGAACGGCTAACCAAAGCAGCCGGCAGTTTTATCGAAAACGGCCTTAACGTCGAGAGCCAAGTGACAAACGGTGTCCCCTTTGTAGAGATTATTCGCTACGCCGAAGAAGGCAACGCCGACATGATCGTCATGGGCACCCACGGTCGTAGCGGCCTGGTCCACATGATGATCGGTAGCGTCGCCGAACGAGTCGTCCGCAAAGCCCCCTGCGCCGTACTTACCGTCAAACAACGGTAACTTGGCAGCCGCATTGCGGCTGCGCAAGCAGTAAGCTGTGCGCCCTCCGGGAACGCAGGGCTCCGTACCGGCAATGCCGGACATGAGCCTCCGTGCCTCCGTGAGATATCCCCTCCCTGGACATGAGCATTTCTCCCATTAAGGCATTCCACCATTAAAGCATTTATCTTCACCCTTCGTTCAAATACGAGGACATAGAAGTAGTGTCTTAAAAAGGGACAAAAAAAGCCGCCTGAAGAGGCGGCTTTTTTAATAGAGCGGAGTGTGGCATTTACCCGGCGACGGGTGGGACGATGCTCACAACGCGGCCATCTTTAAGAAATTTGACGGCACCATCGACCAGCGCAAACAGGGTATGGTCGCGTCCGATCCCGACATTGCTGCCGGGAAAATATTTGGTGCCGCGTTGGCGGACGATAATTGAGCCGGCAGTAACTACCTGACCATCATACCGTTTTACGCCAAGACGTTGACCGGCGCTATCGCGCCCATTACGTGCTTTTGAACCAGCCATTTTTAAACTCCTTACCTATATTAAATGACGCTGTGACTTCAGGCGATCGAGTCAACCTTGACTACTGTGAGCTCCTGGCGGTGCCCCATGCGCCGTTTGAACCCCTTGCGGCGGTTCTTTTTGAAGTTAATCAGCTTTTCACCGCGTTTGTGGCCAACAACGCTGAGGACTACCTTGGCATCGGCGACGATCGGTGTACCGATCTTCAGTCCGTTGCCATCGGAAAGTGCCAGCACTGGTACGTTATCGACCTTTTCACCGGCCTCAACGTCCAGACGCTCTATCTCAAAGGTGTCGCCAGCAGCTATACGATACTGCTTGCCACCGGTCTCAACTACTGCATACGCTTCCATACTTGCCTCGTAACAATATGCGGATTGCCCGCCCGCTCTCTTCCCAAAATGGGTTGGACGGATAATTAGAACAAAAACGGACCGAAATGTCAAGCGGTCCGTTAAAATATGGTGGCAAGGACCGGGGTCGAACCGGTGACACGCGGATTTTCAGTCCGCTGCTCTACCAACTGAGCTACCTCGCCACACCTATAATTTGTTCAAAACGGCAGAACTTTACTTGAGTTGTATGTTTTAGTCAATAGCTAATAATAAACTTTTTTTATTTGGTCTTTGCCAATCAGGGGTGTTGTATGGTAATAATGGGTTCTTTTACTGACGATTGCAGGTGGATACCATGAGATATATCAGCACACGGGGGGGTGGTGCACCGCTCCCATTTCAAGAGACAGTTCTGACAGGCCTGGCCCGGGACGGGGGGTTGTTTTTACCTGAAACAGTTCCCGATGTAACCGATAAGCTGGCGCAGTGGCGGTCGATGGGATTTGTGGATCTGGCCTGTGCGGTGACGGAGTTGTTTATCGGCGATATTCCGGCGGCCGACTTGAAACGTCTGGTTACGACCAGTTATGCCTCGTTCCGGCACGTGGAGGTGACTCCGGTGGTGGAGGTAGGGCCGCTCCATATAGTAGAGTTGTTTCATGGGCCGACACTGGCGTTTAAAGACGTGGCGCTGCAATTCCTCGGTAATCTGTTTGAGTATGTGTTGCAGCAGCGTGGTGGGGAGTTGAATATTGTGGCGGCGACCAGTGGTGACACCGGCAGTGCGGCTATTCATGGTGTACGCGGGCGCGAGCGGATGCGGATATTTGTGATGCATCCGGATGGTCGGGTGAGTCCGGTACAAGAGCGGCAGATGACAACCGTGCTCGATGATAACGTATATAATCTGGCGGTGAGTGGTACGTTTGATGATTGTCAGCAGATTGTGAAAGACCTTTTCAACGATCTCTCCTGGCGTGATGCCTACCATTTGGGGGCGGTTAACTCGATTAACTGGGCGCGGGTATTAGCGCAGATAGTTTACTACTTTTACGCAGCTTTCCGGGTGATGGATAAAACCGGGGCTAAGCGGGTCAGTTTTGCGGTGCCGACGGGTAACTTTGGGGATATTTTTGCCGGGTATATGGCCAGTCGTATGGGGTTGCCGATTGAGCGACTCATTCTGGCGACCAATGAGAATGATATCCTGACTCGTTTTTTCACGACGGGGAGTTATGCTGCGGCGGAAGTAGTGCCGACATTGAGCCCTTCGATGGATATCCAGGTGGCGAGCAATTTTGAGCGTTATCTTTACTATCGGGCCGGCGGCGACGCTGCAGTTGTGCGTGGACAGATGGAGGGGTTTGCCAGCGAGCGGCAGATAAAGGTAGATGTGGGGAGCGATGGGGTGGATCGGCTGATTAAGGCGAGTAGAGGTGATACCGCGGCTACTTTGGCTACGATCAGGAGTTTTCATCAGGATTACGGTTATTTGCTGGATCCGCACACAGCGGTGGGTGTTTATGCGGGAGAGCAGCACTTGGATGCGGCAGTGCCGATGATATGTTTGGCCACGGCTCATCCGGCCAAATTTAGCGAGGCGATTACACGTGCCACCGGCGAAGACCTGGCGCATCATCCATTACTGGATGGGCTGGGAGAGTTGCCAACTCGGCTACGGCGGGTTTCGGCCTCGAAAGAGGCGGTAGCGGCTATTGTTGAAGAGGTGGTAGGTAAGTGAGTATAAAGGGCAATAGATACGCTGATTTTGTCTGTTTACGTTGCGGTAATTGCTGTCGGGCACCGGGGTATGTGCATTTGAAAGAGGGTGAGGGCGAGGCGATGGCGGCGGAGCTGGGGATCAGTGAGGATGAGTTTTTCGAAAAATACACCTGCTTGGGTGAAGACCGTCGGGGGCTTGTTCTGATTGATGGGGCTGACGGGTACTGTATTTTCCTGCAGGAGGATAATCTTTGCCTGGTGCAGGGGGCGAAGCCGCAGCAGTGTCGGGATTATCCTTATAAGTGGCGGTCGGAGTTGTTGATAAGTGGTTGTGCGGCAGAGGGGGCGGTAGTGCGCTGAAGCACACTGCCGGAAGAGACACGCCCTACTGCGGTGGTGCCGAGGACGCACCGCAGGCTCGGCCCGAGCAGCCACTCGGGGCTCCCAGGGGGGGCGCATGTTTCCGTAGAGACCGCAGCTACCGGAGTACCCGCAGTGCAGGGCTACGCAGCGGCGTACGCCGCTGCTGACAACGGCGGTCCCGGGGAGACACGCCCTAGTGCGGTGGCGCAAAGCGCACCGCAGCTTGGCAAGGTAAGTGCAGCAGGCTAAGTGGGGCGGTGTGAACGCCGCTGTGGGGGCAGGCAGGGAGACCTCTCTTATATATTTCACCTATTACTTACGCCAGTGTATTTACGCGCCGGCGTTGCGGCGTTGCGGTGTTTGGTGAGTCGTGGTATAATGTAAGGCGTTCCTTATGGTTGGGAGCGTTAACAATAGTAAGTAGGAGGTGGAGGATGGCTGGTATAACTTTTCATGGTAACCCTGTAAATACGAGTGGTGCGTTGCCGGTAGTGGGTAGTGTGGCACCGGGGTTTAGTCTGACTAAGGGTGATCTTTCGGAGACAACTTTGGCTGATTATGCCGGTAAGTGTGTGGTTTTGAATATTTTCCCTAGTATCGATACTCCGGTGTGTGCGGCTTCAGTGCGGCGGTTTAATGAGGCCGCGGCTGGTAAGCCTGATGTGGCGGTGCTTTGTGTTTCGGTGGACTTGCCGTTTGCATTAGGACGTTTCTGTGGTGCAGAGGGGTTGGCTAATGTGGAGACGCTTTCGGCTTTCCGGTCGCCGGCTTTTGGTAAGGCGTATGGGGTCGATATTATCGATAGTCCGTTGCAGACGCTGCTGGCACGGGCGGTGGTGGTGATCGATAAGGGCGGCAAGGTGGTCTACACGGAGCTGGTGCCGGAGGTGGCACAGGAGCCCGATTATGAGGCTGCCCTGAAAGCTCTGGCGTGTTAAAACGGTATGGCTAAGGAGAGTAAAGAGAGTATTGAAAAAGCGGTGCAGGCGGCTGCAGATGCCTTTGCGCGTGTGGAGTCGGCGGAGGAGATGCGCCGCTTTTTCAACGAGATACTTACCCCGGGTGAGCGGCGGACAATATCGTTGCGCTGGCGTTTGATGGAGCGGTTGCGTGATGGTGCTACGCAGCGGGGGGTAGCACGGGAGCTGGGGATAAGTCTCTGTAAGATTACCCGTGGGGTGAAAATATTGAAGGATGAGAGCTCGGTGACGGTGCGTCTGCTGGCAGATAGCGGGGAGTAGTCGGGTGGAGTTGGTTGCTGGTGAGGAGGGGTGGTTTATGAGTGGAGTAGTGACACAGGCGGTGCGTGAGCAGATGGAGAATGCTTCGTGGATCAGGCGGATGTTTGAGGCGGGGTTGGAGCTGAAGGCGCAGGTGGGGGCGGAGAATGTTTATGATTTCAGTCTGGGTAATCCTGATGTGCCGGCACCGGCGGCAACGCGAGAGGTGTTGCGGGAGATGGCTGAGCGGGTGGTGAAACCGCTGGGGCTGGGGTATTGTCCTAATGCGGGGTTGCCGGCGACACGGGCGGCACTGGCGCGACGGTTGTCGGCGGAGCAGGAGGTGGAGGTAGGGGCGGAGCATGTAGTGGTTACGTGTGGCGCGGCCGGGGGTTTGACATCATTTTTTCGAGCGGTTTTGGACCCGGGTGATGAGGTGGTGGTGCCGGCACCTTATTTTGTGGAGTATGGGGCGTATTGTTCCCATTTTGGTGGGGTGTTACGTCCGGTAGCATCGCGGGCTCCGGAGTTTCAGCTCGATGTGGCGGCGTTGATGGCGGCAGTGGGGCCGGCGACGCGTGTGGTGTTGATCAACTCGCCTAACAACCCGGCGGGGTGTATCTATACGGCGGCGACTCTGGCGGAGCTGGCGGAGGCGTTGGCGGTGGTGAACAGAGGGCGGGCAAGGCCGATCTTCCTGGTGAGTGATGAGCCTTATCGGGCGTTGGCGTATGATGGGGCGGTGGTGCCGCCGGTGTTGCCGCTTTCGCCTTATACGGTGGTGGTGGGGTCGTTCTCTAAGAGTTTGGCACTGGCGGGTGAGCGAGTGGGATATCTGTTGGCCAACCCAGCGATGCCTGAGGTGGAGACGTTGTTGGGGGCGGTGGCGATGACGAGTCGGACGTTGGGGTTTGTCAATGCGCCGGTGATAGGTCAGGTGTTGGTGGAGAAGCTGATCAACGAGCAGGTTGATATGGCTGTTTACGATGCGCGGCGGCGTGAGATGGCGTGGGTGTTGCGCGAGGCGGGGATTAATTTTACTATGCCGCAGGGGGCGTTTTACTTCTTCCCGGAGGCACCGGGTGGGGACGATCTGGCTTTTGTGAATGCTTTACAGAGGGAGAATATTTTGGCTGTGCCGGGGCGTGGCTTTGGTTATGCCGGTTATTTCCGGCTGAGTTTCAGTGTGGAGCTGGCGGCTATTTCGGCATCGGCGGCGGGTTTTAAGCGGGCTGCTGGGCGCTGATAGGATTGGTACGATGGCTGATGAGTTGAAAAGAGGTATCTTAGATAAAATATCTGCCGCGGCTGATGTGGCGGCGTTGCCGCGGTATGAGTTGCCGTTGCTGGCTGATGAGATACGGCAGCGGCTGGTAGATGTGGTGAGTCAAACCGGGGGGCATCTGGCTTCGAGTCTGGGTGTGGTGGAGTTGACGATTGCGTTGATGCGGGTTTTTGCGCCGCCGGCCGACAAGGTGGTGTGGGATGTGGGGCATCAGAGTTACCCTTGGAAGTTGCTGACGGGGCGTCGGGAGAGTTTCCATACTTTACGACAGTTTGGCGGGATATCGGGGTTTACCAAGCGTACGGAGAGTGAGTACGACCCTTTTGGTGCGGGACATGCTGGGACGGCTTTATCGGCTGCGGTGGGGATGGCGGTAGCACGGGATCGGCGCGGTGGTGATGAGGCGGTTATTGCGGTGGTAGGTGATGCGGCGCTGGCCAACGGGGTAACTTTAGAGGCGTTGAATAATATATCTGACACGACAAAGCGGCTGATTGTGGTATTAAACGACAACGAGATGTCGATCGGTGGGCCGGTAGGGGCGTTGTCGTCGCACCTGGGGCGGTTATTATCGAACCCGCGTTATAACCGTTGGAAGGGTGCGGTGGAGCGGCTGGCACACAGGCTGCAATTGGGGCGGTTGCGTGCTCCGTATCATCGCACAGAGCAGGCGGTGAAGAGTCTTTTTCTACAAAACGCATTTTTTGAAGAGTTGGGGTTGCGTTATATGGGGCCGATTGACGGGCATAATATTGGGGCGTTGTGCGATGCTCTTACTATTGCGCGTAACTACGACCGGCCGATTCTGGTGCATGTATCGACACTTAAAGGGCGTGGCTTCCGTCCGGCGGAGCAGCATCCGGAGGAGTGGCACGGAGTGGGTAAGTTTGACCCGCTGAAGAGCCAGGATACGGTGCAGAGTGTGAAGCGTGGTTATTCACAGGTTATGGGTGAGGCGTTGGCCGAGATGGCACGTAACGACACCTCGTTGGTGGCGATAACTGCGGCGATGCGTGCCGGTACGGGGCTTGACAGTTTTGCCAAGGAGTTTCCGCAGCGGTTTTTTGATGTAGGGATATGTGAGGAGCACGCGGTGGTGTTTGCGGCGGGTTTAGCGACCGAGGGGTTGCGACCGGTATTGGCAATTTACTCGACCTTCCTGCAGCGTGCGGTAGATTGTGTGATGCACGATGTGTGTTTGCAGAATTTACCGGTGATTTTCTGTATTGACCGTGCCGGTGCAGTGGGCAATGACGGGCCGACGCATCATGGGATGTATGACATTGCGATGTTACGGTGTTTGCCGGGGATATCGCTGCTGCAGCCGCGCAGTGGCCGGGAGTTGGTGCAGATGTTGCAGGCGGCGCGGCAACAAGACGGGCCGGTGGCAATTCGTTACCCGCGTGACAACCCGCCGGCTGATGAGCCAGAGGAGTTGGAGTTATTGCCGGAGGCGTTGGAGTGGGGTAAGGCAGAGGTAGTTGAGAGTGGTGACGGGCGAGGCAGCGAGCATGGTTTTGTGGCGATGTGGGCATTGGGCGACTGTGTAGAGCTGGCGCGTGAAAGCGCAGCGTTGTTGCGTGAGCAGGGGATCAGGGTGGAGGTGGTTAATGCCCGTTTTATTAAGCCGCTGGATCGGGAGCTACTGGCTAAGCAGGCAGCGGCTGGGGCGTTTTGGGTTACTATTGAAAATGGTGCTCTGGCGGGCGGGTTTGGGTCGGCACTGCTGGAGGCGGCGGGTGAGTTGGCGGTGTCATCACAGCGGGTGCTCCGTTTTGGTTGGCCTGATCGGTTTGTGCCGCAGGGCACGGTTGACGAGCTGCGGCGAGAGTGTGGCTTAACGGCTCCGGCGATAAGCGAGGCTGTGGTGGCGGCGATGGTCGGGTTGAAGAGTGTTAAAGCGGAGGCGTAAGTGACAGAACAGAAAAAATGGCGTCTGGCTTGCAGTATAATAGCGACATTTTTGTCGGGCATGGCGGTAATTGTGATCTATCTGGCACTAGTGCGGCAGCACGATGTCTGGTTTGGTCGCACGGCACAGAGTGCAACAATCAGCGGACTTTTTTACACTTTAGCGGCAGCGGCGGGGATAGTACTGGCAATGTTATTGCGAGGTGGTGGAGTGGCACTGGTGGTGGCCTCGCTCGTTACAGCAGTGACGGCACTGTTGCCGTTGTTGTTGCCAGAGGCTCTGGTGGGTGGGTGGCAGCGATTGCTTTTGGAGCCATACGGGTTTGATAGCGGCGCGGTAGTGACGGCACAGTGTTGGCGTATCGGGTTACGGCTGGCGTTACCGGGGTTAGCGGCGGGATTTCTGGCGGCAGGGGGTAATTCGGGGTTGGCCGGTCTATCGTGGCGGCACAGCGTGGTTTTTTTGTTGGGGGTGATACTGGGGGCTTCGGCGTTTCGGACGGTGATGGCGGCGACCGGCTTTGAGTCGCTGCTGACAACGGCGGCGGTGGTAGCGGCGGTAGCGGCACTGTTTCATCTGCTGGCGACATCGTTGCGGAGTTGGGGCCAGTTTGCCGGGGTGGTATTAGTGGCGGGGGTGGTGGCTGCGGCAGTTTTTGTGAAGCTACCCTTTGCGTTACTGGCCAACTCACCGGCGGGGCGTTGGGCTGAGTCCGGTAGTGCCTTTGCCTATAGTGGGGCACCGCTTTATCACAGCGATGGCGGGAGGGCTTCGGCGAGTATTTACTTTGATCACGACTATGGGCGGGTGTTGACCATCAATGGGCGTCCGGTGGCATTTGAGACACGATTCCGTGGAGCGCGTCTGGTTGAAGCGCATTTGCCGCTATTGCTGGCACCGCGTGTGGGGCGGGTGGCTTTGTTTGGCGAAGAGGCCCCATTGGCACAGCGTGCGGCAAGGTTGTATAGACCGGAGCGGTTGGCGTGTCGGGGGGCTGATCGGGCGATATTCGAAGCAGTGGCGGTTTTTGAGGCCGATGTAGCGGCTTTGCGTAGCTCCCGTGTAGCAACAGCGGCAGGGAGTGGCGGGAGTGGGAGTCGCTACGACGTACTCCATGTGATGCCGGGGCCGGCCTGGACACGACAGGGGGCGAGTGCTTTGCGGGGGTCGGCTTTTAACCGCTATGGGCGAGTGGTGGCCGACGATGGCGTAGTGGCTTTATCGCTTAGCGGCAGTGGGTTGTCGGCGGCTGCTTTTTATGAGATTGTGGCGGCATTCAACCAGAGTTTCCCACACAGTCAGCTATGGTGTACCGGGCTGGAGCACTGGTTGTTGCTTGGGAGTAGGCGGTCGCTGGTGGTACCTTTAGAGCGTTTGCAAGAGCGTTTTGAGAACGAGGTGGTGTTTCGTGAGTTATTAGGGGCAGGAGTGGTGGCGATGCCGGAGTTACTCAGTGCCTGTGTACTGGACGAAGCGGGGGTGCGTGCTTTTCTGGCGACACCGCCGAAAAAGAGTGGCAAAGCGGGGAGAGGGTCGTTATTTATGCGGAGCGATCCGCGGCAGTTACAGGCGATAGTTGAGCCATTCAGGTCGGTACGTTGTGACTGGCTGGAGAGCAGTGACGAGCCGGAGGTTATTGACTCCCTGCGCAAGCGGGTAGCGCGCTTGCTGGCGGTGCGTGGTGTAGTGGTGACACAGCTCGTATTGCCGGGGGTAGGCGACAGTGTGCCACCGGCCATTCAGAGAGCTGCGGAGTATAACAGGCGTGATTTATTACTACATGAGCTGGCTGAGCGGATAGAGCTTGAGGCGGTACGGCGGCTCGCTTTTGGCGATGCTCTGGGGGCGATAAAACGGTTTGAGGAGATATTGTTGTTGCAGCCGGATGATGCAGTGACTCATTTTCGTCTCTCTCTGGCCAACCAGAGATTGGGGCAGAGCGAGGCGGCATTCTGGCACTCGGGGCGGGCAGCGGCGTTGGCACCACAGACAGCACCTTTCCGCATACGCTTTGCCGAGGCGGCTCTACAGGCGGGGCAGCCGGCAGAGGCGGTACGTCAATACAGAGAGGCGTTGGCATCCGACAGCACCAATATTGAGGCTCGGGCAGCGTTGGCGCGTTTGCTGGGGAGCAAAACCACACCGGGTTACGACATACAAGAGGCGGTCAAACTGGCAGAGGAGGCTTATGCACAGAGTGGGCAGCGGCATGCTCCGACCGGCTACATACTGGCTGATCTATATCTGGAAGCGGGGCGGGTTTATGAAGGGGTTGCTTTGAAGCGGGCGATTAAAAAAGCGGCTCAAAGTTCGGGGGTACGCTGATAGAGAGCCAATGGCGTGAGTTGTTGGAGATGTGAGAGGGGGTGTGGAACGATGGGTGCAAATGGTGATAAACGGCAGGCGCGGTGTTTGAGCATGTTTTCGGGTGGACTCGACAGCATGCTGGCGGTGTGTCTGCTACGCGAGCTGGGGGCGCATGTAGAGGCGGTGGTTTTTGACAGCCCTTTTTTCAACATTACAGAGGCAAAGCGTGGTGCGGCTCATATAGGGGTGAAGCTCCATGTGCTCGATTTTTTTGAAGATATCACTGGGTTGGTAGAGGATCCGCCCCACGGCTTTGGCGGCAACATGAACCCGTGCATAGATTGCCATGCACAGATGGTGCGGCGGACGGGTGAGCTGATGGAGGAACTGGGGTTCGACTGCATAATTACGGGTGAGGTGCTGGGACAGCGACCGATGTCGCAAAACCGCATCGCGCTCGATACAGTACTTAACAGCAGCGGTTACGGCGACAGGTTGGTGCGTCCGCTCAGTGCCAAGTTGTTGCCACCAACGCGGGTAGAAGAAGAGGGGTTGCTTGATAGAGAACGGCTGCTGGGGTTATCGGGGCGGACCCGTAAGCCGCAGATGGCCTTGGCGGCAGCATACGGGATTACCGAGTATCCGGCACCGGCGGGTGGGTGTCTGCTGACAGACGAAGGGTTTTGCAAACGGTTAAGCGACCTTATGGCACATGAAGGTTTTGGTGAGCGACGCTTATTGCAGTTATTGCGGGTGGGGCGGCATATGCGTCTGCCGGGGGGGACAAAGTGTATAATTGGTCGTAATCGCGAGGATAACGAGGCGATACTGGCGATGGCTGCTGTCGGCGATCTGGTAATTGAGGCTGTAACAGAGCGTGGCCCGACACTCCTGTTGCCGGGTGGGGCAGTAGAGAGCGATGACGAAAAGAGAGCGGCGGAGATTTGTGTGGCCTACGGAGCCAAAACAGCGGCGGCGACAGTTAAAGTAGCATTACGGGTTAACGACAGTTACAGAGAGCTGGAGGTTACGGTAAAGGAGCGCGACGAATTTGTAGGTTGGTTGTTGTAGCGGAGGAGCGGTGGTTACATCATCGCTTTTTTGACGAAAAGGTAGATCCCGGCCATAATGGCGAGGATAATTGCCCCTAAGAAAAGCGGCCATAATTTAGAGAGTTTATTGCCGGATTTAAACTCGGCAGGTGTTGCAGCCTGGGCATCGCGGGCATCGAGCGGTTTAATGGCTACGGTTGTTCTTGAGAGCGGGAGCATCTCGGCTTCATCATCATTGCTGGTTGCCTGCGGGACATCGTCGCCATCGAGCATCAGCGAGACATCACCGAGGCGGATGATATCATTGCGGAAAATTCTGACAGTGTCGACCCGCTCGCCATTGAGAAAAGTACCATTTGTTGAGCCGAGGTCACGCAATTCAAAGCCCTCGGTAGTTTTAACGATCTCGGCATGGGTTGAGGATACAGAGCCTGAGGCCAGCGAGACATCGTTGTCGGGGCGTCTGCCCAGACGTGTCACCTCTGCACTAAGTTCATAGCGTTTGCCCTGTCCTGTGCCACCTGTTAATATTAAGTGAGCCATAAGCTACCCTTTTAAGCACAACCTATCTAATCTAATAAATAAAGAAAAGAAAGATATGGTATTGGTAGCGAAAAGTCAAGAGATAGCGGAAAGGAGAGAGAATGCCTTAATGGTTTAGGCCGGGGTGGGAAGTGAAAATTAACCACAAAGAACGCAAAGAGAGCAAAGAGAGAAGGCCCGGGGAGGGGAAGGGAGCCACGGAAGGGACGGAATGGGGCGGAAGGCACAGAACGGGGGCAGAAAATGCCCTGAAGGGGCAAGAGATACCAGCCCAGGGT
>JAAYNR010000204.1 GCA_012520735.1 Lentisphaerota bacterium | reverse complement strand
TCGGGGCGTTGCCCCGAGCTGGTATGTATTGCCCTTTCAGGGCAGGGAGGGCGATGCGAGAAGTAGTGGAGTTGGCTGGTGGCTATGGTTTTTGCGACCACGGAGTGGACGCAAAGGAGTGGTTAAAAGGGGGATATTGCTTCTCTGTCCCCGGGGAAGTGCTCAATGATACAGTCAACAAAGCTCACGACAAAGCTCACGACAAAGAACAGGTTTTCTGTGAAACCATGAAGAAGCGAGGTGAGTGCTATGCTCCAATTTACTGCTTGCCACTTACGTAGCCGTGTGATGCGGCTGCTGATTGTCCTGTACTTTGTTTGCGTGGGTGTGGTAAAGTAATGGCTGTCTGAAGCCTGATAGGAGGCTTTGGCTTTTTAAGCGGGGAGGGGGAGTGTCGGATGGTAGAGAGTAATATTTTTGTATTAGAGGATGGGGCATTGCGTGTTGAGGTTGCGCGTGGTGCTGACCAGATTACGGCACGTGTAATTGTCAAGGCGAGTGGGGTGGTGTGGGGGCCGGCTCCGTTGCTGGCGCTGGAGGTGCATGATAAGACAGTACGCCGTGAAGAGAGGTTGGAGCATTATCGGATTGATCTGATTGAAGAGGTTTTCGGGGCGGTACATGTGGTGGTGGGTGATGGGTTTAGGCAGGTGCAGGTAGGGTTATGGCTGCGCATTGTCGATGGTGAGGTGTCGGTAACTCTATCGATGCCTGAAGTTTACGAGCGTCGGCCAGCACATTTTCGTGTTTTTGCCATAGATATCCTCCCCGGTCTGTTGACGGTAGGTGCGGCAGGGATGATGTTGTTGCCGGTAGGTGGGGGGACATTGTGTGCGCCGGCTGGCAAGCCCGCTTTGCGCGATCGCTTTCTCATCTATCTGGAGCAGGAGCGGTGGGAGTTGGCGACGACACTCCCCTTTGGTGCGGTGATGTCGGGACAGGGTGGTATGATGATTCTGGTACGGCAGGGGGCGGCAGATGCTCAATGCTGTGTTGCTACGGATGGCTGCGGTAATGGAGATTTGAATTTTGCTTTTTCGTTGCGTCGTCATTGGCCCGATCCGGTCGATTTTGACACACGCGAACTGCGTTTGGTGCCGTTGGCGGCGGCGGCTAATTTGCCACTGGTCTGTGCGACACGGCTGCGGCATCATATCATGGACGACCTCGGTAAAGTGCCCCTGGCGGAGCGTGTGGCGGAGTCGCCTGAGGTGGCGCATGTTTTGAAGTCGTACACCTTTAAAACATTTTTTGCGCGGGAAAACGAAGGACTCGAAGGACACCGTACCAACAGCGGTGCGGCACTCTCTTTTATATTAGGGATGACCTTTGATGAGTGCCGGGACAATCTGGCACGGATCCATGGGGCGGGAATTAAGAACGGGTATTGTCAAATGGTGGCCTGGAATGCCCGCGGTCATGATGGTCTTTATCCAGCACGTTTTCCGATTGAAGAGCGATTGGGCGGTGAGGAGCGTTTCCGGGAGCTTATCAGGTATGGCAACGAGGAGCTTGGTTACCACATGAGTGTGCATGACAATTTCTCAATGAACATCCCTCATGCGCCTAATTTCGATAGTGACGTGTTAATTCATGATATTTACGGTGAGCCGCTCCTCTCCGGCTGGTGGGGAGGAGGTCTGGAGTATCAGAGCTGGGGATTGGCGCTGCCGCGTGAACGACTCGAAGGACATCTGGAGCAGATGCGTGGACTGGGCTTGCAGGGGATGTACTATTGCGACTACATGATGCGTCCTTTGGAGGTGAACTATCATCCTAAATGGCGTGGGCCGAGGTCACACGCTGCCCGGGGACAGGTACGTGTGCTGGAGGCCGCACGACGTGCCTTCGGCGCGGTAGCTACAGAGTACGGCATATTACCGGCTGTGGTAGCGGCCGATTATGTGTGCAGCGGGGGCGGGTGTGGCGGCGACAGATCGTGGCCGGTGATGGGGATGATCGACAGGGCGGTGCCGATGTGGGAGCTCACAGTGCAGGGGTTGATCTTTACAGAGCAGAGTGGTCTCACCTGGGAGAGCGCTATGCGTGCAGTGCTTTTTGGCAAGCATATCAGGGACGAGTGGAGTGTGAGGCCGATAGTGGGACATCCGACACTTGATGAAGCACGCATTGCGCGACAGAAGGCGATGTATGATTTATGTCTGGAACGGTTCGGCTATTTGCAAACGTTATTTATTACAGATTATGAGGAGCCGGCGGATGGGGTGGTCTGTACGGAGTTTGCTGATGGTACGCGGGTGAGTGCAGATTTTGGCACGGGTGAGCTGATAGTGAATGGAGAGCGGGTGGAGTGTCCATTGCTTGCGCCGATGGCGCAAACAATTAGTAGCTAACCCGTTAGCTACTGTCAAAAAAAACAAGAAGTTCAAGCAGCTATCTTCATAAGTTATTGCGTTGAAGCAGCTAAGGCAGCATTGAGAGTCATCGTCAACTCTATTCTTTTTAAATCTGTTTTCCAAACGCGTAGCGTTTTTATTAAAACTGCGTGAGTCCATGAAAGTGCCAGATATATTAAG
>JAAYNR010000250.1 GCA_012520735.1 Lentisphaerota bacterium | reverse complement strand
CGATACCTTGCCAGTCTCCAATGCGTGCAATACGCTCAATTTGAATGCCTCACTATACACTATTTTCTGTCTCATTGAACCCTCCTTTTTTGTTAGATGGGTGTCAATGTATATCAGGACGGGACAGTTACTCGGTAACCTCGAAGAAGCCGATGAACTCTGCATCGCTGCCCTTGGGATTAAACCTGCCTCTCGTGAAGCACTCTTAATGCGCGCCGACATCGCCGATATCAGCGATATGGCCGACGAAACCATCCGCCGCCTCGAACAAGTCATCCGCGCTACCGAGGAGCCAACCTTACGAGCACGTCTGCGTGAACGTCTGGCAACACGTTGCCACGCCATGAACCAGAAAACTCCCGGTACGTTTCCACCGTCAGCTATCCTCGACCACCTTGCACAGGCTGTCAAGGAAGCCCCCAATAATGTCGCCATCATCGCCACTTATGCCGAGTATTGCCTTATCTTTAAAAAGTACGACGACGCCGCCAAATGGGCTCGCATCATCCTCACCCGCTTCAACCGTCACCATGTACGCGCCAAAGAGGTTCTGTTTGAGTGTGCCATCGGCAAAAACCGTTTTGACGAGGCTCAGCAGATTCTTGATGACCGCTATATTAATTTTGATCCCGACTCCCCTACACGTAATTACCAGCAAGCCCGACTGGAGATGTTGCGCGGTCGCTATAACGAAGCCCTCGCACAGCTCGATGAGATGGAAACCAAAGCCGCCAAAGGTGCCGTCCTCACACTCCTCTATCACGACCTCACCGAGAGCGACTGGCTCGCAACTACCTCTGTGCGTCGTCTCTATGAACACCTTCTGGCCATGAAACAGGCCGGCTTTGAGTTCGTCTCCCCTGCCGAGATCGGTGAGCGGCTCCATCTGGGCGACTCCGCAGCCAAGGATGCTATCATGGCCGACTCCCAATGGCGTGACAGCGATGCCGGTGCTGCTGTGCCACTGCCGGCTCGTGTCGTCGATTATCTCCGCTACTCATTTACCGGAGAACGTAAATTTGCCCCCGCTAGCAAAGGGCGTCGTATGGAAGAGAAGTGGAGCCGCCCCGCTAAACAAGTAGCGATCACTTTTGATGACGGCCTCCGTAATACTTTTGAACTCGCCACTCCCGTTGCCGAAGATATCGGTGTCCCTTTCGGTATGTTTATCATTACTGAACAACAAGACTTCCAACCCTCGATCGCCCCCTGGAGTATGGTTAATGAATTTGTTGCCACCGGTGCCTGGGTCATTGGCAGCCATCTGACCGATGCCCACACAGAGATCGCCACCTCGGCCGACACTAACCATCTGGCACGTGCCCTGGCGAACCGTAAATGGCTGCCATATCGTAAAAGATTGGAGTCTATGAACGAATGGGATCGTCGTATGCGCAGTAATTTCCGCGACAGCCTCAAAGTACTGCACGAAAAACTCACCGCCGGTAAACCGGAGGTCGATATTGTCGCTTACCCTTACGGCGATATCGGTCAGGAAGACGCCTGTAACCTCTCAGTTTTACGCAACCCCGTTAATAGCATCCTCTATGAAGCCGCACGCACCTATCAACTCGGCTTTGCACTGAATCGTAGCGGCTATACCACCTATGGTGGCAACCGTATGCTCGTTGGCCGCTATGAACCGCCCTGGTATGCCGAGGGTGACGATATTGTACGACACGCCTACGAAAACCACCCGCTCTTTATGGCTCGTACCCTGAGGATCGAACTGGCACAGGTTATGGGCAAGCCTCATCTCGCTGAAGAGGTCATCCAGATTCTGCGCCGAGACGGCTACCCCGAAGCTCTCCTCCACCGTATCGCCTTTGCGAATAAAGCACATTTCCGTAACCGCCCGCAAAGAACCGAAACTACCCTCAGCTATAACACCGCCGCTTACGGCACTCTCCCAACAGCTACACTGCAAGCCTCACAATATGGTGTATATAATGTAGACGAACATGGCGAACTCACCAAACCCGCTGACGACGGTAAATGGTATACCCCCTCAGACCTCTCTGTCGGTGCTCACCTCTACCAGTCTAAAGCCAATAATGAATATGAAGTTTGGCGTGGTGGCCTCCGTAGTGGATTTAATCTGGGCCAAAATACCTGGCTCGGTGCTGAAGCTACCTACAGCGAAGTTAAACAGAAACGTCGCCCCTTGCGCACTATTGATGACCCCGAAGATTTCGACTCCGACTATCTCTGGGACGATACCGAAGCAAATCTGGATGTCCTCCCCGGTGCCAAGGCTACCCGTAAGGATATCCGCCTCCGCCTGACACACCGTCTGGAATCGGGTGCCGCTCTCTCCGCCTCTCTCGGCTTGGCGCACACCCGCCTCAAGCCTAATGAAGACTGGGACACCTTCTATGGCGATTGGGACTGGGATCTCACTAAAAACAGCTACAATAAAGTTGTAGGCGACTTCATGTACAGTTGGTACCCCACTGAAAAAGTCGGGATGAGCGTCTACTACTCACACGACCTCCTCTCTGTCGCATACCGACTCTATCAAAGCGACTCCATCGGCATCAACTCCCGATGGAAAGTCTCCGACACCTGGATCGTCGATATTCGCGGGCAGTACTCCATCTATAGCGACGATAACGCCATGTACCAAATGGGGGCTGAGTCGTTCTGGGAGATCGCTCCCGAGTTTGGCCTCTGGTTTGGCCTACAATACGCCATGGCCACTACCAGCGACTATAACCCTTATTACTGGACACCTTTCTGGGATCAGCGCGCCAGCACCGTCCTCCGCTATGCCGAAGCCTGGCAAGGACGCACATTCTATGTAGATTTCATCTTTGGCCGGCAGCGTGAAGGGAAGCGTATGCAAGACCATAATGACTGGGGAGCCGTCTTTGGCAGTGCCTCTGACTGGCACAATGCCTGGGGAATTGGTGGTACTTTCCGCCAGCAATTCAAAAATAACTGGGAGGTCGTTATCGATGTCCGCACTATGTTCCTTCGCAACTATGCCGACCACAGCTTCTATCTCAGCATCGACCACACTTTTTGATAACTATTACCTTCTTGTCTTTTTACCGCACTTTGTTTAGAGTTGCCTCTCATTTAGTTCTACTTTTTAACTATGGAGGATCAAAATGGATGTCGTAATTCGTAAATCTACCGAAGACGCTGTTAATTTTGCCGCGCGTCTTCTGGCCGACGCTATTAAATGTAAACCCGATATCGTTCTCGGTCTGGCTACCGGACGTACCATGGAAAATCTCTACGGACGCCTCGTCACCATGCACAAAAACGATAAACTCGACTTCTCACTGGCTCGATCTTTTAACCTCGACGAGTATGTCGGGCTCCCAGCCGAACACCCCGGATCGTACCGCTTCTATATGTCGCGCTATCTCCATAACCATGTCAATATCGATAAACGTAATACATTTCTCCCTAATGGCATGGCTGAAGACCTCGCCGCTGAGTGCTGCGCTTATGAGAAACGCATCAAGTCTGTCGGCGGTATAGACCTCCAGCTCCTCGGTATCGGTCGCTCCGGTCACATCGGCTTTAATGAGCCCCTCTCGGCACTCACCTCGCGCACTCGTCCGGTAGTCCTCACCGCTACTACCATTGCCGAAAACTCCACCCTCTTCGACAATCCCGCCGATATGCCGCGCCGTGCAATCACCATGGGTGTCGGTACTATCATGGATTGTCGTCGCCTTATCCTTCTGGCTACCGGTGAGAGTAAAGCCGAAATCATCGCTAAGGCAGTTGAAGGCCCTGTCTCATCACGCGTCACCGCCAGTGTCGTCCAATTACACCAAAACTGTACCGTCATCTGCGATGAAGCCGCCGCTTCACAGCTCGAAGAGAGAGAGTATTGTCAGTGGGTCTTTGATAACGACCCTATGTGGGATCCCTACCGCTGAGGTTATCAATGACTAAATCTGCACCCGACGCTCTCCCCGATCTCCTCACTTTTTGTGACGGCTCTGCCGTCACTTCCGCCGCTGATTGGCAGCGGCGGCGTGAGGAGATTAGCCGCCTGATCGTTAATATCGAGTATGGCGGACTCCCCTCGACACCCGGCACCACCAGCCTCGAAGTGCTGCACCGTGCCCGTGTCTGTGGCGATAACTCCCCGCACTTTGTGAGCTGCCGGGTGCAGACCGGCCCCGAGGCCCCCTTCTCTTTTCTCCTCACCCTCACCATTCCCCAAGGCGATGGCCCCTTCCCGGTAGTCATTAATGGCGATGCCTGCTGGCGCTATGTCACCGATGAAGTAGCCGGTTATGTCACCGACCGTGGCTTTATTCTGGCACAATTTAACCGCGTTGAGATCGCCTCCGACATCCACTCCGCAGCCCGTGATCACGGCATCTATCTAGCTTATCCTAACGGCACTTATGGTGCCCTCGCCGCCTGGGCCTGGGGCTACCACCGCTGTGTCGATGCCCTCATCACTCAGCCGTTTGTCGACCCCTCCCGCATCGCCATCACCGGTCACTCGCGTGGCGGTAAAACTGTCCTCCTCGCTGGTGCCACTGATGACCGTATCGCCCTCACCACGGCCAATAACTCCGGTGCCGGTGGTGCCGGCTGTTTCCGCCACCAGGGACCAAACTCCGAAACCCTCGCCGGCATCTGCCACAATTTTCCCCACTGGTTTGGCCCCGAACTTGAAGCATATGGTGGCCGCGAAAATGAACTCCCCTTTGACCAACACTTCCTTAAAGCACTTCACGCCCCGCGTGCACTCCTCACTATGGAGGCTCTGGAAGATCTCTGGGCGAACCCCAGTGGCACCTGGCTCACCCACTGCGCCGCTACCGCTGTCTACGACCTCCTTAATGTCCCGGATCGCATAAATGTCACCTTCCGCGACGGCACCCACAAACACTCTCCCGCCGATTGGCTCCGCTTCCTCGATGTCATGGAGTGGCAACTCTGCGGTAAACCCAAACCCGCCGATCTCGGCCCTAACCCGTTTAGCGGGTAAATCCACGTAACAGAAGAATCACATCATGGCCAGCTCACGCGAAATAAACTGTACCGCCTGTGGCAAGACCGCCCTGGCTCGGCTCGAGCCTCTCTATGAAGATTTTCGTAAAGTCGGCGAAGAGGCCATCTGTACCGCTTGCGGCCACCGCTACGCCTCGCCCGAAGAGACCCCTTTCGCTAAAGCATCCTCCCGCCCCCGTGTTTTTACAGATGCCGATAAACCGCGCGAGATAAAAGTCTTCAGCGATGACGAACGGCGTAAAAGCTGTGCCTGGTGTGCCCATTTTGTCATTAACCCCTTTAATCAACGTTGCGGCCTCACTAATAAAGAGGTCGAAGCTACCGACCTCTGTTTTAACTTTGCTCCCCGCAAGGAGCAGCAAGAAGAGAGTGAATAAACTGACCATGAAAAAAACGCGCCTCACATGTCGCCCCGTCACCTTTGAACGTAACTTTACCTGCCACTCTGCCGGCTCAGTCCTGATCAAACAGGGAAACACCTGGGTTCTCTGTACCGCCAGCATCGAAGAGCGTGTCCCTCCCTTCCTCCGTGATACCGGCCGTGGCTGGATCACTGCCGAGTACTCTATGTTGCCCGGCAGTACCTCCACCCGTAAGCAGCGCGACTCTAAAAGTGGCCGCCCCGATGGCCGCGGCATCGAGATCAGCCGCCTGATCGGCCGCGCCCTCCGTATGGCTGTCGACTTCGAAGCCCTCGGTGAACGTACCATCACTATCGACTGTGATGTCCTTCAAGCCGACGGCGGTACCCGCTGTGCTTCTATCACCGGAGGGATGGTCGCGCTGGCCGATGCCGTTAATCTACTCATCACTCAGGGCACCATCACTACTAACCCTATCCGCCACCACATCGCCGCTGTCAGTGTAGGTGTCTGTGATGGCAAACCTACCCTCGACCTCGATTATATCCACGACTCCACCGCTGAAGTCGACCTTAACGTAGTTATGACCGAAGACGGTCGTTTCGTAGAGGTGCAGGGCACTGCCGAACGCGAACCATTCACCGACAACACCCTTCAGGAGCTTAAACAACTGGCCCATAAAGGGATTAACCAACTGATCAAACTACAGAAAAAATCACTGAAAGAGG
The DNA here is from genome assembly GCA_012520735.1 of Lentisphaerota bacterium. Taxonomy (GTDB): domain Bacteria; phylum Verrucomicrobiota; class Kiritimatiellia; order RFP12; family JAAYNR01; genus JAAYNR01. Next base: position 1,755 of record JAAYNR010000250.1, on the reverse strand, counting down.
GATAATATGAGCGTAAACAATGTCGATCAAACACGTGGCCTGGTAGTCTCCACCGAAGAGCCGATCTCACTCCGCACCCGTGGCAAAAACCGCTGGTTTGTCGATTACGGTAAAGCCATGTTTGGTACCATCGCTGTCACCATCCGCGCCAGCCGCACCGGCACCGCCGAGGTCTGCCTCAGCGAAAAACTTGCAGATAGCGGCCGCCGTATCGATCGCCAGCCCCCCGGCCATATCCGCACTCGGGTCATGACGTTACCGCTACGCCGCGGACGCCACACCTATCAGGTCGAAATCCCCCCCGACAAACGTAATACTGAACAGCCCTACGCCGTCCTTGTTCCCGATGCCTTCTTTGAGGTTCTCCCCTTCCGCTACGCTGAGATTAAAGTCTCCGACTGCGACGCCGATCTCCTCTCCGCTAATCGTCTCTCTCTCCATGCACCGTTTGATAATGATGCCTCGCACTTTAGCTGCAATGACTCCCGCCTTAATGATGTCTGGGAACTCTGCAAACACAGCATGAAAGCTACCAGTTTCCTCGGCATCTATGTTGATGGCGACCGCGAACGTATCGCCTATGAAGCCGACGCCTACATCAATCAGCTCAGCCACTATGCTGTCGATAGCTCATACGCCTATACCATGGCCCGTAATACCCTTGAGCATCTGCTCGAGCTCTCCACTTGGCCTACCGAGTGGGTACTCCACCTAGTCCCCATGGCCTGGGCCGACTACCTCTATACCGGTAATAAAGAGCTGTTCATCAAATACTATAACACCCTGCGCGACCGCCTGCTCCTGCCACTGGCACGCCGTGATGGTCTCATCAGCTCAACTACCGGTCTTGCTACTAAGGCACTGCAGAGAAAGCTCCACATACCGCACCCACTCAAAGACATTGTCGACTGGCCCCCCGCCTCTTTTACTCAGGGCGGTGCCGGCGAGCGCGACGGCTACGAAATGGTCGATATAAACACCGTTGTTAATGCCTTCCACTATTGGAACCTCGAGCTCTTCGCCTCTATTAACCGCACTTTGGGTAAAAAGGGTGTCGCCACCAGATACGACAAACTGGCCAAACGGGTCGGCGGTGCCATACGGCGCAAACTGTTCGACCCCACCCGCGGCATCTACCGTGATGGCGAAGGTACCGACCACACCGCACTCCACGCTACCCTCTTCCCCGCCGCCTTCGGTCTCCTGCCACGTAATGCCCGTGACTCCGCCGACCGCTTCATCCGCGATCGCGGCATGGCCTGCAGTGTCTATGCGGCACAATACCTCCTCGAAGCCTGCTACCGCCTCGATATGGCCGACCACGCCCTCGATCTCATGACCGCCGAGCACGACCGCGGCTGGCTTAATATGATCAAATCGGGCTCTACCGTCACCCTCGAAGCCTGGGACTGGCGCTATAAAAACAACCTCGACTGGAACCACGCCTGGGGTGCCGCACCCGGCAATATCATCCCTCGTTTCCTCGTTGGTGTCCAGCCGCAGCAGCCCGGTTTTACTACCGCTAACATCGCCCCCCAACCCGCTGGTTTGGAGAGCTTCACCGCTAAAGTCCCCACTATTCAGGGTTCCATTGAAATCTCGTATGCCAAGGCAGAGACACTCACGGTCAACTCCCCCGTCCCCTTCACCCTGAACCTCGCCGGTATCAGCACTAAGCCGGGGCGCCCCCGCCTCTGTCAGCCAGGCAGCCACACCATACCACTCTAAAACTGCTTACAGCCGTAACCAAATGTT
>JAAYNR010000095.1 GCA_012520735.1 Lentisphaerota bacterium | reverse complement strand
GTTTCACCCTGGGCTGGTATCTCTTGCCCCTTCAGGGCATTTTCCGAAAAATCTGCGTTCTTTGAGTGAAAAAACTCCCTCCCCGGGCATGAGCTTCTGTGTATTCCGTGTGTTTCGTGGTTAATCATCCCGAGCCTTCTCGCTTTGCTCTCTTTGCGTTTTTTGAGGTTAATTCCCTTCCCCGTGCATGAGCTTCTGTGTATTCCGCCTCTTCTGTGGTTAATAATCGTTAATCCCAGCTAACTTGACCCTCGACTTGCTACCCTCGACCTTCGAACCCTTCCACCTTCACTCTTCTCTTTGCGTTTAGGAGTGGTCAAACCTACCGCTTCCCTCTTTTCCTGCACAATGGTAAAATCGTGCGTATGAATGATTTAGCGAGTTATATTGCGGTGTTGGCGCAAAGGCGACGTTTTGGTATGCGACCGGGGTTGGCTATGATGGAGGCTCTGATGGCACGTCTAGACCATCCGGAGCGTGAGCTGGCGGTGATCCATATTGCCGGCACTAACGGCAAAGGGAGTACTGCCGCTATGGTGGCAGCGGTGTTGCAGGCCGCCGGCTTGAGGTGTGGTCGATATACCTCTCCTCACCTGCTCCGTTTTAATGAACGGATTTTTGTTGATGGTTTGCCAGTAACCGACACCGCTCTGACTAAAGCATTTGCCGCCGTGGAGGTGGCGGCACAAGCTGCCGCCGCCGCCGGTGAGGGGGAGGCTACGTTTTTTGAATCTGCCACGGCGGCTGCTTTTGTGGTGTTTCGCGAGGCGGGGATACGACTGGTAGTGCTGGAGACAGGGTTGGGCGGTCGGCTCGATGCCACCAATGTGGTAACCCCGCTGGTGAGTGTAATTACACGTATCTGTGTAGATCATACCGAGTGGCTCGGAGATACCATAGCGGAGATTGCTGCTGAAAAAGCGGGGATTATCAAGGCCGGACGTATGGTTGTGTGTGGTGCCATGCCGCCTGAAGCACAAGCTGTGGTGTGGCAACAGGCAAAGATGCTGGGATGCCGTGTGGTTGAAGCAGCAACTGCGGTAACTCTGGCCGGTGTGAAAACAGAACCTGGACGCTTGGAGGCAACTGTCTCAACCACCAATCGAGCTCTGGGCAAAATCCATTTAACACTGGGTGGACTGTACCAGGCGGAAAATCTGGCCACCGCGATTGCTGCACTGGAGGCGGTTGAGATGACCCTCGGTGTGGAGTTTCCCGACGAGGCTTTTCGTAGTGGATTGGCTACTGTGTGCTGGCCGGGTCGTTTTCAACTAGCGGCCAAGAACCCATCCGTAATTGTTGATGGCGCACATAATCCCGATTGCGCCACTGCTCTGGCAACAGCTTTGAGGAAAGGCCACGTTAAGCGACCGCTGGCAATGGTGTGTGGTTTTTGCGACGATAAAGATGCCGCAGGTGTAATTAAAATTCTGGCACCGCTCTTTGAGCGCGCCTGGGCAGTGGAGACACCATCCCCACGCTCAATGACAGCCGCTAATCTGCACGCACTTTTGCAGCTTCATGGTCTGGAGGCAATAGCCTCAGAGACCGCCGCAGCACTGGAAGAGGCTCGCAACTGGGCAAAAATCAACAACGGCTCCGTGGTGGTGTGTGGCTCGCTTTTTCTGGCTGGTGATGTGCTGGCACGTTTGAATGCCTACCCCTGGCCGTTGGCAGAGGGGCAATTTGAGCCGAGCGAGGCTTTGCGACCTCCCCATCAGGTACCGGTAGAGCCAAAGCCGTCCTGACCACGCGCAGAATGAGTAAGCTCTCCTCCCTCTTCAACAATCGTAGCGCGTGTGACTGTAGCGATAACTAACTGAGCAATGCGCATACCTGGCGTAACATTAAATGGTGTTTTGCCATGGTTGATAAGAACGACACCGAGCTCACCGCGATAGCCCTCATCAATAGTACCGGGAGAGTTGAGCACTGTAACGCCGTGTTTTAGAGCCAGTCCGCTGCGAGGCCGAACCTGCCCCTCTGTTCCGGGCGGTAACGCCAAAGCCCAACCTGTCCCGACCAGAGTGTAAGCACCCGGCTCGATAGTTACGGCCTGGTTGGCGCACAAATCCATCCCGGCATCACCCTCATGGGCATAAGCCGGGAGGATGGCACCGGGATCGAGGCGCTTGAAACGGAGCGTCATGAGGGGGTTAATCGCCCTTCCCGTCGGTTTTTTTCTCACCCTTGTCTGCTTCTTCCTTCGCGGCATCGTCAGCTTCATCATCACTGCCGCCACCTGTCACAGCGTCAAAGAGTCCTACCGCAGCCGAGCCGATTGACGAAGCAGCCGAGCCGATGGCATCAGCACCGGCACCAACAACAGTCGCCCCGACTTCAACAGCCCCTTTGCCGACATCAATGGCGGCTGTACCAATCTTTGCCACTACTCCGCCAACAACATTAAGCAGTTCGCCAAGTACTTTGCCGATAGCCTCGGTAGTACTGACACCCTCTTTCTCGCGGCCAATCTCTTTTAGAGTCAGACCGGGGAGCGGCAGGGTAATTGCTTTGCCAAGGGTCATTTTGGCACGATATGAGAGTTTGCCACCGCGGAATTCAAGGAGATCAATAACCACCTTGCGACCTTCGCCTTTCTCCGCTTTAGCCTTCTTCTTATCGTCGTCTTTTTTATCTTTGTCGCCCTGCGGCAGTCCCATGGTCAGTGTCTCGATATTACTCTTGCCACCTTTGACCTCATAGGCGACCTGCGGCTCGATAATCGCAAGTTCTTTAATCACAATGGGACCATTACCGCGTAACGACGCGAGATCGAGAGCAAAACGCATCTCACCCAGTGAGAAGAGAGGGGATTCAGAGTACCCCTCAG
>JAAYNR010000295.1 GCA_012520735.1 Lentisphaerota bacterium | reverse complement strand
TTTCAAAACCTGTTTTCCAAACGCGCAGCGTTTTTATTAAAACTGCGGGAGTCCATGCAAGTGCCAGATATGTTAAGAAAATAAGATTTCTATGCTGTATAACATTTGGTTACGGCTGTAAGCAGTTTTAAAGCAAATCTTTCAATAGTAATATTAATTTACTTTATGGTATAATTTTAGGCATTTAAAATTGCCTTTGGCTTAAGGAGCTTTTGTATGTCGCTAACACCACGTGAAGTGATTATCCAGAATATTGAGTACCGCTGTGAGGAGCGGATCGGCTTTCAATTTAATGACGGACGCCGTAACGATTTTGTGGGCACCGGTATTGCACACTCGTTTAAGCAGACGCGTCGTACTGAGGGTGAATTTGAGTATTATAATGATCTCTGGGGCAATGAGTGGTTCCGGAAAATAGGGATGTCACAAGGTGGCGAAATTTGTAAACCGATTTTGGAAGATTGGTCGCAACTCGATAATCTGGTGCTCCCTGACCTCGATAACCCCGCCTATTACCAAAATGCGCGTGACTTGGTTGCCTCAGGTACTGATGCCTTTAAACTGGGATGGCTTATGGGATTCCCTTTCTCTATTTGCCGTTATATGCGCAAAATGGAGGTCTATTTTGTCGATCTCTATACCGATCGCGACTATATTGATGTACTCCACGACCGCGTTACCACCCTGCTGGAACGTATTATAGACAGGTTTGGCGAAGCCGGTATTGATGGTGTCATGTTTTGTGAGGATCTGGGGGTGCAAGATCGTCTGCTGATGAGCCCCGAGATGTGGCGTGATATCTTTCGCCCTCTATATGAGCGCCTGACCAGCCGGGCTCACAGTCATGGCATGAAGGTGATCCAACACTCGTGTGGCTATAACTGGCTTCTGGTAGATGATCTGTGTGAAGCCGGTATCGACTGCCTGCAGTTTGACCAGCCGGCAGTATATGACCAGCCGGCTCTGGCGGCCAAACTAAAGAAGCATGGTGTTGGATTGTTTGCACCATGTGATATCCAAAAGGTGCTCCCTACAGGTGACAGAGAGTTAATCGAACGTGAGACTAAGCGGCTGGTCGAGACCTTCCGCGGTGGGTTTATTGCTAAAAATTATGGCGACCTGCCGGGGATCGGGGTGTTACCGGAGTGGGATCAGTGGGCTTATGAGGCGTTTGTCAAACACGGCTCGTAAGCGCGCTGCACGCTGTGTGGTCGTAACGCTGTGCTAATACCGCCAGCAGGGCAATGCAGGCGGTATCGCTCCGCAGTATCCGTGGTCCCAGTGAGAGGTGGGAGTAGTTGTTGTGGGTAAAAACAGCCAGCTCGTCTTTAAGCCAACCACCTTCAGGCCCTACAGCTAAAACTACTTTTTGGTTGCTATTGCTGTTTGCAGTCAGCGGTGTTGCCGTTTGTGTCGGGTGGGCCAGATAACAAGAGGAGCCTAACGATAGCTCTGGCAGTATCTCTGTAGTAAAATGGTTCCATTGGGGCTGAAGGTGGAGGCGCGGCATAGTTGTTGTTCCGGCCTGCATTAACCCTTCAATCAATAATGGGCGGTACCCCTCAGGATGCAACCAGTGTGCCCCAAAATAACACTTCTCAACTCTGGCTGCACCGGTCACCCAGATATTGGCCACGCCCATAGCAGCTAACTGGGGCAACAACCGTTTTAAAACCCGAGGCCGTGGCATTGCCAGTATCAGATCGCACCAGCCACAGGGGCTCTCCTCTGTCAGTTCCAGCTTTAGCTCTACTTGACGCTCACTGATTGCTAACACCGTGCCATTGCCGCGTAAACCATCAGCAACCCCTACTTTAAGTATACTCCCAACTCCGGCCTTTAAAACTTCCCGTATATGTGTGGCACGGAAATCGCCAAGCCGTACCTCTCCATCGATGACCTCATCCGGCTCTACAATAATCAGGTTCACTCGAGCTCCGACTCCAAACTATTCAGATCTATCTCACCGGTATAGACAACACGCGTCGGGCCGATCAAAGTAAGACCGGTACATTTACCATTACGCCAATCACCACCGACAACCAACTCATACCCTGCCGGTGTACGGGCTTTAATCGGCAGGGTGAATCCTCGCCGTTCTACAGCCGCAATAGCACAGGCCACAGCACCGGTTCCGCAAGCCCCCGACTCTCCCTCAACACCTCGTTCATAGGTACGCATATTGATACGATCGGGTGCGCGTAGTGTGACAAAATTTACATTCGTCCCTTCAGGGTGAAATTGCGGGTGTTGACGTAAAGCCCGCCCCCAGCCAACTACATCAGCGGCAGCCAGATCTTCTACCTCAACCACAAAATGAGGTACGCCACTGACCATGAAGCTACCATTAAAAGTGAGTCCGCACGCCTCAACAGAGAGGTTGTGAATTTTGCCGCTCGGTTCCGGCATCCACACTTTAACACCCTGATCTGTGAGTTCTGCATCCATAAGACCACAACAGGTCTCCATGGTCATAGCTCGACCTGCCGCCCCGATCGCATGGGCAAAGGCTGCTGCGCAGCGTGAGCCATTGCCGCACATATCAACCTGTGTCCCATCAGGATTGAGAAAAACCATGCGGAAATCGGCCCGTTCCGACTTTTGTATCAAGAGAATACCCTCACATCCAATACCAAGTCGGCGTGTCGCCAACGATGCCATCAGAAAATGGTCTTGCCAAGGAACCAGCCCCTGACGATCGTCAATCATAACAAAGTCATTACCAGCACCGTGCATTTTGGTGAAATTTATCTTCATCTTCTCCCCTCCCCTTTTTGCACTACTCCTGCCCAAAAACTTTTAACATTAAAGCCCTGAAATCTGTATTCTGCGATTTTTCCGGGATCTCGGCGCCTTCGCTCACATCAATCAAATCTGAGAGTGCCAGCAACGCCTCTTCCAGGATCAGATCATCTTTTTTGCCATCTTTTGTCTCGGCTTCACCACCACCTTCGACACTCTCCTGCAACTTGCGCATCTCACGCTCGGTTTGCGCCACTTCGCGCCGGGCATTGTACTCCAGCGGTACATCGGTTTTTTGCGTCATCTCACGTATGTGCTGCACCAGCCGACTGTAACTCACGTAACGCTCACTCTTGGCCAGCCGTTCAGCCACCCGCTCTTTCACAGCAATTACCCACGGTTTCATATCAAAAAGTTGCTTAAAATCAGTACTGTCAACCCGCGTCCAGGGTAAAGGATTGGGGAGTTGGTCTTCACCTACGTCAAGCGCATCGATTAAAGAGGGCACCACGATATCAGGCACAACACCACGGAGTTGGGTTGAAGCACCGTTTATCCGATAGTAGTTAGCACTGGTGAGCTTAATCGACCCCGAATTTTTGCCGCTCAATGGAAGTACCGACTGTACCGACCCTTTTCCATGGGTTTTGGAGTCGCCCACAATCATAGCCCGGCCATAATCCTGTAAAGCTCCGGCCACAATTTCTGAAGCCGACGCACTGGAACGGTTAACCAAAACCACTACCGGTTTGCGAAAAGCCGGCCCTCCACTTGGCGGTAGATTTAAAACCTGTACCTGCCACGCTTCACGTACCTGCACTACCGGGCCGCTGTGCAGAAAAAGTGCTGCCAAGCTCACAGCCTCGCGTAGTGAGCCACCACCATTGTTGCGCAAGTCGAGCAGTAATCCCTCGATGTTATGGTCATTAAGTCTGGCAATCTCTTTTGCCACATCTTCGGCACAACTGCGGAAGCCGGGTGTGCCGGGGCGCTGCATGGTGCCATAGAACATCGGTAGCACCACCACCCCCAGCGCTCGCTCACTACCATCGGCCAGAGTGACCCGCTCAACCCGCCCTGTGGCAGCCTGCTCTTCAAGCTTTACGTCGTCGCGGATGAGGTCAACCAGCCGTACCGACATCCCACTCGGATCGGCACCGGACACCACCATCAGTACTACTTTAGTCCCTTTTTTACCCCGTATTTTCCGTACCGTCTTTGAGAGCGGTAAATGGAGTACATCTTCTACAACTCCATCACCTTGCCCTACACCGACAATTTTATCTTTAGGGCGTAGCCGTATATCGCGTGCATCACGGGCTGCCGGACCACCGGGTATCAGGTCGACAACCAGTGCCGCTCCATCTTCCGGCCGCAGCGTGGCTCCAATACCACTCAGTGTGAGGTTCATCTCTATATCGAAGTCCTCTTTTTTTTCAGGCGACAAATAGTCGGAGTGGGGATCGTATGCCGCTGCAACAGCACTCATGTAACGCTGAAATATCCAGTCACTGTCAGCATCGTCAATCACAATTTTAAACTGCTGATAACGCCGCCCGACAAACTCTTCCGGTGTCTGCGCCATCAGGCTGGCGGCACGATTCGCCAGATTTGTCATAATATCAGCCGGCAACTCTACTGTTGAAGCCTCCGGCACTGTCGGAGTCTCTGCCGCCTCTGCTCCGGCCATCTTTTCCGTAGCTACTCCATCACTATTATCTGCCGCCTCTGCAACGGCCTCCTGACCCTCCTCAACACCTGCCGCCGCAACACGGTTAGTTTTGCCCTCAACCTGATCAAGTTCTCTTGCGATAATAAACCCTAAATACTCATTTTTCAGCCTGCAACGCCACAGATCATCCTGCTCCTCGCGGGAGGCAGGCCAGACAGCTTGTTTACGTTTCCAGACATAAGATTCGTCAACCGAGAAATCGACAGGATTTGCCAGAAAATTTGTTACAAACGTGTGCCGTTCATCGAGCCGCTCACGAAATGTCTTGAAAACATCGTAAGCAAAAGAGACATCTCCTGCCTTAATGGCATCGCCGATTTTAAAGGTCATCGGTTCAAAACGGTCAATATCAGACTGCACAAAGTATGAACGATCGTAATCGAGGATCGTTAACAGATTGGTCCAGGCGCGTGCCGAGGCTCTATTATCAAACGGCATCTGTAAGATGTGCCCCCGCTGTAATATACTCACTACTTGCCGCGCCACCGCCGGAAAATGATCCCGCGGTTCCAGCACAGTGTTATTTTCAGTTTCTGCGCTACGCAGCACTGTTGCTACCATTATCAGAAACCCAACTGTTATTGCTCTGTAAAACATCAATTAGTCCTCTCTAAGGGTGCTGTTCAAACAGCCCGTTTGAGTATTTTAAGCACCGCTTCACTGCCTGTCGCAGTTGTTATTCTGGAGTTGTCCGTGATTGTCTCATACAGCCGGCTGATGCCACACACCAATACACCACTAGTCTCGATAAAAGCAGATGCAAAGCCACTGCCGGCAAAGCAGACCAGTGCCGTAACCGGCAGTCGCTCCCCGGTCTGGTGCTCCAACCCGTCAGCCAGCTTTTGTGAAAGTGCCCGCGCCTGAACCAGCGGATCACGCGATGGCACCATCCCCTCAAAAAGGACAACACCATTTTCATCAACTGTTACCCGCCCATCCCAGCATTTTGTCTCAATCAGCCAGATTCCACTCTCTCCCACTACCACATGATCTATGTCACCGCCACGCGCCAGCCTGACACCGGGCCAACCGTCAACCCCATGAAAAACCGTATACCCTGCCGGGAGTCTCGCCAACACCGCTGCCACTCGCTCTTCGCCCCGTGCTCCTTTGAAAAAAGAGCGCACCCGCACTGAACTGCTGCGTGCGGCATACCAGAAAACAGTGGCCGCCACCAGCAATACCACGCCGGCCAATTCAGGCTGACTGGCTATCAATCCAATAGCTACACCACTTAAAGCCACCCCGAACAATAAAGGCCACAAGGCTCGCATCAGGCCGGCCAGTCGGGCACGGTCACCCGGGTCGCCGTATATTGTGGCTCCGGTGTCACTACTTTTTACAGCTAACTCCATTATGCTCCTAACTCCCAAAAACAAGTAAGTGATGATTATCAGCTAAAAACGTACCATAAAGCAAGCTAACTTATTGAAAATTCCCTACTTGCGTCAAGCGTCATTAAAAGGTATTCTTTACGCCATGTTGTTATAGAGCACTTTTATGATGAATAAAAACGATACCAGTACCGAGTTAGCCCGTAAATTGAGTTGCTATGGCGACAATGTCTTCAGCATTGGCGTCATGCGTAATTATCTCAGTGAAAAAACCCACAATTCGCTGGCCGCAACCATGGTCCGCGGTGAGGTGATCGATCCCGATATCGCCGATGAGGTCGCACAGGCGATGAAAATATGGGCTCTTGAAAAGGGAGCCACCCACTATACCCACTGGTTTCAGCCACTCACAGGCCTTACCGCTGAAAAACACGACTCCTTCCTCACACCCGATGATAAAGGTAACACAATTGCCTGTTTCTCAGGCAGTGAGCTCACTCGCAGTGAGTCTGATGCCTCAAACTTCCCCTCCGGTGGTCTCCGAGCCACTTTTGAAGCACGTGGCTATACCGCCTGGGATCCCACCAGCCCCGCCTTTATCAAAGAGACTAATGGTGTTGCTGTCCTTTGTATCCCCTCTATTTTCTGTGGCTATCACGGTGAAGCACTCGATAAAAAAACTCCGCTACTGCGCTCACAACACGCTCTGGCCGCTCAGCTTAAGCGGATGGCTCACCTCTTTGGCCTCCCCGATACCGGATGCGCCTACGCCACGCTGGGGGCCGAGCAGGAGTATTTTTTGATCGATCGCGAACACTATCTTGCCCGCCCCGACTTGCGCCAGACCGGACGTACCCTCTTTGGCCAGCGTCCACCACGGCATCAGCAGATGGAAGACCACTATTTTGGTCACATCCATCCACGTGTGCTCGCTTTTATGGATGAGGCCGACCGCATACTCTGGAAACTCGGTATCCCCGCCAAAACCAGACATAACGAGACCGCACCCGGACAGTTTGAAATCGCACCTGTTTTTGAAGAGCTCAACCTCGCTATCGACCACAATATGCTCACCATGCAGGTGTTGCAAGAGGTGGCCGAACGCCACGGCCTAGTCTGCCTGATGCACGAGAAACCGTTTGCCGGTATCAACGGCTCAGGTAAACACAATAACTGGTCGCCTATCGGCCCTGATGGTAAAAACTGGCTGAAACCGGGAACTACACCGCATGAAAATGCGAAGTTCCTCGCCACGGTCTGTGCCATTGTAGCCGGGGTCGATACCTATGCCGATCTACTCCGTGCCACGGTCGCCAGTGCCGGTAATGACCACCGCCTCGGTGCTAATGAGGCACCACCGGCCACGATCTCTATCTATCTGGGCGACCAACTGAGTGATATCATCAAACAGCTCCAAAACGGCAAGGCCAAATCGTCAAAACAGGCGGGACTTATCGAGGTCGGGGTCTCAACTATCCCCCGTCTGCCTCGTGATGTGACAGACCGTAACCGCACTTCGCCTCTGGCCTTTACCGTAAATAAGTTTGAGTTCCGCGCCGTTGGCTCGAACCAGAGTTGCGCCGGCTCTAATGTCGCCTTTAATACTATCACCGCCTGGGGTATCGACCTCATCTGCAGTGAAATCGAGAAGGAACAAGCTCTGGGAACAGACTTTAACACCGCCCTCGGTAAAACCCTTAAAGATCTCTTCAAAAAACACCAGCGGGTAATTTTTGATGGCGATAACTATAGTGCCAGATGGCACAAAGAGGCCGAGGAGCGTGGCCTACCCTGTGCCCGGACTACCCCCGAGGCTCTCCTCGCTCTTATGAGCACTAAAACCCTCGACCTCTTTAAGAAGTATGGTGTTTTCACCGAACGTGAGCTCCTCTCACGTTATGAGATATATCTTGAGACTTATAATAAGACCATCATGATCGAGACCTCCTGTGCTTTACAGATAGTCCGCACCATGATCGTCCCCGCCGGTCTCGAATATGCCGAGACTCTGGCCACCACTCTGCAGACACCCCCGCGCGTCCGGCTTGCCAAAAGGGTTAACGATTTAATCGACACCCTGCTCACAGCCGCTGAAGCTCTGGAGAAAGCAGCAAACTCACCTAACGTACCCGCAGCCATCAAAGCTATGGAGAGTGCCCGTAGTGCCGCCGATGAACTCGAAGGACTTATCCCAGCACACCTTTGGCCACTACCCTCTTATGCCGATATGCTCTGCGCCGGTTAGTCACCTTAACCCCTCGTTCTGAAAGGATCCTTAGATGGAGAGCGATAATTTCACCTTCTCAATAACCGTACTCGTTGTCGGTATGGGTGGCACTCTGGTCGCCCTGACCGCTATTTCACTCCTGATGTCACTGCTTAAGCTCGTCTTCCGCTCATCAGACAACTCCTCTGAATCTTCTATAGGGGGTATATCATGATTGAGGCTATCCTTAGTGGACTTCATGGCCTGGGTGAAGGCTTCGCCAATCTGGAGTGGTACAATGTGGTGATGATAGCTGTTGGTTGCGGGTTGCTGGCTCTGGCAATCCGAAAAGAGGTCGAGCCGCTGCTCCTCGTCCCTATCGGCTTTGGAGCCATTCTGGCAAATATTCCTCTGGCCGGCCTCATGGAATCAGGCGGTTTTCTGAAAACCATCTACGATGCCGGCGTCGCGACAGAGCTCTTCCCGCTACTGATTTTTATAGGTATCGGAGCCATGACTGATTTCGGTCCGCTGCTGGAGAATCCACGTATCCTTCTCCTCGGTGCCGCCGGACAATTCGGTATTTTTATCACCATTATCCTCGCTTTGGCTTGTGGTTTTGGTAAGGTCGATGCCACCTCTATCGGAATTATCGGTGCCTGTGATGGCCCTACAGCGATCTTTTTTGCCTCACGCTACTCCCCCGACCTCCTGGCCGCCATCTCAGTAGCAGCCTACTCCTATATGGCACTGGTACCTGTGATCCAACCCCCAATCATGCGCCTTCTGACCTCCAAACGAGAACGCGCCATAAATATGACTCCCACTAAAAACGCACGCCCTATCTCCAAATCGGTCCGCATCGCCTTCCCCATTGTCGTAACCGTTTTCGGCGGCCTTATCGCTCCTCTCGGTCTACCGCTCCTCGGCACCATTATGCTGGGCAACCTGATGCGTGAAAGTGGGGTAGTCGAACGTCTGGTTAAAGTGAGCGAAGACGAAATCGCCAGCGGCGTAACCCTCCTCCTCGGGCTCGCTGTTGGGGCCACTATGGACGGTGCCCGCTTTCTTAAAGCCGAGACCCTGATGATCCTAGGTTTCGGCTTTCTGGCTATCTGTGCCGATACCGTTTGTGGTGTCCTGCTGGGCAAACTGATGTGCTGGCTCAGCCGCGGCAAAGTAAACCCGCTCATCGGAGCCGCCGGCATATCAGCTTACCCCATGGCAGCCCGTGTAGTCCAGAGTGAAGGGCTTAAATACAATAATCAGAATTTCCTCCTTATGCACGCCGTAGGGGCAAACACCGGCGGACAAATCGGCTCTGTTATGGCGGCTGCGATCATGATGTCGATCCTTAAAGGTATGGGCATCATCTGAATCTACCTCTTTTACCCTCCACGAAAGGCTCACACATGACCAACTCCTCTCCCCATGCCACACCAGCTCAGTGTGCTGTTGCTGCTGCTGATGTTATCAACAGTGCCGCCCCCATTGAGAACGAACTGCTCGGCCTCCACCCACGCCTCCTTACGGTGCGTCGCCCGCTATCGACCCTGCAGCAGAATCTCTCGCAAGAGCCGTGGTCTACCCAATACGCCCACCTCTTGCGTCAGGCCGATAAAATGATCCAAACCGAGCTTCCCGCTGATATCTACAACACGCCATACAGTGTTTTTGATGTCCGCTCTATAGGCAGTCATCTGATAACCCTTGCTCTGGCTTATAAATTAAGTGGCCGGGAGTGTTATCTCAATCATACCACCTTACTCATGGAGCGCCTCGCCGCAGAACCTCATTGGGGACACTCACTCATCTATGGTCACTGGGCTCAGGGCTTCTCTTTCGCCCTTGACTGGCTCTGGCACGATCTCACCCCAGATACGCGTCAAAGTCATATCGAAACCCTTTACCAGCGCACACACCACGTCTTCCAGCTCTGGGCCTCATACCGCGCCGGAGAACCCTTTGGCTACACCTGGAATATCTCGTCAGTTGTCCTCGGCGGTGTCACCGCCACTGCCGCCGTCCTCTACGGCGAACGCCCCGATATCGCCCCTCTGGCTAATCTCTGCTGGGAGAAGATGCGCTTGCAAAGCTTTGCCCTCGGTCCCGACGGCCTCTCACCTGAAGGGATCATGTATGGCGGCTATTACAGCTCGTACCTCACCATAAACTTCCATCTGGCAGAGGAGCTGTTTGGCCTTGATATGTTTAAAACCTCCCCCTGGCTGCAACGCTATGCAAGTTCACTTCTGGCACAAACACTCCCCCGCAACAGTTGGCGCCCCGATAATCTAGCTTTTATGCAGGGTGATACCCACGGTAGTATTTTCGGTGTAGAGGGGGTTCTACGTGCCATTGCCAGTGGCTGTGGCGACGGCCTGGCTCAATGGCTGGCCGATGTACTAATCCGCGCC
>JAAYNR010000263.1 GCA_012520735.1 Lentisphaerota bacterium | reverse complement strand
GGCGTTGCCCCGGGCTGGAATGTATAGCCCTTTCAGGGCAGGGAGTTTGGCCTTTTTAATCTATCGTGGGGCGGCCCCGCGAGCCGCCCAAATGTCAGAGCCCTTTCAGGGCAGGGAAGGTAAAGGAGTAGAGGAGCGAGCTGGTGGCGGCTATGGTTTTGCGACCACGGAGTGGACGCAAAGGAGTGGTTAAAAGGGGGATATTGCTTCTCTGTCTCCAGGCGAGGTGGTTTCGTTTAAGTGGGGCGTTCCTGTGCGCTTACCAGAGTAGCGGTGTGAACGCTGCGGGATATTACATGAGTTTCATGCGGGGAAGGTCTTGGATATCGACGCAACCGACGAGATAGTCGGCATCATCAACGACAGGGAGGTCGTCGATTTTGTACTCTTCAAAAATGCGTAGGACATCGACAGCGAGGCGGTCGGCTTTAACACGGATGGG
This sequence comes from Lentisphaerota bacterium, assembly GCA_012520735.1. Classification (GTDB taxonomy): domain Bacteria; phylum Verrucomicrobiota; class Kiritimatiellia; order RFP12; family JAAYNR01; genus JAAYNR01. The sequence goes on along the minus strand of JAAYNR010000263.1, from coordinate 5,736 downwards.
GTTGGCCGTCATTACCGCTTGCAGGGTGTCGTTGATGACATCGGGGTTTGAGGCCATGAGACGGCGCAGGTCGCCGTCGGTGAAGATACCGGCGAGTGTGCCGTCGGGGGTGGTGACGCAAGCTGAACCGCATTTGGCACCGGTCATGGCGATGATGGCGTCGCGAACGGTTCGCTCCGGGGTGAGGACGGCTATTTTTTCGCCGGTACGCATGATGTCGTGAACACGACAGAGTAGGGCGCGACCGATAGCTCCGGCGGGGTGGAGCAGAGCGTAGTCTTTTTTGGCAAAGCCGCGGGCGTCGAGAAGTACCATAGCCAGAGCGTCGCCAATAGCGAGGGTGGCGGTGGTTGAGGTAGTGGGTGCGAGGTTAAAGGGACAGGCCTCGCAGGCGACTTTTACCGGCAGTATCTGGTTGGCGCACTTGGCCAGCGAGCTTTCGCAGTTGCCGGTGATGGCTACCACCGATGCGCCGAGACGGCGCACCGCTGGTATAAGGGCGATAAGTTCGTCCGACTCGCCTGAGAAACTCAAGGCGAGCAGGACGTCACGATTGGTCAACATACCGAGGTCGCCATGCATGGCCTGCATAGGGTTGAGCATTACACTTGTAGAGCCGGTGCTGGCCAGAGTAGCGGCCATTTTCTCGGCGATGTGGAGATTTTTCCCCACACCGGTTACTACAATTTTGCCACCATTGGCCAGTGCTTTGAGCAGGAGTTCGATGGTGTCACAAAAGTGTTCGTCAAGCGCGGCTGAGGCTTCGGCGATGCCGTTAGCCTCGGCTGTGAGTACTTGGCGTGCTCTGTCGAGGTATTGTTGACGTGTCATGTGGATTACTTATTTTATAGTTACTTCTTTACCACGCTCACTGCTGAGGTAGATGGCATCGAGGATCTTCTGGATCATCAGGCCGTCCTCACCAGGGGCGTCGTTCTCTTCTTCACCACGGATAACAGCGATCCATTTGTGCATTTTAATGGCAAAGCTTTTGTTTTCCGGGAGTGAAGAGGGGGTGACATTGACCATTTTGCCGCTGATATCGGTAAAGATCTTTACCTGTTCAGGGCCACCGACAATGGCGCCGCCTTTGGTGCCCATTACTTCGATGCTGAGGATGTCCTGCTCAATGTGGGCGATGAAGCTGCTCTCAACGGCCATGGTAAGACCATTGGCAAAGCGGACAAAGCCGACAGCCAGATCTTCGACGGTGTAGGTCTTCCAGTCCCACTCGCCCCAGGGCGGGGTGGTCTCGGGCTTTTTGTTGCCCATATAGGTGTAACAGGCACCGGAGGCGGCGATTGGAGCAGGCCGACCGGCGATGTAGTGAGCCATATCGAGAGCATGGACACCGATGTCGATCATCGGGCCACCACCTTGAAGGTCTTTACGGCCAAACACGCCCCATGGTGGCACACCACGGCGGCGCATCCATTTGGTGCGGCAGTAGATGATATCGCCGAACATACCGTCTTTAACACAGCGGGTGACATACTGGATGTCGGGACGGAAGCGCTGCTGGAAGCCTATGGTGAAGACGGTGCCCGATTTTTTAGCGGCATCGCACATCGCTTGACCCTCTTTGGCATTCATGGCGAGAGGTTTCTCCACCATCACATGCTTGCCGGCGTTGAGCGCGGCGATGACAGGTGCCTTGTGGAGGATATTGGGGGTGCAGACTGTTATGGCATCGATGCCAGGCTCTTTGATAAGTTGTTTCCAGTCACTGAAAGACTTGGCATCGGGTAGGTTGTGGTCGGCCTTGATTTTATCACAGGCTTCAGCGCGGACATCAGCCAGCGCTACGACTTCAACACCTTCGACCTCTTTCAGGGCTTTAATTTGTGAGCCGGCAATACCACCGGCACCGATTACACCGACGCGAACTTTTTTCTTGGCCATGGGAGACTCCTCATAGTTTTATGCTGCGCTGGGCGTTGTGCCTGTTTATGCGCAAAGTGATGGCGGATAGATTAGGCCTGTTGCAGTGGATAGTCAAGAGTAAGGTGGTGTGGACAAGGTAGGGTGGGGTTGGTATGATATTCATTAAACCACTGGTTGTGGTGTTTTTCTGATTAATTTTTTATGAGGTGGGATATGGCCAAACCTAAAGGTCTTTTTGTTTTAGAGTCGAGCTCTTTTGAGAAGATTTATGGAGCTGAGCTTTATTGTGAGGTGGGCGAACTGGTGGATTTGCCTGAGAGGCCGTTGACGGCGGCTGAGGTGTTGGATGATTTGTCGTTGTTGGAGGGGTGTGAGATTTTATTTTCGGGTTGGGGAGCGCCGGTGCTGGATGGCAATTTTATGACGGCAGCGAGCGAGCTGAAGGTGTTTTTGTATGGTGCGGGGTCGGTGCGGTATTGTGTAACAGAGGCGTCTTGGCTGCGAGGGGTGCGGGTGTGCAGTGCTGTAGCAGCAAATGCGGTGCCGGTAGCTGAGTATACGCTGGGGACGATTCTACTGGGGCTGAAAAGATTTTGGCATCAGGCTCAGGCGTATCGTGATGGAGCGGGGCGTTGTAAACTGCCGGGGAGTATTCCGGGAGGGTACGGGAGCACGGTAGGATTGGTCTCGTTGGGGACTATCGGGCGGCTGGTGTGTCAGTTGCTGCGTAATTTTGATGTAAAGGTGGTAGCGTATGACCCATTTGTGACGACTGCAGAGGCTGAAAAGCTTGGCGTTGAGTTGGTGGCTCTGGGTGATGTGTTTGCTTTGGCCGATGTGGTCTCAATTCATGCACCGAACCTAGCTGAGACTAAGGGGATGATTACTGGCGAACATATTAGAGCGATGCGGCCTGGTGCGGTGTTGATTAATACAGCGCGCGGGGCGGTGGTTTGTGAAGATGAGATGGCTGAGGTGTTGGCGGTACGGAGTGATCTATGGGCAATTTTGGATGTGACTATCGGCGAGAATCTGGTGGCAGATGCACCGCTGATGAAATTACCTAATGTGGTGCGTACGCCACACATAGCCGGGTCACAAGATGGAGAGTGCCGGCGCATGGGGCGGTATATGGTTGATGAACTGAGGCGGTATCTCAACAACGAGCCGTTGCAGCACGAGATCACCAGGGAGCGGGCGGAGATTATGGCCTGAGCGTAGTGGGGGGGTTAGTAGTCGCGTTCGCCGGGTTGTTCGATCTCTTTGAGGAGGCGGTCGACAAGGTCGGAGGTGGAGATGCCTTCGGAGTCGGCGGCAAAGTTAGCCAGAATGCGATGGCGCAGTACCGGCAGGGCGGCCTTGGCGACATCGGCGCAGCTCACATGGACACGGCCTTCGAGGACGGCTCGGGCTTTGGCGGCAAGTACCAGAAACTGTCCGGCGCGGGGACCGGCACCGTTATGGACATATTTTTTGATAAACTCGGGTGATTTGGTATCTTCGGGGCGCGTAGCGCGGACGAGGCGGATAGCGTATTTGATGATGTGGTCAGAGACGGGGATGCTTCTGACTACACGTTGCAACTGCAACAGCTCTTCCTGGCTGACTACTTTCTGTGGTGTGGCACCCGACTCTACGGTGGTGGATTTAACGATTTGTTCTTCTTCGTCCTCTTTGGGGTAATCGACCCAGAGGTTAAACATAAAGCGGTCTTGTTGCGCTTCGGGGAGGGGGTAGGTACCCTCTTGTTCAATGGGGTTTTGCGTGGCCAGAACAAAGAAGGGGGGATCGAGTTTATAGGTTTCGTTGCCGATGGTGACACACTTCTCCTGCATCGCTTCGAGGAGGGCCGCCTGAGTTTTCGGCGGGGTACGGTTAATTTCGTCGGCGAGGAGGAGGTTGGTAAAGATAGGCCCTTTAACAAAGCGGAAGCTCTTCTGTTGGGTTTCGGGGTCGGTCTCCAGAACCTCGGTGCCGGTTATGTCGGTGGGCATGAGGTCGGGGGTGAACTGGACACGGCGGAAGGCCATATCGAGAACTTTGGCGATGGTCGCCACCAACAGGGTTTTGGCCATGCCGGGCATACCGACTAGGAGGCCGTGCCCGCCGGCTATCAGAACCATCAGCACTTGGTCGATAACATCGACCTGACCGACAATAACTTTAGCTACCTCCTGACGGATTTTTGTGGTGCGGTCGCGCATATTACGCACCAGCGCTATGTCATCTTCAGAGGCGGCTGGAGTCGGGCGTGAGGGAGCAACGGGTGGTGGTGTTGAAGGAGCTTGCGGGGTGCCTTGCGGGGAGGTGTCGGCAAATCTCAGGTAGACCGCTCCGCCCATGACGATGGTGCTGTTATCAGCCAGAAGAGTAGGGGCAGAGATAGTTTGGCCATTGACATCGGTGCCGTTGGCACTGTCGAGGTCTTCAATAACCCAGCCTGTGGACGAGGCTGATAGTTTAGCGTGGCGGCTGGAGACCTCGGGGTGTTGGATAACAGCATCACAATCAGGGGAGCGTCCGATAAAAATGGTTTGGTCGCCGGTCAGTGCGATCAGGGGGCGTTCGCCAGATGTTTCTCTGATAAATAGTGTAGCCATAATCATTCCGTAGGTATGGTGTTTACCGCGTTTCGGGCGGTGTATCCTTGGTTAGTCGTATATTACCGACATCTTCGGTAGCGTCAACCACCAAAATGCCATTAAGAGCTTTACAGAAGTATTCCGGGAGAGCACCTTTCAGGTCGGGCGGACCTACCTCCTGGCGGACAATTTCACGCGTCTCTTCAACAGACCAGGCGGGAGAGCCGGTTACCTGAACATCCTCCATAAGAAACAGTTTTATACTGCGTGTCTGGATGTCGTGGCGGGTAGAGGCATCTTGCAGGGTGATAGGGAGTGTGCGAACCTCCTGCACCAGAACACGGGCTTTAGCGGCACGTCCGGTACCACCGGCCATGCGGGCGATATGCTTCTGGTTGAAGTAAGGGTTAGAGAGGTTTATTTTATCGGTGATGGTTTTTTTATCGACGGCAGTAAGATCACTGCCACGGCGATTAAGCTGGAGACCGTTATAGTAGCCACGTGAACAGAGGACCAGAAGGTCGTAAATACCCTCCTGCATCCCTTTAATGATAAAAGAGTTGTCGTCATTAAGGTGGGCTATATAGACTGCGATACGGTATTTGGCATCCTCGCGAGTGCCACCTTGCAGCAGTTTGGTAGTCATAACTGTTTTGTGTTTTTCACGTGAAACAGCAAAGACTCCCAGGACTTCAGAGGGTGGGGTGACGATTTGTCCTTTGATACTGCCGGGGCCATCCGACGCAGTATAAAGCTTGGTTGCCTGAATTGTACCGGTATAAGGTGAAGGGGCACCGGGGACGATTTTAGGCGCAGCGCTGGTTTGCCAGATGGTTAGAAATACGGCTGTCAGGAAGATGCACCATAAGTTGCACCGGTGACTTTTACAGCTATCAGGTATAATAAGGGCAGTCATAATGTGATAAATTTACCAGAAGGTGAGTGGTGTTGCCAGACGAAACTTGTTATTAAGCTGGTCTTGACCACAGGCGGGTTGATTTGTTATATTTGCCGTTGTTAGCAGTTAAAGCGGAGAGGTGGCCGAGTGGTCGAAGGCGCAGCACTGGAAATGCTGTGTACCCGACGGGTACCGAGGGTTCAAATCCCTCTCTCTCCGCCATTTTAGAGTTTGAGCCTGATACAGCAGTTTTGGCTGTGTTGGCCAGCAATAATGTAGGTGAGAATAACAAGGGGTATCTGGAGATACTTAAGCCTTTGGCGGATAAGGGACAGGAGAAGACTGTTGCCGATGAAAACAGCGACCGCAAAG
>JAAYNR010000148.1 GCA_012520735.1 Lentisphaerota bacterium | reverse complement strand
CGACTATTGCGGCTATACTAACCGAGTTGGAGACGGTGGCGGTGCTGGCTACGGCCCAGCGGCGGGCAAGAGGAGCACCTCCATGCAACGCGGTGGTGGCGGCGGTAATGGCGGCAATGGCGGTAATGGTACCGACGCGGCGCAAGGCGATGTGTTTGGCTCCAACACTGTGCCCGACACCCCAGGCAGTTCGGGCGGTTCGGGTAGCAGTCCATCATTGTCAAATAATTATGGCGGTAAAGGTGGTGGTGTGATCCGGCTTGAGGTGGCTGAGGCGTTATTGCTGGACGGTGTTCTCACGGCCAATGGTGGCAATGGCGCAGGTGGCGGTGGCGGTGGTGCAGGGGGCAGCATATACATTAAGTGCGCTACCATTGCGGGCAGTGGCAAAATCAGGGCAAATGGTGGTGCTGCCGGTACTACTGATGCCGGTGGTGGTGGCGGCGGGCGGATCGCGGTGCATTACAATGCCGTGGCGCAGGCGAATCTTCCTTGGCAACCAAACATCTCTTTTGCCGCTAATCCGGGGCGTTACTATAAAAGTATTAAGCCACGGCCAGGAACTCTCTATTTTAGCGATGCCCACATTTATCCACACACTGGTGTGTCGGGTAGCGGACGTCTGGTCAACCAAGGTGTCACAGAGTATCAGCTTACCAGCCTTGCGGTTACTAATGGCAGTCTGTTTGCTTTCCCAGTAGGCACGGCTGTAACTATTACCGATAACCTGACAGTCAGCGGCAACAGCGCGATAGAGTTGGATAACGGTGCGCTGACTGTGGGTGGTGATGCAAGATTTTCCAGCGGTCCTCTTACGGGGTACTCGTTTGAGAGTGTGCTTAATCTTCATACCGGAGCCATTTTATCTGTCGGCGGTACACTGACCGCCGGCAGTGGTGTTTTGCAGGTACGCGGTGAGCCGGGTGACAGTGGTTTGACGTTATCGGTTGGCAACAATTTACAGTTGGAGAGCGGTGCCAGTTTTTATATTTATTGCGGTGCTACTAATGCTTTGGTTACACCACTTACGACATATCTGTCGGTGAGGGGTGACATGAGTGTCGCCTCAGGGGCGTGGTTTTACCCGGTGTCGGACGGTGTCAGCGGCGGCTCGGCGCTGATGCAATTACGTAACTTAACACTTGAGGCAGGCGGCGGTATCAATGCTGTCGGCACGGGATTCACGGCTGAGACGGTCGGCATTGGCCGCGGCTTTGGCGGTGCCAAACGCAGTACTGACTTTCACCGTGGCGGTGGCGGTGGACACGGTGGCAAGGGCGGCCGCGGCTATACGCAAGAGGCGACACGCGGCGCGACCTACGGTATTCACGAGGCACCTGTTTGGCCGGGGAGTGCCGGTGCCACTGGCGTAAGTGCTGGCAACTACGGCGGTGGTGGTGGCGGACTGGTTAAGATTGAGGCCACGGGCACCGTGACTATAAACGGCTCGATTCTGGCTAACGGTGGTAATGGTAATGGTGGTGGCGGTGGTGGCAGTGGTGGTGCGGTCCACATAAGCTGTAAGCACACGGCAGGAAATGGCACAATCACGGCTAACGGGGGTGCTTGTACGGTGTCTAACGCCGGGGCAGGTGGTGGCGGTATCATTGCGCTTACCGATTGGACTACTGATGCTTTCAGCGGCACCATCACGGCTTTGCCGGGAACAGTGGGTGATGCGGGCGATGCAGGTTTTGTGTCGCGCCTTGTCAGCCATGAGCTGGTCGCCATTACTGTGGCCGGTGACCCAGTGCCACATGGTGCGCCGTTACCATATGCTTATGGCGAGAACGGCGTATGGTCTGGCAGCGTACTCACCAATACAGTAATTTCTCCAGCCGACGAAGCCGCTGGTCAGCGCTTTGTCTGTCTTGGCTGGAGCGTATATGACGCAGATCAAAAACTGATTGCTACAGGTGATACCACACAGGCGGTCTTTACGGCTGCGGCCGGGATGATTCAGGTTTGGCATTGGACAAACATGTGGCAATTGGCCGTGTCAAGCGGACCTAACGGCGCACTAACTGTTGACCCCAGTGGTTGGTTTACCAATGGCTTATCTACCACGGCGGTCGCCTCGCCCGATGCAGGCTATTCCTTTAATCAATGGAGTGGCGATGTCACGCCGCAACAGGCTACCGCCACTTCGGTCACAGTGCTGATGGATCGCCCGCGTCGCCTACAGGCCAATTTTGCCAGTCACACACCCGAAGCCAAAGTATGGGCTGGCAGCGGTGCCTGGGATGAAGCGGGGCGCTGGTCGCCGCCTGGCATGCCAGGGCCGCACGATACAGTGATGGTGGGCAGCGGCACGGCCTTGTTGACCGATTCAACAACCTTTGCCGCGCTCGCAATTACTGGCACAGCCGCCGTGGTTTTTTCCAATGTGACTGTCTGTTGCGATGGTAATTTATTGCTTACAAACAGCGCTACCCTGACAATCCGCAGTGGAGAGACTAATGGCTCTGACGGCCCCTTTGGCGCACGGTTGGAGGTTGGCGGTATGATGCGCCTCAGCAGCGGCACGAAGTTTCGTCCAGAGTCGCATCCGGTCAACGGCGGTTCGGTCGCTGTTAGCGTGGGGCGGCTGGAGGTTGCGGTGGGCGCTGTTGTCGATGCGGACGGCGCTGGTTATGGCAACCGCGGCGGCAATAGCGTGGCTGGTTATGGGCTGGGCGGCGGTGGCGCGGGTGGTTACCGTGGCGGCGGCGGTGGCTATGGCGGTCGCGGCGGCAACGGGACGGGGTCGATCGGTGGCGCGGTCTATGGCTCGGAATCGGCTCCTGATGCTCCCGGCAGCGCCGGTGGCACGCACGACAGAGGCGATCGCCCAGGTGCGGGCGGCGGCCTGATACATGTTGAGGCGATCGGCTCCATCACACTCAACGGCTCTCTTAAGGCTGCGGGCGGCAGTGGTAATGGCGGTGGCGGCGGTGGTTCTGGTGGCGGCATCTTTTTGCGTTGTACGAAGTTTATTGGCAACGGCACAATCACAGCCAACGGTGGTAATGCCGGTGAAAGTGATGGCGGTGGCGGCGGTGGCGGCAGGGTAGCGTTATGGTCGCAGACGCGTCCGACGCTGCTCGATAGCGTAACCGTGACTAAGGGGGTTGGCGGCACTGGTGCCGCAGACGGTACCATCTATTGGCGTGCCTATAAGGCGGGGTTGATGGTCATTATCAGATAAGTTATAGCATATTTAGTGAACCGATAATAGCGAAAAAGCAAAAGGAGGATGCAGATGAGTGACGGAAGCGGGATATTCACCAAAGGCACACCTTTTCGTAAGGTGGCGCATGAGTGTGATGTGTGTGTGGTTGGCGGCGGTATGGCCGGCGTTTGTGCCGCCTTGGCGGCGGCGCGGCATGGCGCCAGAACCATACTGGTGCAGGATCGGCCTATGCTGGGCGGAAACTCATCGAGCGAGATCGGGGTACACATCTGCGGCGCCGACCAGGTAGGGCAGTATCCGCACATGCGTGAGACAGGGATACTCGAGGAGCTCCGGCTGGCGAACATTTTCCGCAACCCGCAGGCCGAGCTGTCGGTCTGGGACCTGGTGCTTTTTGATGTCTGCCTGCGTCAGGAAAATCTGAGGCTGTTGCTGAACTGCTCGGTGTTACATGCCGAGAACGCGGACGAGGCGATAACTTCGGTGACCGGCTGGCAGCTCTCGACACAGACCTGGCACACGGTGGCGGCGGCTATTTATATCGATTGCTCCGGTGACGCTATTCTGGCGCCATTATCAAATGCTGAGTTTCGCATGGGGCGCGAGGCGCGCGCCGAGTTTGACGAGAGTATGGCGCCGGAGCAGGCCGACGAGCGGACGATGGGGCTGGCGCACATGTACTACACCCGTACTTATGAGCAGCCGGTCCCCTTTGTGCCATACGATTGGGCGCGCGTCATCGAGACGTGCGACGAGTTGCCGTGGGACGCGCCCAATCATAAGGATTTGCGTCACTCGCCGTGGTGGTGCGAGTTGGGCGGCGAGAACCACTCGATACACGACAGCGAGGAGATTCGTAATGAACTTTTGAAGTTGAATCTCGGGCTGTGGGATCACATTAAAAACCGCCGCTGCGAGCATCGCGAGGCGGCTGTTAACCGGGCAATATCACAGATATGCTTTGTGCCGGGGCGGCGCGAGAGCCGCCGTTACGTGGGGCTGCACCTGCTGACCCAGAATGATATTGCTGGTGGTGGCAAATTCCCCGATGTGGTCGCTTACGGCGGCTGGCCGCTCGATGACCACCATCCGGCGGGGGTGGACTCTTTCCGCAAGCATGGTCAGCCACCTAATCGCCACGAACTAGTGCCGATCCCTTACGGTATCCCTTATCGCTCACTAGTCTCTAAAAATGTGCGCAACTTGATGTTCGCTGGGCGTAATGCCAGTTGCACGCATATTGCCATGAGCTCGACCAGAGTGATGGGGACCTGCGCGGTGATGGGGCAGGAGGCGGGCACTGCCGCGGAAGAGGCGGTGCGTCGCGGGTGTCTGCCCCTAGAGCTGGTGGACGACATCGCGGTCGTGCAGCAGCAGCTTTTGCGTGATGATGTCTATCTGCCGGGGGTGCGGCAAAAGATTGCCGGGTTTGTTGCGGCGGCGACTATCACGGTGCCGCGCGGCGATCCCGAGGCGTTGCGCGACGGCATAAACCGTCAGGTGGGCGACAACCCACACGCCATTGTCATGCGCCCCGGCGAGAGTGTCGAGTATCGTTTTACAGCGCCGACCGAGTTGCGCGCCGTGAGCCTCACGTTTGACACGGCCATGGAGCGCAGCATTGCCTTCCGTGCGCCGGGATGGCAATTCCCCTTGCCCGCTGAGTTACCCAAAGCCTTCACGCTGGAGGTCGAGCACGGCGGCGTGTGGCAGAGCATCCTTGCCGAGAGCGACAATTGGCAACGGCACCGCGTGGTGCCATGTGTTGGCGAGGTCGATGCCGTACGCTACACCTTGGACGAAACTTATGGTGCGCAGGAGAGCCGGCTGTATGGCTTTATACCGGAGGAGAAGGCTGTGAGGGGAGAAGGCTGTGAGGCTGGGTCTGGAGTCCTGAGTCCTCGGGCATCGTGGCACGGGCGTCCCGCCCGTGCCTTGGAGGGCGGCAGGCTCTTGCCGCCGTGGGTGGTGCGGCGTTGACGGCGCAACGCCCTCCAGGGGGCGAAGAATGTGGAGTAATGAGTCGATAATATCGATAATGTCGAAAAAAGCAAAAGGAGGATGCAAATGTTAATGCTTGCTGATCGTGATGCGCTATGCGGTATTCGTGTGCCGTATAACGCCAATGCGGCGGTGGAGTATGCTGCCGAAGAGTTACGTCGTTATTTACGCCTACTGACAGGCCAGCCTTTGGTTGATCGTGCAGTCGCGACGTCTGGCATGGTCTTTCTGAATGACTGGAGTTCTGCTGCTGAGGCAGGTATTAAACCCGAAGCGTTGGGGCTAACAGGTGATGCTTTTCATCTGCAAAACGTAGGTAATGATCTCTATCTGCTCGCTGCCAATGACCGCGGTGTGGTGTATGGTGTAAACGAGGTGTTACGCAAACTTGGTGTACGCTGGTACACGCCAGAGATAATGCGGATACCAAGATTGCGTATGGCGGCACTGCCGCAAATCTGCCAAACAGTACGGCCGGCGTTTGAGTACCGTGATATGATCGCGTTGGACTGCGCTGATCCGCAGTTTCTCACACGCTTGCGCGTTAATGGTCATTTCAGTCGCATACCCAGTTACATGGGTGGTCATGAGGCTTATGGTCTGCATGTCCATACCTACTACACACTGGTGCCACCGCAAAAATATTTTGCGGCACACCCCGAGTATTTCAGTCTGGTTGACGGCAAACGACGTGATTCCGGGGCGCAGTTGTGTCTGACTAATCCTGAGGTATGCCGCATCGCTGCCACCCATATACTTAAGATGGCCTCTGCTAATCCGCAGGCTAGAATTTTCAGTGTGTCGCAGAACGACTGGCATGGCGCTTGTGAGTGTGCCACCTGTCGTCAGGTGGTAAAAGAGGAAGGGGCGCAGTCGGGGCCGGTTTTGCGCTTTGCCAATGCTGTGGCAGATGCTGTAGCTAAAGTGCGCCCTGACCTGCTTATCAGTACACTGGCCTACACATATACGCTGGACGCACCACGGAAAGTTGTGCCGCGGCCAAATGTGCGGGTACGTCTCTGTCCTATAAGGTGTTGCTCAGGGCACCCTTTCGGTACTTGCGACCATCAAGAGACACAACGTTTTATGACTGCTATTGAAAAATGGTCGGCACTTACACCGCAGATGTATATCTGGCACTATTCTATAAACTTTTCACACTCTCAACTGCCGTATCCCAATTTTGATGAACTTGCCGGTAATATCCAATTTTATCAGGATCGCCGCGTGCATGGTCTTTTTGTACAAGACATGGGTACGGATGGCTTTGGTGCTGAATCGGCAGATTTGCGTGGTTTTTTGCAAGCTGAATTAATGTGGAACCCACAAGTTGATATCTGGTCGCTGGTTAATGAGTGGGTTGGGGCTGTTCACGACAAAGCTGCACCGGCTGTAATGCGCTATTATTCACTGTTGCACAACTTTGTCAGAGAGCACCGTGATATCCATCCAGTTTGCTATGCCCCACCAGACCATCCACTTTATAATCAAAAATTAATGGCCGAGGCGGATACGGCTCTGGCTGACGGCGAAAAGTTGGCCAGCGGGTTTTCCAAAAAACGGATACAGAAGCTACGCTGCGGTCTGAAGTTGCCCCATCTCTATACCTGTGGCGGATTATACGAAATACAGGGCTCAAAATTTGTCGGCAAGAGCAATATTCATGATGTAAAGGCTATCGACACTATTGCCAAACAGTGGCGATCATATGGTATCACCCACCCGGGTGAAGGGGAGAGCCGCGATGCAGTTATAAACTCATGGCGGGCGCGGATTGAGCCCCATGTTATCACTAGACTTACGTCAGGGGGGCATACGCTAGGGCTGGTGCCGACACTGGGTGGCCGCATCCTCACCTGGGAGGCGCATGGTCGGCAGTGGCTCTCTCTGCCTGATCCCGACAACCCGCACCAGGCCTACCCATTTTCCGGGGGGTACGCCGAGATGGCGATTTGCGGCGTTTATAGCTTCCAGGGGTGGCGCAACTCTTACACCCTGCGGCGGGCCGGGTGCAAGGCGGCCACGGTTGCGGCCATTGCCAAGCATTGGAGCTGTGGTGTCTTAGAATTGCGGCGAAAATACGAGTTGCGCAATGGTGAGCTGGTGATTGAGAGCAGCGTCAGCAATCGTGACTCAACAGCGCAATCGTTCCGCTGGGATGGTTGTTTCCAATGGCAGATAGCAGAATGGACTAAGGTGGAGATTATAGCTGGTGATGTAACTGAAAGTGTTGTTGCCACATCACTGGAAGACACTTTTGCTAAAGCGCGGATCGTGGCGATTCCGCATGGCGGCGGCACATATAGGGTTAATATGCCAGAGTTTACAATTACCAATTGTTTTGGGGCAGAGGTTAATGAGATTGTGGTTGGCGTCAATCGCCAAAAAGGAGTGCTGGCAGTTAATGTGCGCAGTACTAAAATGACTCTCGATCCTGATGCGACCTTTACCACGCGGCAGGTCGTTAACATAGGCTGTGAGGGAGAAGGCGTGAAATAGGTAATAAGTGAGGGGATTTTGCAGCCAGTGGAGTGGCGGCAAAGAGGAAGGGAAAAGGGTGGAAAAGAGTGAGGATGGCATGAGCCCGCAGTCTTAGCGGGAAGGGCGGATGTGGCTGAGTGAGGCGATAATATTGAAAAAGGAAAAGGAGAGGCAAATGAGAAAGCAACTGATAATCGCGGCGCTATGTGCTGCGCTGGTAGGCGCGCTCCGCGCCGAGACGGTGCCGGTTTTCACCGGCAACAACAGCTATGTGGACCTCGGCGCGCCCGACGCGCTGCAGATCCCCTCCAACGAACCGTTCACCGTCGAGGGGTGGATGCTGTTCAACGGCACCGACAACCGCGACATGCTCTACTGCAAGAACAGCAACCGCGGGTCCCCCTACACCTACATGCTGGGGTTCGCGGATGGCAAACTCGCCGCCCACAATGGCGCCTGGCGGGGCAACTTCGTCGTCAGCCGGCAACTCGGCCGCTGGTACCATGTGGCCTTCAGCTTCGATGGTTCGACGATGTCGTTCTACCTCGACGGCGCACTGCTCGGCACGGCGGCTTTTTCGTTCGTCAACACCGCCGCCCACACGGTCAAGATCGGCGGCTATAGCTCCAGCGCCGACATCAACGGCTCGATGAGCGACGTGCGCGTGTGGAACTACGCCCGCAGCGGCGGGGAGATCCTGATGGACATGGAGACCCGCTTGACCGGCGCCGAAGCGGGGCTCATCGGCTATTGGCCGCTCGACGAGGGGGAGGGAACGACGGTTTACGACTGGACGGCATCCGGCAGCGACGGCACCCTTGTCGGCGCCGGCTGGAACGACGATGGGGATTTGACCCTGGAGCTTACCGACGCCGAATACCTCGACGCCCTGCCGGTCGCGCTGGCCGACCTCGTCACCGGCAGCGAACGGTTCACCAACTCGAACGAGGTCGACGTGGTTGAGTTCCCCGTTCCCCGCGGGTACGACGTCTACCAGTTCGGCACTACCGGCGAGCCCTCCGAGATCGACGCCGGGGGCTGGCTGTCGACGAACGCGCTTCCGGCGCGCGTGACCTTCGCGCAACCGGCGGGCGACACCAACCTCGTCCGCTATGTCTGGTTCACCAACACGGCCGCGGCCGTGCGCCTGCGGCGCGCCGAGGCCGCCATCCGCTATACCCGGGCCGCGCCCGTGCCGGATGTCTGGCCGACGTTCCAGCGTGTCGTCGCGCCGCCGGCGGCGACGGTCATCCAGCCGGAGGAGATCGACCGCCTCTCGACCGGCGGCGAGACGGGCGGCGAGACGATTCCGATCTTCTCCCGGTGGCTCACGCTCCTCTCCGGTCCCGACACGAACGCCACCCCCGGCGAGCCGTGGATCACGGTATCCTCGCAGGGGGTCTACACCGTCGAGCTGGTCGTGGTGAACGCGGCGGGGACCGCCGCGACCTCGTCGGTCTGCCAGGTCGAGCTGCTCACCGTCGACCCCTCGGCCACCACTTTCTACGTCGACAAGAACTGGACCGGCGCCGAACTGGGCACCACGAACGCCCCTTACCGCACCATCCGCACGGCGGTGCAGGCGGCGAACCTGACCACCACCGAGCCGAACATGATCTACGTCGCCGCGGGCTGGTACGGCGACGGCGCCAACGGCGGCACCGAGGACTACAGCGCCGGCGGCGCCGCCGACGGGGGGATCACCGTCACGCGCCGCACCGAGCTCTACGGCGGCTACGCCGGCTGGCAGGGCGGTGCGACGTTCGATTGGGAGGCGCGGACGCCCCGCGCCACGGTGATAGATCTCGATAAAGCCAATTCCCGTGCGTTTTATTGCAATCGCAGTGCGGAGAGCCGGATTGTCGCCTTGTTCGACGGCTTGACATTCCAAAACGCCTCTCACACGGCCGACGGCGGTGCCATCGCGGTAGTGACCGCAGGCTACGGCCGGCCGGTGGTCAACGACTGTCTCTTCACCAACAACGTGACGACCGGCCAGGGCGGGGCGATCTACACGGACATCGCCTTCGAACCGCAAACCGTCACCGCCTGCGACTTCATCGAT
>JAAYNR010000297.1 GCA_012520735.1 Lentisphaerota bacterium | reverse complement strand
TGTCAAGATCGGGCGACTCCCACTCGATTCCATCACGGCTCTCGAAATAGCAGGTGCATTCGTTCGGGTTACCGTCTTTTATCAGGTCGGAGCCGGGTCTCATGTGGCGGGCATAGGCGCGGAAGAGATCACCGTCCCTGATAACGGTTATATAGGCTCCGGTCAGGGGGTTCTGTGGGCGTGGCATTTTGCAGGGCGTGTGGAGACGTTGGGTTGTGCCGTTCATGGTGGCGACCAGGTAGTCGTCCACAAACAACTCTAGACGGTCGGCGATGTCGATGTACTTGATCTCATTGTTGGTCTTCATGGTTTCTCCTCTTTTATAGTTACGTATTAGCGCACAATCATTAGTGTTCCCAAAGGATAGAGCACTCTCACGAAACGGATGGTACCGGGCTCTGCAGGAGGTGTGGCTGTGCTGATGCTGCCCGCTGTAACGCTCGGTGCCGGGCCAACAAAGGAGAGTGGGGCTGTTTCTGAAACAACTAATAAATGTTGGGGTGTCATATCGGTGTAAGGTGCACCATACCAGACAGCAACGCGTCCACCGCCACCATCACCATAGGAGACTCTGGCAGTATCGGCACCTTCGGCCATAATTATTCCGCTCCCGGAGAAATGGCGACACGATAGTAACACTCCACCACCGGATGCGCCCGCTGTATTTGCATCTCCGGTTTTGCCGTTGGCGTTGATGAGACCATGCAAGATGATGTTCCCAGTGGCTTCGACATGCACCAAACCGCCACCATTACCGGCAAAGGCATCTCCATACAAGTATCCGCCTCCGCCGCTGCCGGGGTTAATCGGACCCAAAGGCTGGCCATACGGCAGGCCTCCGCCAGAGCCTCCGCCCCGCCCACCGTAGCCGCCACCCGAATGAGCCTTGCCACCACCAGGGCCATAGCCGGCTCGGTTGGGTGAGAGGTGCGAGCCACCTCCAAAACCTGCGGCAGAAGCATCGATCATCGCTCCTCCGGCAATGACCAGATCATGAACCCGCAGGTGGATAGTAGCACCATTGGTAGGGTGGGTATATGGCCGAATAACACACCCTGCGGTAAGATCCAGTATGGTACCGGATAGGTCAAGAAGACCGCCGTAAACCGTATTGCAGGTTTCGTTGGTTGGTCCGGCATAGAGCGATATAGTCGCGGCATTGGTCATGATAAGAAGACCATTGATCAAAAAGGATTCTGGGGCTCCTGCTGCAAAATAGTAGTGCAACTCTCCGTCATCAATCCTGACGTTACCGCTAATAAGCAGACCGCCGTTATGTGGTGTATCGAATGTGTCGCCAAAGGCCAAGCGGCTTTTATCGCTGATCGTTAGATCATTTTCCACTATCAAGGTGAATGTGGCTGGGAATGTCAGGTTCACCTTGTTCGACATTATCAATGAGTGGGTTTTCCAGATATCATTTTGGCCAATGAACAGATAGCCTGAGAGATTTAATATAGGCTTTAGCAATTGCGTGTCAGGAAAGTACAGAGAACCACGACGCCCTGGATACAACGGATTGCTGTGGGTGCCACCAACGACGGAGATAGCAACGTGGGGTGGCGGAATTTCAGCTTGTTCGGTTGGGGTAAATATAACGGCAACGCGCCCGCCACCGCCACCGCCAGAAACGTCACGGCTGGAATTGCCGCCATTAGCTGAGATGCTGCCGCTACCAGCGAAAGTTTTGCATATTAACATCACTCCGCCGCCGGAACCTCCAGGACAATTGCTTTCGCCAATTAATCCATCGGCAGTAATCGTCCCTGCCAGACAAATATGGTCTGTGGCCTCAAGCAGCACCGCACCGCCGGCAGCACCGCCTCTATATGTGGCATTATATGGGTAGCCTCCACCGCCGCTACCGGGTGCAATCGGCATGTGCGGCATTCCGTAAATCTGTTTGGGATTACGTCCACCTTCGCCACCAAAAGTGCCCCCTTGCCAATCTTCACCGCCACCAGGGCCGTGTCCATTTTCTCCTGTAGTGCCGCCGCGATAGCCTTTGCCGGATACATCAATAATGCCGTTTGTGCCGAGAGAGAAACTGTTGCAGGCGATCCAGACGCGGTTGGACATCTCACTGTTCAGAAAGGGGCCGGCACAGGTGATTGTGCCGCTGTTAATGGCTACTGTCGCGGCGCTCAGCCGTGTGGTCCAGTTACTGAAGGTGAGGGTGCCGCCGCTCATAGTGAAGGTCGCCAGGGGGGCGGTCTGGTTGGTAAGGGTGACAGTGCCGCTACTGATGGTGACATTGTCGTCAGCAGCAGGGATGGTGGCAGGGTTCCAGTTGGCGGCGTTATGCCAGTTGTTGTCAGCGGTGCCCAGCCACTCGTATGTTTCAGCATGGAGTGCCAGCAGCAGACCGCAGCTTGCGACCAGCATTAAACATAACCTCATGGGATGCCTCCTTGTCTGTTTGTTTTATATATATATGCTACATAGCCTGTTCGAGTTTTGCAGTTTCAGTGAAACGGGTTAAAGCAGGGATATCAGCAGTGCGGACAGTGAAATCTGAAATCATTTTTGGTGTGCCGCTTCTGGTGTTGTTTTTCAGCATGTCAGCCAGTTTTTTTACGGTTGCGGCTGCCAGATGGTTTAAAGAGAGGTC
>JAAYNR010000287.1 GCA_012520735.1 Lentisphaerota bacterium | reverse complement strand
GCACAACGCTAAAATCGGCGGTTACAGTGACTCAGTAGGGACAAAGGGATTGATCTACGATATGCGCCTTTGGGACTATGCGCGCAGCAGAAGTGAGATTGCAGCACAGGCACTACTGCCACCCAATTGCAGGATACCCGGCGGGGCGGTAGGGATGTGGCGTCTCGATGAGGGGGAGGGTGGAACGGCAGGGGATGGGAACGTCTTTAATCCTGTGACCGGCATATTGAAGAATAATGCCACCTGGGTGGATGCCACTTTGCCTGTGCTCTATGCCAGCGGTGAAAATCTGACGATCGGCGCACAAAGCCACCCTTATGGTGCTCCCACGCCACCCTACGGGGTGGTTGAGGGTTTGGAGCAGGGCTCCAACTTTGTCTGCAGTGTGACTGCAGAGCCACAATATCTTGCGGCAGATGGGCGTTGTCGCGGTGTTTGCAGTGGCTACCTCTGGTATACCAATGCCGCCTGTGCACCTGTCGCGGGTAGTGGTAACAGCTTCGACTACAGTCATGAGAGCAGTTATCCGATGTCGCTGCTGGTGTGGCAGTGGGAAAATCAATATGAGATTGAGATTACAGCGGGAGTGGGCGGAAGCGTCACGACCGGCACAAGCTGGCTGGCACCGGATACGACAGTTACTACGACAGCCGTGCCCGATGAGTCGGCGCGTTTTCTCTACTGGGCGGGTGATGTGACCGGGGAACAACGCTATGCAACGACGATTACCGTCACCTCTGATGTGCCAAAGGCGGTGGAGGCACGCTTCACTTTTGAGAGCCCGGTGCAGTATGTTGCGCCAACGGGTAGTGACGGCAATGACGGTCTCTCCTGGGCAACAGCCAAGCGAGGGATAAATGCCGCTTTCGACTCTCTGGCCGAGAGTGGTGTTATCTATATGGCGGGTGGCAACTATCCGCTTACCCAGACTATCAGCTTTGAGGGTCGCAGTGATGTGAAAATCTTGGGTGGCTATGCGGGAGTGAGTAGTGACGAGACACCGGGAGCGCGGGACAGCAAAAAGTGGCCGACCGAGCTTGACGGGCAGGCGGCGCAGCGGGTGATCTATCTTACGGGTTCCTCCAGAATTGAGTTTGAGGGACTTACAATTGCCAACGGCAGGGTGAGTACCGGATTTGGCGGCGGGGTAGAGGTGAGCGCTTCTAGCGGGATTATCTTTTCCGATTGTCTGATTGCGCGCAATTACGGTGGCACGAGCGCAAGCGGTGGCGGTATTGCGCTCAGGAGCGGAGCTGTAGTGACAATCACTAACTCGATGGTGCGTAATAATGATATCCAATTGGCCGCTACGCCAGCCCGTTATGGTGGCGGTATTTATGTGGCGAGCGGTACAACCTTGTTGCTGGTTGATACCATTGTTGCCGGCAATCTTCTCTATGCGGCATATAGTCGCTATGGCGGCGGGATTTACAGTGAAGGTAATTTGACCATGAAGAATTGTCTGATAGCGGGGAACAGCGTCAGTGGTAGCGGTGACGGCGTTCTCATAGGTGGCGGCACAGCGACAATTGAGAGTAGCTCGATTGTCGATAACGGTGGCCAGGGATTGAGGCGCAATAGCGGTACCCTGAATGTGATCAACTCGATTGTCTATGGCAACGGCAATAACCTGATTGGTAGTGCCAATGTGAGTTACTGTAACATTGAAGGTTATGCACCCAATGAGGTGTCGGGGATCATCGACGTGCCGCCCCTCTTTGAGCGCGATTACTATCTCGCTCCTGAGAGTCTCTGTCGCAGTGCCGGTAGTGGTACGGCCGAATCGCGGGGGCTCGGTGACTATACAACGCAGGTAGATGGCACTGCTGCGGCTGACGCGGTGGTTGATCTGGGTTATCACCATCGTGGCGGTTATGCACTGGAAGCGGCCGATATCTATGTTTCAGCCGCAGGTGATGATAGCGATGGCTCTTCGTGGGCGAAGGCTTATCACAGTGTGAGCCGTGCCCTAGATGAGGCACGCGACGGCACACACATCTATTTGGCGGCGGAGAAATTTACAGTTGCAGGGGAGAGCTTTCCGTTGCAAATTATCGACAAACTGGGGGTTGTGTTGCTGGGGGCAGCGGAAGCGGGAAGCGTGATCGATGCGACAGGTAGCGGACAGCGGGTGATGGATATGGGGCACTCGGCGGGTATTCTGCTGCAGGATATCACGCTACGCGGTGGACAACGTGGTGGATGCAGTGGTCTGGAGATCATCGGTGGGGGAGGTATTACCCTGCGACGCTGTAAGGTGATCGACAACTACAGCACTTCCAATAACAATGGTGGCGGTCTCTCTGTCAGTGGCATTACACTGTCAATATACGACTCTCTGATTACCAATAACTTTGTGACGGGATCGACCACTATAGCCTACAAAGGAGGCGGTTTCTTTGCCGCACAAGGGGTGAGTGAAATCTGGCACAGTGTGATCAGTGGCAACAGGATTGTTGGAGGGTATGCACACCGTGGTGGCGGTTTAGCTTTTGCCGGTGGCAACCATTACATCGGCAATTCGTTGATTATAGGCAACCGCTCAACTACATCGGCAGATGGTGTTTATGTGGAGAGTGGTACGGTCATAATTGAAAACTGTACAGTGGTGGGCAATAATCGCGAGGCGATTCGTAATGAGGGGAAATTATCGATCACCAACTCGATTATCTGGGGACATGCGGCTAAGCCGGCGCTGGTTGGCACCATGGCGGTGGGGTGGTCGTGCAGTGAGGATGATCTGACCGAGTCGGGTGAGGGCAACATCTGCAGTGATCCTCTCTTTGTCGATGCCGCAGGCGGGGATTATACACTGTTAGAAAATTCTCCCTGCTGGAACGCCGGTATCGACCGTCCATGGATGCGGGGAGCGCTCGATCTGGCCGGCAACAAACGCCGCCAGCACGACCGTGTTGATATGGGGGCCTACGAAAGGCAGCCGGCTCCCGGCACGGTCTTGCTGCTGCGGTAAATGCCGTTAAATGGTGTTTGGGCAGAGGGCTGTTTCCCTTTGTGGAATAACACATTCAAAGCCTTAATTGTGGAGGTGACAGATGAAGATATCTGCCCTTGTGATTGTAGCACTTGCGGTGCTGGTTACGGCCATTCGTGCCGCCTCTTTTGATCGTGTTTGGAGTGGTGCGGGAGGGGACAGCGATTGGCACAACAGCGCTAATTGGGAACCTTCAGCGGCTTCACCGCAACCGGGTGAGCGTGTTTTGCTGGCTGATAGTTGCGGCAATTATTGATGCTGAGATGCCGCTACTGGCTTTACTAGTGGTTGCAAATACGAGTTTGACCATCGAAAATTGGTCAACCGCCTTGAATGCTGCGGAGATCAGAATTGAAAATCTGGGCACTTTGAAATTACCGCTATATTTTAAAGATACCCAACCTTCCAATCGTATCCATATTGTCTGTGATAAACTGAAAATTGCCGAAGGCGGTGTGATTGACGCCGCGGGCGGCGGCTATGCCGGTGGTGTTGCCAAGGGCGATATTGGTGCCGGTCCCGGTGGTGCCACTGTTTTCTGTTTTTGGATATGTTTTTACGTCGACACACTTGACTTTTCGGAGTTAATATCCGATAATTAGCGCATGAATAGAAAAGATATATTACCACGACGAGTTGCAGTTGCCCTTCTGGAACAAGCCTTGCAGCGGGCACCGATAGTTGCTTTGCTTGGTCCGCGTCAGTGCGGAAAGACCACTTTGGCACGACAAGTAGCAAAAAAGCATGAGTGTACCTACTTTGATCTTGAATCGCCATCTGATTTGCGCCAACTTGAAAACCCGGAATATGTGCTGGGACGGGCAACCGGATTAGTTGTTATCGATGAGATTCAGTTGCAGCCTGAGCTTTTCTCTGTTTTACGTGTTTTGGCCGACAGAGATGAAATGCCAGTCAGATTTTTGATTCTGGGTAGTGCTTCACCAGAGCTGGTTAAAGGAGCCTCGCAATCACTTGCTGGCAGAGTTGAGTTTGTTGACCTGCACGGCTTTGATTTGCTGGAGGTTGGCGCTGGAAAGTGGGAACAACTATGGAGCCGAGGCGGTTTTCCCCGTTCATTTTTGGCTGCCAGTGATGTCAACAGTCAGGCATGGCGTGAAAATATGATCCGCACTTATCTGCAAAGAGACCTGCCAGAGCTAGGTATTCGAATACCATCAGCGGCAATACGTCGCTTCTGGACAATGCTGGCGCACTATCATGGACAGACGTGGAACGCCTCGGCCATTGGGCGTGCCATGGGATTAAGTGACAAAACAATCCGTAGCTATCTTGATATTTTGTCCGACACTTTTATGGTAAGGCAATTGCAGCCCTGGTATGAAAATATTGGCAAACGCCAAGTCAAGGCTCCCAAGATTTACTTTCGTGATACTGGTTTACTTCATTCCTTACTTTCACTAAACGATTATAACGCTCTTTTAGGGCATCCGGTTGTGGGTGCTTCATGGGAGGGGTTCGTGATAGAGCAGATTATACGCTTGAGTGGTTGGCAAGAGTTCTACTACTGGGCAACCTACAGCGGGGCAGAGCTTGATCTTCTGGCAAAGCATAACGGCAAGAGGTATGGCGTAGAGGTGAAATTCAATGATGCTCCTGGGGTTACGCGCTCTATGCATGAAGCAATCGAAAGCCTGCAGTTGGATCACTTGTGGGTTGTAGCGCCGGTAGCCCAAAGTTATTCTTTGGCTCCTAAAATTGATGTTGTGTCTATTACTAGCTTGTCAGATGTAATGTCAAAATAGTTGCCGTAGCCAGGGGTAGCAGGGGTTTTTTCTATTACTTTAATATTGCGCCACTCCGGACCGAGCAGGCACTCGGTGTTCCCAGGGCTCATGCCCGGCATGGGCGAGATAATTAAAAAGGCTGAAGCTGGCAAAAACACTTAATCGCGATCCTTAGTCGGGAATACACTTGATTGAAGAGTGAATGGTGAGGCGTGGAGGAAACTTTGTCGTGAGCTTTGTCGGGGCTGGCGAATGACCTTCTGCGTGTCGGAAACTGGGTTATGTCACGCCCTTACAGGGCTAAATTTATTACGTAACGTAATCCCGGGGCGTTGCCCCGAGCTGGTATGTATAGCCCTTTCAGGGCAGGCTTTGCACTTCACTTTTCCACCTTCACCCCTCTTTGTTCGTTTAAGTGTGGTTTGATTAAATGTAGCAGCGTGAACGCCGATGAGACAGGCAGGAATGCCTATCATACATTGGGCGAGACGTTAAATTCACGGGTGGGGGTGTTATCGTACCAGCAGCAGGGTGCCCGGGGGTGGCAGGAGGTCGATAAAGAGAGCCGTGCCGGGGGCACCGTCGTTTGCCGAATAGGTGGCATTGATTCCCTTGGCCGCTGAGAAGGTGCCCAGGAAGAGGGGATGTTCTGCGCCGACTCTGCTCAATTTGGGATACTCTCCCTGTATCAGGAGGTCATAAGCCTCTTGTGTGACTTTGCCTTGCCAGATGGCGATGCGGCCGCCACCGCCGCCGCCACCGGTTTTGGATTGTGTTTGTCCGGCGTTGCCGCCTGCGGCAAGGATTTTGGCCGTGGCATTGCCAAATAGCTTGTGACAGCGGACAAAGATCGAACCGCCGGCACCGCCGCCACCGTGCTGAGAACTGCTGGAGCCACTGGCATCGAGTGTGCCGTTGAGGGTGGGCAAAAACGGTGTCGGCATTACCGAAGATGGTGTGATTGGCAACGCCCTCTCCCTCGACAACAGTAAAGACCACCATGTTGACTGTGGCACCGGACTGAATCTAGGCAAAAATAGTGCTACCATGAGCGTCTGGTTCAAGACAACCAGCAATGCGAGCAGTACAACAGGAGTGATTGGCAAGTCGGTGCGGGGCAGCAAAAAACGCTACTCGATTTATTTGTCGCTCTCTGGGGTACGTACAGTATTTCAGACGGTTGATAATGGAACTTATGTACAAAATTAATACCATGGGCATATGGCGATAATGGTTGGCATCACGCTTCTCTCGTCTTTAACAGACAGGGTAATATGTCGCTGTATATTGATGGTGCCTTGAAAAATGATAGCAGCATTGTCGCTCACGCCAATAACAGTCTGGCCAGTACCGGACGATTTTTTATTGGTGCTTATGGCAATGAGACCGGCAGTACCCCTTATGCAGGTTATTGTTTCCCCGGTTCGCTTGATGAAGGGCAGCTGATGAGCGCGGCCGCCAGTGCCGATTGGGTACCGGCCGAGTACATGAACAGGTACTTCCGGGTTTATGGGGGGATTTTGTGTTAGGCGTTGGCATAATTGCGTTGGTGCGGCCAACAGCGCGAGTTGCAATGGCGGCGGTATCTATATGAGCGGCAATGGCCTGGTGAGCAACGCCGTGGTGAGCCTCAATGACGCTGTTTACGCCATTCCCTTTGGTGGCGGCGTGTATGCCACGGCCGGCATCATCACCCACTCCATGATCGCCAGCAACCTGACCGAATCTTCCGGCAACAGTTACGGTGGCACGGGGCAGACGCCCAGCGGCGGTGGTGTTTACCTGGCCGGCACGGCACAACTGCATAACTCCATCGTCTTCGGAAACAGGGCGGTACATTCTTACCAGTATCGCATGGGCGAGACGCTGGGGGCAGGCGTTTTCATCAGCGCTTCGGCCAAGGTTTATCACTCCACCATTGTCGGCAATTATGGCGGTGAGCGGGGGTATGGCGATGGTGTCTATATCAGTGGCGGCGAGCTAAAGAACTCCATCGTCAGCCATAATTTTTCCGGTTTTGACAGTGGCGACTACACTGTCAACCACTACAACGTCTGGCAGGCGGGCGGCACGGTCAGCTACAACGTGCTGCCGCGGTCGCATCTGATCGCACCCGGCGTTGGCAACGTGGCGGCGGATCCGGGATTTGTTAATGTATATGCGGGTGATCTCAGCTTGGGGCCGGGTTCGCCTGCCATTGACGCCGCCACCGTTATCGCCGGTATGGACAGTGACTTCAGCGGCGTGGCGCGTCCGCTAAACGGCAGTGACGCCGAGAGTGCCCTGCCCGATATGGGGGCCTTGGAGGCCCAGCCGCTTGACGCTGGTCCCTTGCGTATCAATTTCACCGTAGCGCAGGAGGATGGGTTTGACTCATTGAGTGCTGCGCTACAGGCCCATGTGGCCGGCGAATCGTTGGGCAGTCTGGTTTACCATTGGGATTTCGACGGCGATGGCGTGGCCGACATCACTGGTAGCGATAAGGCGACGGTGAGCCACTTGTTTGACACGGTCGGTTACCATGACATCGGGCTCAAGGTTGTCAGCAGCGGTGCGGGGGAAGCCACAATCGTCAAGCGTGCTGCTGCGCGTGTGCATCCCAGCGTGCTCTACCTCTCTGATGCCGGGACAAGCGAAGCGCCTTACAACACGCCGGCGGCGTCTATATGTCGGGTGGCCAGATTGAGCACTGCACCATTGTCAGTAACCGCGTGACCAAGAGCGCCGGTCTGGGCGGTGGTGTCTATCAGGCCGGCGGGACGATCGTCAATACGATCGCCTATTACAACTGGATCGCTGGCGCGGCTGTTCCTGTCCGGAACATCCAGGCGGCAAGCGGCAAGCTCAATGTGGGCAACAGTTGCGCCACAGAGTTGGCGTATGATCCGGAAGGCACAGGGAACATCAATGGCGACCCACAGTTTGTTAATCCCGGCAAAAGCGATTGGCGGCTAGCGCAAGACTCGCCCTGCATCAACGCGGCGGTCATGCTGCCATGGAGCGCAGACGGTTACGACATAACCAGCGGGCCGCGCCGCCGCGGCGTGAGGGCTGATATAGGGGCTTACGAGACCCAGCGCATGCGGACAACGGTTCTATTGCTGCGGTAAGAGCCGGCGCTTGGTGTTCTCATGCTCATGCTGATGCAGTAGGCTAAAGATAAGGCAAATACACTTAATCGTATCCTAGACTTACTTGAAGGGGGATATGGGTTATGTCACGCCCTTCCAGCGCTAAATTTAATACGTAGGCCTTCTCGGGGCGTTGCTCGATCTGGTATGTACAGCCCTTTCAGGGCAGGGGAGAGTGCCCCAAGACACGGGCTAATTGAATTGTAGCTGGAGGCAAGTATATGCTGACTCTGGTTTTGGTTAATGGTATGATAATTGCTTTCTTTAAGCGAGTCTCTGCCTGTTGGCTGGAGGGGTATATTTGGGCGATAATTAGAGGTGTATTTATGAGGATAAATTTGTGGTCAGGGCGTTGGCTGGTGTTGTTAATGGGTTTGATTTTTGCACCGGGTGTGTGGGCACAGGAGGCCGGCGGGGGAGATGGTGGACAGAGCTTAGAGTCGTTGTTTCTCTCCGGTGGATTTTTGATGTGGCCGATTCTACTCTGTTCAGTGGTGATGGTGGCTTTTATCTTTGAGCGGATGGTGGGATTACGGCGGGGTCGGGTGTTTCCGCAGAGATTGCGTAGCGATTTGCTGGAGCTGGCGGGTGAGGGTAAGCTGGCTGACGCACTGGAGCTGAGCCGGGTCGGGAGGTCACACTTTGCCAGGTTGGTGGCGGGTGGTTTGGCACGTGGTGAGGCTGGTGGCTTTGAGATGGAGGTGGGGCTGGAGGAGGAGGGGGCGCGGGTGCTCTACAATTTGCGTAACAACTGTAAGCCGTTGTCGGTAATGGCCGATGTGTCGCCGTTGCTGGGGTTAATGGGGACAGTGACGGGGATGATCAAGGCTTTTGATGTGGTGGCGAAGTCGGGGGCGTTGGGGAGGACTGAGCTGCTGGCAGAGGGGATCAGTGAGGCACTGCTGACGACAGCCTTTGGTTTGATGGTGGCGGTGCCGTCGGTGATAGCCTACCATATTTTCCGCAGCAAGGCTGACAACTTGTTGCGGGAGATGGAGGATGCGGCATTGGAGATTTTTGAAGTGATGCGACGTGGCATGAGTGAGGCGAAGGGGGGCGAGTGAGATGCGGGCGTTGTGTCTTGAAGAGGAGTCGAGCGGAG
>JAAYNR010000209.1 GCA_012520735.1 Lentisphaerota bacterium | reverse complement strand
CGCCCCGCCACCTCTTATGTCCCACCCCTACAGGGTGGAAACCATCTCCTAACACCAACCTTGGGCGTTGCCCAAGGCTGGTATGTTCATCCCCTTTATAGTCAAACTAGACAACTCGCCACAAATGCGCTGGGAACCGGCGTACCCTTAAAACTGAATCACTGCTGTCAATATCGATTTTAATTGACATAAAGCAGAATTATCCCTATTCTTTACCGCGATCACACCTAAGAAGGTTTGTTTATAAGGCCACACCGTAAGTCACCGCGCCAAAGCATAATGGGCGCATGAAAGGGACGCGGGCGCATGAAAGAGATGATCAGTCTGACGATAACGGCAGTGTTGTGTACCGCCTTGGCGAGTGCCGTCGCTTGTGGCGCGGTCACGGTGGTGGAGCGTGAGGCCTTCTGGCTGACGCCGCCCAAGGCCGACCCGCAGACCGTGGCTCTGTGGACGTTTGATGATGATGGCGGTAGCGGCGCCACCGCGCCAGTTGATGACAACCTCGGCGACCTGCTGGCAGCCGCGGCGATGGATGGCGGCGCGATGGTGTCGGCCATAGCCGGACGCCCTGGCGGCATGGTGAAGTTTGACACTGTGGGAGGCGTTGACTTTGGCGCTGACGGCTTTTTCGGTAAAGGTGCCGCGATTGGCGGCGACGGCTTTTTACGCTCGCGGACAGTCAATTTTGCCGAGTATGCCCAGGCCTCGCTAGAGTTGCAGCTCTTTCCGCACGAAAAACAAGCTGCTGAGGCGGTGGTGCTGGATTTTCCGGCGGCCCGTGTGCCCTGCCGCCTGCTGCGCGGCGCCGACGGCACCATCTCACTTGAGGGGCATGGCGGTGTGCGGCTGACCCATCATCTGCGTCAGGCGCCGGACAGCACCTGGACACATCTGGCCCTCTCGTTCCCGCGTGGCGGCGGCCTGGTGCTGCTGGTCAATGGCGTGGAGAGTGCGCCAGAAGAGAGTGTCAAAGGTGCTTTTCCCGCCACGCCGGCACAGCTCGGTAATGTCTTCGCGATCGGCGCGGCCAAAGATGGCTTCAACGGAGTTGTCGATACGGTGCGCGTCTTGGCGCGTCCTGCCTCTCTCTATGTGCTGGAGGAGATGCCGCAGGCGGGCGAGGCGCTGCCAGCGGTGCCGCCGGCGCTGGCGCCGTGGTTCGCCTATTCGCGTGGGCCGCTCCTGTCGCTCGACTTTGACGGCGCGGCGGCAAAGAGTGTCGGTGTGGCGATGGAGAGGGAGCCTGCGGCTTTTATGGCAGGTGTGCGTGGCCAGGCGGCCACTTTGGCCGCCGGTGAGGCTGTTTTCAGCGGCGAGGCCATCTTGCCGGCGGATCGCGGCACGCTGAGCCTGTGGTTCCGTCCACTCGACTGGAACAACCTGACGCAATACTGCCAATACGGCAATGACGGCCCGGTGCCGACACTCCGGCTGCTCTCTTTCATCCCCGAGGGCGCGCCAGACGGTTATGCGCTGCGTACTGTTACTTTAGGCAAAGGGATCCAGCAACCCCAGCACGGCCTGCCGCAACCGTGGACACCTTTTCATCCAGGGCGTTGGGTACATCTGGTTTGCGTCTGGGATGGTCAAGAGGTGACTATTTATCTCGATGGCAAAAAACAGACACTGGGACAGGTTGGCTGGAACGCGGCAGGACGTGACGCCAAAACACGCAAGGATATCGAAAAAACATGGCGTGATGGTGGGGCGCCGCAGATGCGGCTGGTGTGCCACAGCAGCGGCACGGCCATCGATGCGCTGGCGGTTTATCCGTGGGCCTTTACAGAGCAGGAGGTGGCCAACGACTATGGCCGTTTTTTCCCGGATAGCACTGAGCGGCTGGTCAAACTCGAACCAGTGACAATGACACCGCAATACGACCACTACCGTCAGCAGCTCGCGGTGAGGGTACATGCCCTGCCGCAGGCTGACCGTGAGCCCGACAGGATACGCCTGACAGTTAGCACCGAAACGGCAATTATCCCCGGTGCGGTCGTCGAGGCCGCGTTACCGCACAACGGGCGTACCAACGTGGTGATCGCGGTGCCGTTGGATTTCGATACGCCTTATGTTGTCCGCGCCGAGACGTTTATTGCTGGTAAAGCGGTCGCCACGGTTGATGATACTTTTACGCGTGTCAAACCGGAGTGGTGGCGTAACACTTTGGGTAAGGGACTTGATGTGCCGGCACCGTGGAGTCCTGTGGCTGTGGCTGCGGATGGCGCAATGGGCGTATGGGGCCGGACTCTCCAACTGGCTGCCGGCGGTTTGCCTACCGCGATCACCTCCGCTGGGGCCGAGCTGTTAGAGGGTCCCTTACGTCTCCATGGCAAGTTGGCAGACGGTACTGCTATTGAGCTGTCAGGGACGGCTGCACCTGAAATTATCGAGGCTGCGTCAGACCGGGTGCGATGGAGCGGAAAACTCACAGGAGGTGGCGTGGCGGCTGATATCGAGGGCGAGTTAGAGTATGATGGTTTGATTCGTTTGCGACTGACGCTACGGCAGGCTGGGGCGGCTGTGGCGCTCCAGCGGCTCGATCTCGATGTGCCGTTAAGCGCCGCACATGCCACGCAAGTGCTGGCCAATGGCGGCGGCTCCAACTTCCGCGCCTCGTGGGACGCGCGTCTGGTGCCGGCAGGGGATGGGTGCGTCTGGAATAGCCGTGAGGCTATTAAACACAAAGCGGTAACTATTGGCCATTTCCTGCCAGTAATCTGGCTGGGTGATGATTGGCGCGGACTCTGTTTCTTTGGCGAGAACGATCGCGGCTGGACACCAGACCCCGAGACTGCGGCGCAGGAGATCTGGCGTGAAGGTGAGGCTGTGGTTTATCGCATGCGCCTGATTTCACAACCGCTGACACTCGACGCCGCGCGGGAAATTGAGTTTTTCATACACCCCACGCCGACCAAACCGTTGCCAGAGCGCTGGCGCGCCTTTAACCGCGATGCGCCGCCGCTGCCGAATTATGAAGGGATTGATGCCTTTATCTCGCCCACGCTCACCGTGCCGGCTGGTTTACCGTCCCACGTGGGGATCACTTTTGAGATCGAGCCACACTCATGGGAGGATGTTGCAACTAATAGCGAGGTTTTGCGGCGGCGCGCCGGCGGCCCCGGCAGTCCACGGCTCTTCTATATAGATTACAGTTGGCCGCGCCTGGGACCTTCAATGGCCGAATTCACCCGTGCCGGACTCTTTGCGCGCGGCCGCCTAACCTGGACAGTAGAGGTTGAGGATTATATGGTGTGGATCATCAACGAATACATCCGCCGTGATTTTATTGACGGTATCTATATTGACGACACCTCTCTTGGCAGCACCATCATGACCAATTCCACCGCCTATCGACTGAAAAACGGCACCACTCAGCCCGGCTTTAACACCATGGGCTTTCGTCGCTTTCTGCAGCGTGTCTGGTCGCTCTACGCGGCACAGGGTAAGCAGGCACGGATCATGCCGCATATGACCTATTGCTACGAGATACCGGCGCTCTCCTTTGCCGACGCGGTGGTCAATGGCGAAGACCGCGACATCTACCCTTACGACAAACGCACCTTTCCCGAACGCTGGCCATACGAGCAACTCCGGGTATTGGCCGGATCGGAGAAAT
>JAAYNR010000303.1 GCA_012520735.1 Lentisphaerota bacterium | reverse complement strand
GCAAGCATGAAGAGGCTGTAGCGACTCAGGAGAAGTGCAATGAGATGTCCTCTATCCCTAACACCTTTGGCTTAGCCAATCTAGCGTTGTTTCTCCGCCTTGGAAACAACCTTGAAGAGGGCAATACTAAGCTCGATACAGCACTTGGATTGGATATGCCAAGCATTGATGCTATTTTAAGACTTTGTCAGGTGTTGGCGATTTATAAGCGGCACGAGGATATATTGGCACTGACAGAGAAATATGCCCCTTTTATTGATGACACAATCAAGTTTTATAGAGGGTGTGCTGTGGCTAATCTGGGGCGAAACAGCGAGGCAGCAGTGTTGTTTAAGGGGGTTAGCAGCGGTTTTAAAGTCGGCATGGCCTGCGTTTATAGCCAGTGGCTGAGTATAGGCAATGCGCCCAGCACAGTTAATGGCGACTGGTACTATTTCAATGTAAACGAGATGATGGGGCTGATATCACTGGTTTTGGTAGGCGAAAACGTGGATAGTGTGCTGACGGTTGATTTGATTGAGTCGATGATAAACGATATTACAGAGGGTGTGGGGCATCGTGAAATGTTGCAGCTTTTGGGAAAATGCAAACATCCTGAAGCAAAAAATCTGCTTGAAAAGATAGCATTTGGCGAGTTTGGCTGATTGCGCAAGTCAGGTATTATAAGGAAAAAAATAATACTGAAGAGATGTTGAGCTGTTTTAGAATGGCATACATGTATTTTCCGTCTCACCCCATGTGGGAATTTTACGAGGATGAGTTTATTGAGATGGGGTTGATAGATGAGGATGAGTTTGATGATTAGGGCAAATTGCTGCAGGTGAGCTTCGTTACCGGGTGCTTATCAGCGGCGTTTACTTTGGTGAGATGTATGTGTTATACTGACAGACTTAAAACGTGAAAGTCTTGTCGTTATGATATTTTTGTGTGCTATAAAGCTGGCCCCAGACTCTATTTTTGAGACTGCAATTACACTTTTCCAACGTGGTGGGATGGTGATGTGGCCGCTGTTGGTCTGTTCGTTGATAGCGGCGGCACAGGCAATTGAGAGGATTCTCTGTTACACTCGTGAGCGGACTGCTGATGCGTTGGCCGGCAAAAATATGGAGCGTATTTTTGCTGCTTTGGCGTTGGGGCATTTTAAGGAGGCTGAGAAAGTGGCCAGCGAGACCGCTTCCGGGGGTGGGCGCATTATACTGGCCGGTTTGCGGCAGCGTGATGTTGCCTTGCGCGATGCTTTGACGGCAGCGGCGGAGCTGGAGATTGCGGCGTTGCGGCGCGGGTTGACGGTTCTCGATACTATTATTACTTTGGCACCGCTTTTGGGTATTCTTGGTACGGTTACCGGTATTATACGTTCGTTTCATATGCTTAGCGCCAGTGGGGCGCAGGATCCGGCAGCGGTTACCGGGGGTATTGCCGAGGCGCTGATTACCACCGCCGCGGGGTTAGTAATCTCAATTTTGAGTTTGATCCCTTTCAATGCGGCAGTCTCAATTGTGCGGCGGCGGACGCGCGGTTTTGACCAACTGGTGCATCGCGTGGTGGTAACGTGTGAGCGGGGGGGGAGCAATGGCGCTTGACTCTGGGTTTGATGACCGGACCTCGCGTATTGAGATGATCCCGCTGATGGACGTGGTTTTTCTCCTACTTGTCTATTTTATCTACGCTATTTTTTCGATGTCGGTGCACCGCGGGGTGAGGGTGGATTTGCCGCGGGCGGCCGGACTGGCAGAGAGTGGTGAGCGAACGATCATTACACTTAAGGCCGATAATACGATTGAGGTTAATGGTGTGCCATATGAGTTGGATGAGGCTGTTATCAGCGCGGTGGAGATTTGGCGTGATAAAGGGGCACCGGTTTTGATAAGTGCTGACCGCAAAGCCGATATTGGTCCGGGGATTGAGCTTTTGGCAAAACTGAAAAATGGCGGTATTGAGGCCGTGGCTTTTCAGGTTGATGGTGTGGAGGCTGTGGCGGAAGCGCCGGCAGTGGATAATGGTGCAGAGTAGGTGTGAGTAGTGGTTGCCAGTGACACAACGATTTCAGTATGGCTCTCGGTGCTACTCCATATTATTGGTGCAGCAGCTTTAGGGTGGATGGTTTCGAGCACTTTACCTGAGGCTCCGGCGCGGCTTGTTTTCACGACTATTGATATTGAGTTATCGGAGGCGGTGGTGACTGCTGCCAGCGGTGCGGCGGCAGCGAGCGAGGCTGTGGCACCGAATCGTGAGCGTGTGCCACAGCAGAGCGACACTCCGCCACAGCGGAGTCTGCCGCAGGAGGTGTATCTGGCACCGGAGAGCGATACTTCACCTCGTTTGCAGTCGCAACAGCCTGTGCCTGAGGTTGTTATGGATGAGACAACACCCAGCGAACGTGAGGCTTTCGAGCCTGACTATGAGGTGATCGCAGAGCTGACAGAGATCGATACAATCCCCAGTGCAAGCTCGGAGGGGGCGGGGGATAGTCAGGCGGGTGGTTTTGGCGCAGTTGATAGTCAGCCGGCGGCACGGGCGGTAATACGGCCTGTTTACCCTATTGGTGCGCGGCGGCGTGGTGAAGAGGGGCGCGTGGTGGTTGAGGTAACTGTTTTGGCTAACGGACATACGGAGGCGGCAGAGGTTGTCACCTCGAGCGGGTTTGCTGAAATTGATCGTGCGGCGGAGAAGGCTTTGAGTAGTGCCCGTTTTGCCCCGGCGACGAGGGGTGGCGACAGTGTGGCATCGCGGGTGCGCCTCACTTTTATCTTCCGCTTACGTGATAAATGAGCGCGCTGCAATGTGGAGGAGTGTGGCTATGGGTCGGTTGATTTACTAGCAGGGCTACAGAGAGACAAAGCCGAATTTCTCATATAGTTTGATGGCGGCAGTGCGGCCACTGCTGGTAATCAGGTAGGCGCGATCGTGCCATTGAGCCATAATTTTGAGGGCAAAGGAGAGTGCGGCCTTGGCGAGCCCTTTGCCTTGCCAGACGGGACGGATGGCAACCCAGTGGATACGGCCGTAGTCGTGGCCTTTGTAGTTGCGGTTATACCAGGAGCTGATGGTGCCGACGGCGCAGCCATTGGGGGCGAAGATCAAAAAACAGCGGCGGGTGATGGCGGCGGGGTCGGTGCCGAATTCACGCATGAAGAGGCCGTCGGAGATGGTGGTGAATGGCTCGGCATCGCGCCAGATATCTTCCCACAAACCGGCATCGGTGATTTTCATGGGGCGGATGGTGAATCCTTCGGGGAAGGGGATGTCGGGGATGTCGTTAAGGTGTGGACGCTCCATAATAATACGGTAGTTGTCGGCTGGCTGCGGTGACGGTGCCGGTGGTAGCGGTGCCTGAAACAGTTTGCGAACCACCTGACAGGCCGGTTTCTCGCGGCGGTCGCGGGTTACTACGCCGTATGGGCTGCGGACGATGTAGTTAAAGAAACTCTCCTCCGGCCAGGGGTGGTCGGCGTAGCACCATATGGTAATACCGCAGATTGCCGGTTCATGCATGATCCCGGCATACTCTTGTTCCAGAGCTTCGGCCTGGAGGAGTTCAGAGACCATCCCTTCACGGATCCCCGGCCAAGCCATATAACCGAACTCGGCGATAAGGATCGGTTTGCCGGGATAGCGGGCGGAAAGTTCGGTAAGACGCTCCGACCAGCGCTCACCGGAGTGGGCGCAGTTGTAGTGGGGGTCACGCTCAAAACCGTGGAGGGTGGGGTAATAGGTGAGAGCGATGACATCGTCTTCCTCAAAGTCGGTCCAGATGTAAGAGGCGTGGACAGCCCAGCGGGTGGGGTCGAGTTTTTTGACATGTTGTAGCAGGAGGCGGTTGCCATTGCGGACAATGGGGGAGTTCTCTTCAGTCTCATTACTGACTCCCCAAAAGGCGACACTGGGGTGGTGGCGGTCGCGTTTGATCAGGTCGGTCAGTTGGGCTGTGGCGGCAGCGAGGGTTTGCTCCTCGTTGTTGCCCCGCCACCAATAGAGCGGTATTTCACACATGGCGAGAAGCCCGATGCGGTCGCATAATTCGAGGGTAAAGGGGTGGTGTGGGTAGTGACTTAGGCGGACAAAATTTGCCCCCATGGCCTTGATAGCGTGGAGGTCGGCTTCAGTAGTGGTGAGGTCCATGGCCAAGCCGGTGCGGGGGGAGTCGTCGTGGCGGTTGAAGCCCTTAATAAAGAGGTCTGCGCCATTCAGGGTGAGTCGGCCATCTTTAATAGCCAGCGTGCGGAAACCGCTAGTTATGGTAAGTTCATCTGAGAGCAGAGTGTTATTACGATAGATGTTTAATTTTAGTGTGTAGAGGGCTGGTTGGTCGGGCGACCAGGGGGTGATGTCGTGACATTGACCCTTTATCTCGCAGAGCCGATTGAGAGTTGGGCTAAGGGGGGTAGTGAAAGAACCGCACAAGTTGCCATTGGCATTAGAGACGGTTAGTGCGGCGGTGAGATTTTCATTGGCGACCGTCCCTTTGAGACGGAATTTGAGAGCGAGCGAGCCATCAGCACCGGCATCGAGGCTGATGAGTTCGCTGCTGATATTGGGACGTGACTCCAGATAGACCTCACGGAGTATGCCACCTTGCGTCCGCCAGCCGCGCAATTTACCGGGAACCTCGCCGCTACAGCGGCGGTTATCGACACAAACGGTGAGGCGGTGGTTTTCGCCGACAACCAGAGTGGGGTCGAGCGGCCACTCAAAAGGGAGAAAGCCGCCGACAAAAGTGCCGAGAAAGCGGCCATTGATCCAGACTGTAGCACGGTAGTTTACCGCTTCAAAGCGGAGTACCCAGTGGCGGGCGGCAGTGGCGGGCGGCAGTTTAAATTCACGGACAAACCACATGGGGCCTTCATAAGACTCAATGCCGGGGAAATAGTTGTCGACAATACCCGGGACATCAGCCTCAAGCCAGAACTGGACGTTATGTTTGGGTTTATGATAGCCGAGAGTCTCACCATAGCCACGGGGGTCGGGGATAAAACGCCAGACCCCGTTAAGGTTTAGTCGCTCCGGGGTGGTCGCTGAGCTAAAGGCAGGGGAGGTGGTGGTATGATCCATGAGCGGCACTCTTTCAAAGGTTGAAATAAAAAAGATATAATAGTCAATTTAAATTAGAACGACAAGCGACAACAATTAACGCCGGTGAGGTGAGACACTTTTTTTTATCGACGTTACGGCTGATTGTTTGACATAATGAGTGCTTTTTGTGATAACTATAACAATTTTAGAGCTATGGCTAATATTACAGATATTGCGGGTGGTATTACGGCGGCGGCTGGATTTCGGGCTGCCGGGGTAGTTGCCGGTATAAAAAAGAGCGGGCGTAAAGACTTTGCTCTGGTGGCGGCAGATGTTCCGGCAGTGGCAGCGGCGGTGTTTACCACTAATAAGGTCGCGGCGGCACCTGTAGTACTGAGCCGGGAGCGGGCGGCGGCAGGTGTGGTAGCGGCGGTGGCTCTTAACAGCGGCTGCGCCAATGCCTGCACCGGGCCGCAGGGTTTGGCTGATGCCCGTGAGATGGCGGCGGCAACGGCAGCAGCACTGGGGGTTGATGAGTCGGCGGTGTTGGTTTGCTCTACCGGGGTGATCGGCAAATTGTTGCCGATGGAGCGAATTAAAGACGGGGCTCGCTTGGCAGCGGCGGCTTTGAGCTGTGATGGAGGAGCCGATGCCGCAGAGGCGATCATGACGACTGACACGGTTGACAAACAGTATGCCGTGCAGGTGGAGATAGATGGTCGGCTGGTAACAATTGGCGGTATGTGTAAAGGTTCGGGGATGATCGAGCCGCTGATGGCCACTATGCTGGGCGTAGTAACAACCGATGCTGCGATTGGTGCTGTGGCACTGGATGCGGCGTTGCGGCAGGCTGTTGAGGTGAGCTTCAACCGGGCGGTTGTTGACGGCGATTGCAGCACTAACGACACAGTTATTATGATGGCCAGTGGTGTTGCGGGCAATAGTGAGCTTAGCGCGGAACATCCCGGCTGGAACGATTTTGTGGAAGCCCTGCAGATGGTCTGCATTGAGCTGGCTAAGAAGATAGTACTTGATGGCGAAGGTGCCACCAAATTTGTTACGGTGCGCGTTAAGGGGGCTGTCAATGATGCCGACGCTCATAAAGTGGCGCGGGCGATTGCCAAATCGGCACTGGTGAAAACCTCGTGGTTTGGGTTAGACCCCAACTGGGGCAGGGTAATTGCGGCAGCTGGTTATTCAGGGGCGGTGATTGACGACCAGAAAGCTCAGATTTATTATGGTGAAATCTGCGCTTACGACCGTGGCGAAGTGGCCGACAGCCTCCGTATAGAGGCGTTGCGGAAGGTGATGGAGGCTCCCTCTTTTGACGTAACGGTAAATCTCAACCTTGGCAACGGTGCCGATGTAGTCTACACTTGTGATTTTTCATACGACTACGTAAAGATTAACGCTGAGTACACAACATGATTCAGAAATACATAGAGAAGGCTAACGTACTGATTGAGGCTATGCCCTACATCCAGGACTTCAAGGGGTGTGTGGTGCTGGTTAAGGTTGGCGGGAGCGTGATGGAGTCGGCGGAGAATATTGAGCGGCTCCTTACCGATATTGCCTTTATGAATACGGTAGGCATCCGACCGGTATTGGTGCATGGCGGCGGCAAAGCGATCTCCCGCGGCATGGACAGTGCGGGCATTGAGCCGCGCTTTGTGCAGGGACTGCGCGTGACATGCGAAAAAACGATCAAGGTTGTGGAGCAGGTGATCAAGCATGAGGTTAACGCTGCGGTGGTGCGGATCTTACAGAAACATGGTGTCAATGCCCGACCCCTGCATGGCGATTGGATTTTCAGGGTTAAGAAAAAGAGCGGAACAGATCCCGATACAGGTGCCCCGATTGACTGGGGCTTTGTGGGTGAACCGGTTGATGCTGATGCTCAGCCGGTGCGGGAGATGCTCGATGCCGGTCTGCTGCCAGTGATAACACCACTGGGAACAGGAGATGACGGCAAGCTGTATAATGTAAACGCCGACACAGCAGCGGCTGCCCTGGCCAAAAAGCTGCGCGTGCGAAAACTGGCGTTTATCTCTGACGTACCGGGGTTATTGCGGGATGTAAATGATCCGGGTTCGTTGATTACAACGTTACGGGTTGGTGAAGTCGCCGGCCTGAGAGAGACGGGAGTTGTGGGTGGCGGGATGCTGCCTAAACTGGAGAGCTGCGTTGAGGCGATAGGCGCCGGAGTGGGCAAAGTGCACCTGATTGACGGGCG
This sequence comes from Lentisphaerota bacterium, assembly GCA_012520735.1. Classification (GTDB taxonomy): domain Bacteria; phylum Verrucomicrobiota; class Kiritimatiellia; order RFP12; family JAAYNR01; genus JAAYNR01. The sequence continues at coordinate 4,139 of JAAYNR010000303.1, read as the reverse complement.
GATGCCGCACTCGCTGTTATTAGAAGTTTTCACGACACAAGGAGTAGGAACGGAGATTGTAGCTGATGAGTAAAAGTACAGATATTGCTGGATTGTTTGACCAATACGTAATGGGCACTTACAGCCCGACAGCCACCGTGACCAGTGGGCACGGGTGCAAGGTACGTGATGCTGATGGCATGACCTACCTCGATTTTACGGCTGGGATATCGGTTTTAAATGTGGGGCATACCCATCCTAAAGTAGTCAAAGCTATTCAGGATCAAGCGGCCACACTGGTTCACTGCTCAAACCTCTTTTACAGTCCGAGTCAGGCATTGCTGGCACAACGGCTGTCCAAGCTGGGTTTGGGTGGCAAGTGCTTTTTCTGCAACTCCGGTGCCGAGGCCAACGAGGCTATGGTAAAGATGGCGCGTCTCTGGGGAGCTGATAAAGGTAAGTTTGAGGTTGTTACCATGCGTAACTCTTTCCATGGCAGGACATTAGCTATGTGTTCTGCTACGGGTCAGAGTAAGATACAGCATGGTTTTGACCCTCTGCCACTCGGTTTTGCTTACGCTGCCTTTAACGATATTGAATCGGTCAAGGAGCAGGTGAATGATCGTACCGTAGCGATCATGGTCGAGGCGGTGCAGGGTGAGGGTGGCGTTATTGCCGCCACAGAGGAGTTTATGAAGGGTGTGCGGGTCTTGTGCGATGAGAAGGGTCTGCTGATGCTGTGCGACGAAGTGCAGTGTGGGCTGGGACGTACAGGCTACTGGTTTGGTTACGAACGTTGCGGAATACAGCCCGACGCTTTCAGCTTGGCTAAGAGTTTGGCCGGTGGTGTGCCGATGGGCGCTATGGTAGTGTCGCCAAAGTTGGCCGATGTATTCAAGCCTGGCAGCCATGGCTCAACCTTTGGCGGCAACCCGTTGGCGAGTGCGGCGGCTCTGGCAGTTCTTGATGTGATTGAAGAAGAGGGACTGGTGGCGCGCTCGGCAGAGGCTGGTGTATTGCTGCGGGAGGGTCTGCAGGCCTTTGTTGATAAGTACGACAAAGTTTTGGAGGTTCGTGGTGAGGGGTTGCTGGTGGGTCTGGCAATTGAGGGCTCTGCCAAAGACGTAGTCAGTGCATGCCGTCAGATGGGACTGCTCTGCTGCATGGCAGGTGAGAATGTAGTCCGCTTCTTGCCACCACTGAACGTTAAGGATGACGAGATCGAAGAGGCACTGGAGATGATCGGCGATGCACTGGAAGAGGTCTATAATCCAGAGGCTGACGAGTAAATCAAGGAGGTATTGATATGGCACTTTCAATTAATGCATTGAAGGGTAAACGTGTAGGCGTATGTGTATCGGGTGGGCTTGACAGCCGTACTATTGCCAAAGTTCTCACCGAGAACGGAGTTGAGGTGGTCGCCTTTACCGCTGATCTGGGACAACCCGATGAGATCGATATTAATGACATCCGCAAACGGATGAAGCCGTGCGGTGTTGATACCATTCTGGTAGATCTTAAAAAAGAGATGGGTGAAGCTTGCTTTGAGGCTATTGAGGCTCAGGCAATGTATGATGGCGGCTATTGGAATTCAACCGGTATCGGACGGGCTGTAACTGTTCGTGGGTTGGTAGCAGCGATGCGCAAGCAGAAGTGCAATGTGCTGGCACATGGTGCCACGGGTCGTGGTAACGACCAGATGCGTTTCGAGCGTTATACAAATGTGTTAGCTCCGAAAATGGATGTTTACGCACCATGGCGTGATCCTGAGCTTTTGCAGCGCTTTCCGGGGCGGACACAGATGGCGGCGTATTTGGCTGGCCATGGGATTCCCGCTCCGGCCGGCCAGGAGGCCAAGCGCTACTCTACAGACGGTAATATGGCCGGACTCTCGCACGAAGCCGAAGACCTTGAGAGTTTGGAGACATCAATGACCATTGTGAAGCCGACTATGGGAGTATGGCCGATGGAAGCCCCGGACAAACCCGGCAAGGTGACGATCCGCTTTGTGCGTGGGCGTGCAGTGGCGATCAACGGTAAAGAGGTTGACCCGGTAAAAGCGATGGTCATGGCCAACGAACTGGGTGGAAAACATGGCGTGGGGATGAAACACGCACTGGAAAACCGCATTATCGGGACCAAAAGCCGCGGTGTTTACGAAGCACCCGGTATGGAGCTTCTCGGTTCTGCTCTCCGCTTTGTGTATCAGGCTGTTTTAGACCGTCGTGCTACGGCACTGTTTCAGTCACTTTCAAAGCTGGTGGCGGATCAGATTTATGACGGCCGTTATTACGATCCTGCTACACAGGCAGCACGGGCGGCAATCAACGTTTTTGCGCGCAATGCCACGGGGACAGTGACGGTCTCGCTATATAAGGGGAATATCTTCTTTGCGGCGCTCACTGATTGTCCGGCATCGCTCTATAACGAAGCCGACTCCTCAATGGAGGCGAGCGACGGGCTTAACCCGGTGAGTTCACAGGGATTTGCTGAGATACAGAGCGTTGAGGCACGAATGATGGCAATTGCCAAGCAGATTCGCGTTTAAATTAACAGTTCCGGAGTTCCGGGGACAGAGAAGCTGTGGCAATTATTAACCGCAGAAGGTATGGAAGCTCACCTCCGAGGAATGAGGAAAAATAAGTAATAAACCGAAGGCTCTGAGCTTATCGAAGGGTAATAGTAGCTAACGGGTTAGCTACTAAAGCCTCGTCACGATTGGCACCGGCACCGCCACGACCTGCCCCTTGATAACTGCCCGGCCCGCGCCCCGGCCCGCTCTTCTGCGGGAAGCCCATTGCGTCGGCATCGATACGTCCGCCCTCTCTAATCACTATATTGGTGGCCTTTAGCGTTCCCCCCGCACCATAAGGGACCGCGGCGCTACCGCCCATCGTTTCATTGATGGTCATGCAATTACCAACAAAGACTAATCGGCCGCCATCACACACCTCAACCTCGTCACAACTGAAGAGGTCATATCCTTCATTGGCATCCAGATAAAGGCTCCCCCCCTCTTCAACCTTGATCTTACCGTACTCCGCTCCATTGCCGAGATAGAGATCATTAGTCACCACCAACAGGTCGGAGCGCAGCCCTGTCCCGTTCTGCGGCAAAAGGATCGATCCCGTAGTACCGCGTGTCGCCGTGTTCCCCTTGCTGCCGGTGAAGTTGCCCAACGCCTCAATTGTGCCACTGAAGTTGTTAACTGTCTCACTGATGTCGATACGTCCGCCACCGCTGCCGCAGAAGCCACCATTATTAAAGCCACCATTCGCCGAGATCACGCCACTCCCGCTGAGAGTGCCGGCGGCGGCCCAGATTGAACCACCGCTGCCGCCATAGCTGCTGCCATGCGTCGAGATGCCACCATCAGCCGAGAGGCGGCCATCGATTACGATACTCTCCAACACGGCCAGCTTGATGGCACCGCCGCCGCTGCCGGTATCGACACTGCTATAGCCGCCGCCACTGCCGAGTGTGGTGGGTCTGGCGGCTGAGCCGTAGGGCATCCCCTGTCCTGTTTCCGATTTACTGCCAGCGCCATAACCGCCATGGCCGGCACCGGTGTTCTCGCCGCCCCCTTTGCCTGGCCCTGTTTTATGTGAGAAGCCATAACGGTCGGCATGGAGCGCGCCGCCACTGGCGACCGTGATATTGGTGGCGGTGATCGAAACACCCCTGCCGTAAGGGTTAGCACTGCTGCCACCAGCCGCTTCATTGGCCTGCGCCACATCCCCTATACAGACCACCTCACCGCCGGAGAGGATGTTGAGGGTTGCAAAAGAGTATTCATAATTGTCGGGGTTGGCGGCGAGACAAAGCTTGCCGCCATTGGTCACCACCACCGTACCAAAAGCGAGGCTGTTGCCAAAGTGGACCTCATTGGAGATCACCATGCGGTCGAGTGTCAGGCCACTGCCGGCCGACGGCGGCAGCAGCAGCGAGCCGGCGACGCCACTTGTGGCGGTGTTGCCATTTCCGCCAAACTTACTGCCGAGCGCCTCGATAGTGCCCTGAAAATTATTTATAGTATTACTAAAACTGCTTACAGCCGTAACCAAATGTTGTATAGCATAGAAATCTTATTCCCTTTATGAAGATAGCTGCTTGAACTTCTTGTTTTTTTTGATAGTAGCTAACAGGTTAGCTACTAATGT
>JAAYNR010000036.1 GCA_012520735.1 Lentisphaerota bacterium | reverse complement strand
GAACTTCTTGTTTTTTTTGATAGTAGCTAACAGGTTAGCTACTAATGTGGTCTGGTGCGACGGACATATCACAGCCGAACGACTTAACGTAAAAGCCGAACAACACTTCACACGCTTCAGGATAGGTTGGTTCGGTGCCCCTGATAACAGCTTTTTTGACAATAAATAGCTAAAACACGTCCTTAATCATATCACGTCTTCTCTCCTTGTGGGTGCGTCCAGTACAGCAGGGGCTATGCAACCGCTGAACAGCAGGCACGTAGGTCGTGCTGTACTTTATATGTTGTTTAAAAACGGGTTGAGTTTGTTGGGCTATATTGTGTACAATGAGGGTCGGAATCAAACCAACTTGCATTTGGTTCCTGCCAAGGTGGCGGAATTAAAGTGAGTCTAAATGATGCTGGTGATTATGAAAAGTAGTAAGCAATTTAATATAGAGAGAAGCCATGGTGATGCAAGGCGTGGAGTGGCGTTATTAATTGTACTGGGGTTGCTGGGGTTGCTACTGATCTCGGCTGTCGCCTTTGCCGTACTGATGCGGACAGAGCGGAGTGCGGCGACAAACTACCGCCATACATCGTCGGCGCGGAGTCTGCTCAATGCGGCGTTTAGTCGTGTTATAGAGGAGATAAACGCCGATATTGGAGACAATCTCAACCCTAACTGGGAAGAGGGGAGTATTACGGTAGGGACAGGGTCACGAGCCCGTCCACGCAATGTGCCGGAAGGGGTGATGTTCTCATATTATGATGTCTCACAGTTTGATGAGGATGCAGTACCGGCGCGGATTTTGACCAAAGATGTGATGACCTATATCCCGGCGCGTTTTCACCGGCGACTGACCTCTGATATATACGACCCGCCTGAGTGGTTGCCGATCAGGCGCGGAGGCTCTATTTTGGGGCGTTACGCCTATGCGGTGATCGACAGCTCGGGGATGCTTGATGCCAATATGGTAGGGAAAACCAATCGCTGGACGGGCGCTACGATGGATGAGGTACAGCTCGACCCCAGCCTGTTGGGTGGCAAATTAGGGAGTGTAAAAGACCTGACAAATAAAGAGAACTTCATTGAAGATCGCGACGACTATGGTCGCTTTGAGACCATAGCTGAACTGGCCAGCCTCAACCGTGGGATCGACAACGAAAAACTCTCGAATTTTGATGTCTTCTCGCGTTATAGCACTAACCGTACACCGGAAGAGGTGATTGAAAAACTGCCGGTCAACCTCTTTGGTCTGGACACGGCAGCTAAAATATTGGCCAAAGAGGACGAGATTATGAAGGCGTTTGAGAAATCGGGGATATCTCTCAATACGCTGGTGCCACTAACCAGTACCCTAAATAAGGATATGTTGCGTTCTGCCTTGATAGACTATATTGACGACGACTCTGTAGTTTACTATCCACCAAATGAGGGGCCAACAGAGCGCTTTAATCGACCCTGTACCGAGATGTTGCCCTTACCGGTAGCAGTGGGGATCAGGATGTCGGACTATAAACTTGAGACACTCTCTGATACAGAGGACGGGACACAATACAGGCATACATTGAAGAGTCGGGTATATCTCAATATCAGCGCTGCGCTGCAGGATAAGACCAAGGCCAAAGATGGGCCATGGGATGTACGGGCGGCGATCTATGTTTTTAATAGTTTTGCCGGCGAGGAGAAGTTGGCCGACTGGCATGCAGTTAGCGGTGCTAATATTACGGCTCACGACTGTGGGATTTCGGTAACAGGCGACAGTTCTGAAAGCCTGTTTACCGCCAGTGTCTCTTATGATGATGCCGGGACATTCACTGGTGATTACGACATATTTGATGCAAATATTAACTCGACTGGCAAAGATGTTAGCGTTACTCAGACGAAAATAGTTAAAACGGCTGGAAATGCGGCACTCTATTTTACAATGTTTGCTGCCGTTGAGATATACAACCGTTTTGGCGAGTTGTGTTATCAGTTCCCGGGTGGCAAACAGCCAGAGCAATTTAAGAATGGGCTACCCAGCGGTAGCAGTGTAGATGCCGATGGTTGGGCGATGTTTTACGTGAGTGCCAACTTGAGCAACGATAATAAGAGCAGCGAGACTTGGGTAGAGTGTGTTGATCCCCGTTTTGCCTATGAGTTCCCCGGGTCTATGGGGAACGATAATAGCGGAAAAGGGTTTCAGTGGTATTGCAATAAAAAAGATACACTCTTTGGGGCACCCAAAACGCGCATGAGTAACATTAACGGCTATGCTGACAAGAGTTCGTACAGCACGGGTGGCTCTTTACGGCGGCAATTGATGGAAAAACCGTCGCTGGCAGAGGCTTTGGGTTTAGATAAAGAGCGGATTGACGGTTTTCACCACACCTCTTTTGGTAATGAGTACGATAATGTTCTGGTGCAGGAGCGGATGTATCTGGCTAACGCGCCGATAGAGTCGCCTGGTGAGTTGGGTTACCTGCTGCTGGGTCCCTGGGAGACGATCAAGCTCTATGATCACTGGCCTGATGGTAATGGTGTGCCGCGTGATAACGGTTACCATAAGGTGCTCGACTATTTTGAGGTGCGCGACCCGGCGGCCGAGCCGATGGGTAAGGTCAATATTAACAGTGCCAGTGAAGATGTGTTGTCGATGCTGTTTCTCAATATGCCTTTGCGCAGTGAGCAGAAGCGTGGTTCGCAAGATAGCGTAAAACTGGCAATAACGCAGATGTATCAACCACAGATATTGGGGCAGAAATTGCGACAGGAGCTGGATCATAAGGTTACGACTACAGGGTTGCCGATCAGCAAACTCTCTGATCTGGCCTATATTTATGCTCGATTGAACATACCGCCGGCTTTAAACCCGATTAATCCACTTGTTTTGCGGACAGGTTCTGCAATTGAGGGAGCCAAATATACGGGTGAGTTTGAGCGTGAGGCGGTGATCCGTAATGTGGCCAACTTGCTGACCACCAAGCAGCAGCTTTTCACTATTGTTTTGCGGGCTGATGCCTTTACCACAAGGTTTGGCTCTGATAAGTTGGCGGATGGTACGGTGTTGTCGTCGATCACAGCCATAGCTCAGGTGTTTCGTGATCCGGTGGCAACAGAAGATGGTGGAATTAAAAATCACGATGTGACGATACGCCTGCTGAAAATTCTGGAGTAGCGATAAGTGGCTGATGATTTGCTGGAGTCTTTGGCAGGGAATATGGTAAGCTTTGCCTCTTATGAACAAGAAATTTTTTCTGCTGCCTCTGCTGCTGGTGGTTTTTGCCGGCTGTAAGAGACCCGATTATCATAGTGTCCTTTTAATCACGGTTGATGGACTACGGGCCGATGTATTGGGGTGTTATGGGGGTGAGGCCAAAACACCGGCGTTGGATCGTATGGCGTCTGATGGGGTACGGTTTGACCGTTTGATTACAGCGGCACCGCTCTCTTTGCCGGCACATGCCACTATTCTTACGGGATTAAACCCGCCGGAGCATGGTTTGCGGATTAACGGGTATGGGAGTTTGCCGCCGACGATCTCTTCTGTTACGGAGTCGTTTGTAGCGGCGGGGTTTACTACCGGTGCTTTTGTGAGTTCACCGCATTTGGCGGCGATACATGGTCTAGACCGTGCCTTTGGGGTTTACCATGCACCCGAGCCACAGGCTGAGGAGGCTTATGCACTCTATACACCGCTGGCAGTGTTGCCCGGTGGGACAGTGGAGCCTGCGGCAACGGCAGAGCCGCGGGCGGAGTATAGCGACAGTAGGGTTGCGGGTCTTTTCGGTGAGTGGCTGAGAGGAGTTAACCCGAAGCGGGGGTGGTTTGCCTGGGTGCAGTTTTCGGGAACGGCCTTACCGCGGCGTGATGCGGCAGGCAGGATCATCAGTGGTAGCGATGCCGCAGGCTATTTGCACTCTGTGGCGGAGGTCGATAATGCCATTGGGGCAGTTCTGGCGAGTTTGGCCAGTACAGGGTGGGACGAGAAAACTGTAGTGCTGGTGACGGCATCGTCGGGTGAGAGTTTGGGAGAGCGCGACGAATATGGCCATGGTTTGCTGCTGCATCAGGTGGTGAGGCGTGTGCCAGGGTTGTTGCGTCTGCCGGGTAATCGCTGTGCCGGGGCACGATTGCCTTTCAGCACGGGGTTAGTTCAGTTAGCACCGACAATGCTCGATTTGGCCAATGTAAAGCCGGAGAAGAGTCAGGCCGCCAACTGGCGCTATATGAGATGGCTGGAGGCTACCAAGCCGGTGCCGTTACCGGAGACAACAGGAGAGTTCTATTACCCTAGTCGCTCCGACTCGCTGACACCGCTGCTTTATGGATATCAGCATGGGAGTGACATGGCTGTTTATTCTGAATCGGAGTATGGGTACGCTATGTTTCGCTGGCAGCCTTTGACAGCTCTGCAGGTAGGTAATTGGGTCTATATTAAAAATCAGGTTCCAGAGCTTTATGACACAAATGACGATCCGGAAGAGCAGAGCAATATGGCGGCGGTTTTACCCGACAGCATTGAGCGGCTTGATATAAGGCTGGGGCGTCTGATACAGCACATGGCAAGTAGGCCGCCAATTAATGTCTCCGCCTCCAATGCCGCCTGGCGAGTGGTTGAGCCGCTGGGTATGAGCGGTGTTTCACCAAGTGGGCGGCGCGGCGAGGTTTCGCGGTCGCGGATAGGTCTGACACTGGCCAAAAAAGAGAGCAATCTGCAGCCGGTCGATGCCGGACTGGCGATGAATGCGATGCGTCTCTATCCGCTGGTAGCGGCGACAAACCGTGCGGCAGCAACGCTCGATATGGTAGACGACTGCATAGCGCTTTCACCCGGCACGGCCCGTTTTTACATGTGGCGCGCCAGACTTAACAGTGTAGATACCAATGCACAGGCTCTGGTGATAAGTGATTTGAATCAGGCTGTTGAGATCGAGCCGGACAACTCTGAGGCGTGCGCTCTGTTGGGAGAGGCCTATTTCACGGCTGGTAATGCGGTGATGTCGCTGTTGCATTTACGTCATGCCCGTAAACTGGATGCCAACAATGAGCGTGTACTGGAGTTACTGCCCAAGGCGTTGCAGGCGGCAGCATATGATTCAGCCAAGCAGGACGATACAGGCGACACGTTGCGTCTGGTAGAGGAGCTGTTGACATTACAGCCAACGCTGGAGAATCGGATGTGGCGGGTGCGGCTGTTGATTGCGCGTCAGCGCAACACTCAGGCGCGGCAGGAGTTGCGCAATATACTCTATGCCAATCCTGACTATTTCCCGGCGCGTGATTTACTGGAGCGGCTACGGTAGCGCCTGACACAATAAGTGACATGGGGCCTTAGAGGGGGAGTTATGACACCACGTGATAATGTTTTGCGGTCACTGCGGCGGCAGGGGTTTGAGAGTGTGCCGTTATGTTCAGGGAGCTTCTGTCCGGCACAGCGTGAGGCTTTTATTAAGCGGTTCGGACACAGTGATATAGCGGGTTGGTTTGGTGATCCGGTACGCTATGTTCATCTGCCACAGGAGGCTACTTACAGTGATGTACACGCACTATACCGGCGTGAAGAGTTGCCACAGGATATATCGTTTGATGTGTGGGGAGTAGGACACTCACGCTATCCCGATTGCTGGCATATGACACACATGCACCATCCGCTGGCAGGCGATGATGTTACAGTCGATGAGATCAATGCCTACCCTGTACCGCGCAATATGGGTGAGAGGCTCTCAGAGGTGACACGGGATGTTGCCAACGTCAAGGCAGCCGGTTTGGCCGCTAAGGGGGGGATGGCCTGTACAGTTTGGGAGAACGCCTGGTATTTGCGCTCGATGGAAGATTTGATGGCCGATATGATGATGGAGGATGAGCGGGCGGCGGTGTTGTTGGATCGGGTGATGGCCTCTTCTGTTGAGCGGCTGACGCTTTATGCCCGGGCTGGTTGCGATATTGTCGAGCTAGGTGATGATATCGGGATGCAGCAGACCACCATGATGAGTCCAGAGTTATGGCGCCAATGGCTGAAGCCCCGTTTGGCTAGTGTGATTGCTGCAGGTAAGGCGGTTAATCCGGAGTTACTGATTTTCTACCACTCATGTGGTTACGTGCTGCCGTTTCTCGATGACCTGATTGAGATAGGTGTCGATATTCTTAACCCGGTACAGCCGGAGTGTATGGATTTTGCGGAGGTACACAGGCTTACCGGCAACCGCCTCTCTTATTGGGGGACAATCGGGACGCAACAGGTGTTACCTTTCGGGACACCCGACGAGGTTCGTGAGGCGGTATGGCAGAATTTGCGGATTTGCGGGGCTCAAGGTGGCATTGTGATTGCACCTACACATATGGTTGAGCCTGAAGTGCCATGGGAAAATCTGGTCGCGATGCGCGATGCGGCATGGGAATTCCGTATTTCAGCCCAGTAGCACGGACCATTGTTGTAACGCTTCTGCTAGAGCTGCCGCACGATGCGAAATAGTATTTTTTAACGCTGCCGGCAGTTCGGCAAAAGTTTGGGTATAGCCTTGTGGTATAAAGAGAGGGTCGTAGCCGAAACCACCGCCACCCGCCGGTGTTGTGGCGATTGTCCCTTCACAGCGGCCCTCCACACACCACGACCTACCGTCGGGGGTGGCCAGAGCGATAGCACAGCGAAAACGGGCGGTGCGGTCGGCTATATCAGTCAGATTGCGCAGCAGGAGCCGGTTATTGGCTTCATTGTTACACGGTTCACCAGCGTATCGGGCAGAGTGTACACCAGGGGCACCGTCAAGGGCGTCGACCTCCAGGCCGGAGTCGTCGGCCAGTGCCCACAACTTACTTGCCATACTATAGGCCTGTGCTTTCAGCAGGGCATTCTCTCTGAACGTGGTGCCATCTTCAGGGACATCATCCGGCAGTCCGGGGATATCATCGGTCCCTATCAGCTCCACTCCAAGGTGGTGCAGGATTGCGCGCATCTCCTGCAATTTATTGCGATTTTTGGTTGCTGCCAGAAGTCTCATTGATTACCTCAAAAACTAGGGATTGTTTTTCTCTCCACTGTTCTCGGCCATCTTCTCCAATTGCTTACGGTAGCGGTCGGCTTTTGCAGTGTCGCCGGCCGCTTCCCAAACTTTAACCAGCATCCTCACCGCTTCGGGTTTGAGTTCATCGTAGCCGTAGATAATGTCTACTTTCAAAAATGCTTTGGCTGCCTCGTCGTACTCCTCCATGGCCAGACGTGCATACCCCTGCCCCATCACCGCCTCGGCTGCTTCAACGGTCTCGGTGAGTCGGACAACCTCGCTGTAAGCCTCTACAGCATCTTTATTGGCACCGGCTGTGCGATAGGCGTGGCCAAGGCCCAGCCAGCTCTGCATTTTAACGGTTGGGTCGGTAACATCTTTAAGTAGTTGGCGATAAGCTGCGACCGCTTCGGTAGCGGCGTTGTTCAGTCGCAGCGATTCGGCTTTGCCAAAAGCTGCCCGTTCACTGAATGCTCCTGGCGGAACCTGTCCATAGGCGGCAATTGCCGCCTCATACTGAGTGGCTGTCTGTAGCAGACGACCCTCTCGATAACGAGCCTCGGCGGCCAGCTCTTTATCGTCCCCGGTTTCTATCAGACGGCGGTAGATAGCGAGCGCCTCATCGTGTTTTTTCTGGTGTTCCAGGGCCCAGCCAAGTTTATAGAGGACTTTATCTTTAAAATCTACGGTTGCCAAGGCGGCCTCATAAGCAGCGGTGGCGGCAGGCATGTCGCCCTGTTCATAAGCTATTTCACCGATGCGGAAGTTAGCATCACCGGCCAGACGATCTGTGGGGAAGCGTTTTACCAGCTCTGCAAACTGCTGAGCCGCGGCGGTTGTTTTTTTCTGTTCGGTAAAAGACCAGGCGAGATCGTAAAGTGCAGCGGCGGCATAGGCACTGGTAGGACGGTTTTTCACCAGCTCGGCAAATTCGGCTTCAAAAGCGGCATACCCTTTATTGCGGGCTTGCACCGCAAGCCGACGGTAGGCTGCCTCGTCGGCTTGTGTACCCTGCGGTATCTGTTTCAGGTAGGCATCGTAAGCGGCGACAGCAGCAGCGGTGTTGTCAGCGTCGTCGTATGAGCGTGCGGCCCAGAACTGAGCCTCACTGCCGTTGGTACCGCCGGCAGTTGCCAGCTCGGCAAAGAGTGCGGCGGCTGCGGCATGACGAGCCAACTTACGTAATGCCCACGCCTTGCCCAGTTTGGCCGCAGCGGCTACTTCGGACTCGCCTTTGGCGGCTTCGTCATAAGCGGTCAGGGCGGCTTCGGGCTGATCCAGTTCCAGTAGAGCTTCACCTTTATAGAGCCAGGCCAGAGAGAGGTGTGGTTTGGCAGTGGCGTGGGTTACGAACTGTTTGATGAAAGTCTCAACACGTGCCAGAGCCTGCGGGTATTTTTTATCACGATGTTCAAGGCGCACCATCTCCAGAGTGGCCCGCATGGCTGCGTCGCTCTGCGGTGCCAGTTTGACACTCCGCTCATAAGCCCGCCATGTGGCGGCGCTGTCGCCATTGGTGTCGGCACAGCGGCCCGCCATAAACGACGCTTCTGCTGCTTGTGTCACAGTGGGAAACTCTGTGGCCAACTGTTCGAAAAACGGGTAAGCTTTATCGAACTTACCTGTTTGCCAACACGCCCAGCCCCCTTTATAGAGTGCATCGGGTGTGTGCTCGTGCTTGGGGTATGTTTTCAGGAAATCGCTGAAAGCAGCGGCGGCTTCATTAAATTTTCTCTGGCGGTAGTAGTACTCGCCAACCAGAAAAGCGATGGCTCCGGCCTGTTCGTGTTTGGGGAAGTTTTTACCAAAAGTGAGTGCTGCCTGTGTCGCGTCAGGCAGGTTGTTACTCTGTTCCAGTGCCAGCACCTCACCGGCAGCGGCATCAGCGGCGCGAGGGTGTGTGGTGTGATTGCGAACCACAGAGGCGTAGATAGCGGCAGACTCTTGCGGCTTTTTCAACGCCAGTAAAGCTTCAGCGCGCAACATCAGCGAATCGACCATTAACCCGGGGGTGAGACCATCAACGGCTATTAATTTAACTAGGGCTTCATTAGCCTCGGCGTAGCGGTTGAGTCGGACCAGAGAGGCCGCCTGCCAGTAGCGTGCACTTAGGGCGAGATCGGCAGCAGCGCAATCGGCACAGGTGGTGAAGTCGGTCACTGCGGTGGTGAAGTCGTCGCTGGCAAAGGCGGCATTAGCGGCATTAAACCAGAGCGAACCAGCCTGAGCCTGACCTTTAAACGCCTGCGCTGCGGTACGAAAAGCGACGGCGGACTCTTTCACTTTACCGCTGTCGTAGAGAGACCATGCTTTGCCGGAAAGGGCGGCCGCGCGGTGTGGGGAGTCAACTATTTTTATGATAGTTTCGTAATCGGCCAGTGCCTCGTTATAACGTTTCAAGTGATAGCGACTGTCGGCCCGCTTAAGCCGGCACTCTGTGGCCAGATCGTGGGTGGGGTAGCGTTCAAGAAAGTGAGAGAAAAATTGTTCCGCGGCAGTGAAGTCAGAGCGTTTAAATGCAGCCCAGCCCTGTCCGTTAACGACTTGAGCGGCATACTTGGTGTCGGGAAACTTCTGCAGCAGTGATTGATAAGCGGTTGCGGCTGCGGGCCAGTCACTGGCGCGGTAAAGGGCTTCGGCTTGTCCGAACAGCGCCGACTCCGCTAGAGCGGCATTAGCGGCAGCGGCACCATACGCTGCTGCGGCAGCTTTAGGCTGATCATTCAACAACAGTCCGGCCAGAAGATAATTAGCCTGCGGTGTCCGCTCCGACTTCGGGTAATCCTGCACCACTTTATTAAATGCCGTGATAGCCGCTTTATTATCATTAGCCTTGCGCAACGCCTCCCCGAGGCGAAACCAGGCAACATCAGCCTGTTCAAACTGCGGAAACTTTTGCAGCAGTTCGCGAAATTCATCGGCGGCTAACTCCGGCTCATCGCGTATCAGCAGACCAGTGGCAAAGTTAAACTTATCAACCGCTTCATCAGCGCGCACTACCAGCGACACCATTATAATTGTCAGTGCAGACAGCAATTTTCGCATCATATATCCCTCTCGAGGTTCATAAATCGGTTAAACAGGAGAGCGACTTTACATTTAAGGCACCACTCTCCCTTTATTGCCGGCAATTATACAACCTGATGGTAAAAAACTCCAGCATTCACCGTTTTCGGGTTTTTGGGGGACAGAGAAGTAGTGTCACTCCGGAAAAAGGATTTACTTATTCACCATAAAGAACACAAAGATGCGCAAAGAGTGAAGGAAGAAAAGTGAAGGGTGAAAAGTGGGGGGAAACTTTGTCGTGAGCTTTGTCGCCTGTATCATAGTTGAATCCCCGCAATCATCGCCGAGGTCATGACGGAAACCCTTTCCAGCAGTGCCTTTCATCCAATGACCTCTGGCTAGCTCCGACAAAGCTTGCGACAAAGTTTCTGCCGATTAGGCGTACACATCAATAGAAAATGCCACGCTAT
>JAAYNR010000154.1 GCA_012520735.1 Lentisphaerota bacterium | reverse complement strand
CTTGTGTCGGGCACGAGCCCATATCTCACACTCCAGCTCTTCACCGGCGCGCACCGAGATCTTGCCCTGGTGGAGGTGCGGCGCCGTGTACGGCGCAATGGCGCGCACCAGTTGGGCCTCAGACCCCATCATACCGGCACCACGTACCAGATCGTAGGCGGCGTGGCCGCCACTGGCACCCTGCCATTCAGGTGCCACACCGGTAACCGTATGAGCCGGACCGAGGAACTTGGGGTTGCGCAGGCGGTCAGAGAGGAGGCCATCGGCGGTAGTGAGGCACATCTCAATATTCTGGCCGAGTATCATCGCTGACACCTCAGGCGCGGCTGTACTAGCGTTGTTGATTTTGAGGTTCATGTTTTTTTTATTTGTTCGTCAAGAGTTGGGTTTGTGAAAGTGTGGTAAACTGTTACGGTTCACCAATGGCAAAGATGTGGTACTCATTGAGGTTAAAGCCACCAGCAAGGCCGGGGGTGAGTTGGCGCCAGTATTTAAAACCGTTGCCGTTGTCGTCGTCGAAGACAACAAAGTTAGCGCGTAAAATTGAGCCGGGTTTACTATCGATACCGAGTATATCGAGGGGGATACGGAGTGAATAGGCTGTCTCCATAATAGCATCATTGCGTACCACACTGGTGACGGCGTGTTGGTAGATTTTTTCGGCGTCGCCATCATAGCACCAGAGCACCTTACCTTTAGTGGTGAGTGCCAGAGCAATATTAACGTATGAGCCATCGAAAGCAGCAAAACACATCTGTAAGGCATCACCATTCCAAATACCGTCTTTCTCTTTGGTATTAAAGTGGTGGTCGTCAGTTACCCAGGCACGTATTTCCAGTGCCTCGCCGTCACTCCACCAGTCTATGGTGGCGGTGTTGTCATCGGTGTCGGCGACCTTCTTTCTGACTCCTTCGGGGAACACGCCACTTTTACGGTCGAGCGTGATGGACGGCTTTGCGGATGGTGGTGCACCGACAGGGCGGGTAGGCAATGTGACAAATGAGAAGGTGTCGCTGAATTCACCGCTGAGGGGTGTCTCAGTTGCGGGCCATTTAACTTTAGCAGTTAGAGTGGCTTTGGTGTCGTAGAGTTTCAGCGGGAGTTGACAGGGGATAGAGGTGCTGGTCATAGGGGGGATTTCCAGCGTGGTTTTGTGGATCTCCTCATTGTTGAGCAGGAGAGTGAGCTCGGGGTGTTGGGTAAGATTAGGGTCGATACCACGGGCTTCAATATTGATAGTATCGACTGAAGCTGCAGTAAAACGGATATCGAGCGGGATAGGAGCACTCAAAGCAAAGGAGTCGGAGAGGTGCCGGAATTTACCGAAATCGGGGCCGATATCATATGTGACGGCGAGTTGCTCACTGGTGTTAATATAGTTAGCTGGGACATCGATATTGATGGTTGTTTCCGTGAGATTATCGAGGTTGAGTTCTCTGGAGATGACCACGTTATCAGCCAGAGTGACGGTGAAGTTACCCTGTAGAGGCTGGGGGTAGCAGTTGCTGACACTTATCTGACCACCGAGAGCATCGGCTCGGGGAGAGCTGGCGGCGTCGGTGTTAAGTATAAAATCGAAGTGGACCGGATCACGGCGGGATATAGCGATACCACAGAGGAGTGGCGGTAACGATGAGCCCTCAGCCTGTTTTAGCTCGATGGTGATCTTCTCGCCGGCAATGACCCGGGTGAAATCGTGAATCAGCGATTTTTTATGACCGCCGCTAGCGGCGACAACATCGAGTTTGGGTAAGACTACCTTGTTTTGCAACGTAACATCAAAGAGGCGTTGGCCAGGCTTATCAGCGACGGGATCGGCAAAGATGAGCTGGACATCGTAGATACGGTCGACTTTGCTCCCCAGGGGGATAGTGATGGTAGTTTCTCCGATAATACCCGAAGCGGCTACTTGCTGGTGCGTCCCCTGCAGCTCGAGTGAATGGCGGCGGAAATATTGTGGTTTACCGGTGGTTGTTAAACCGAGATCGGGGCCGTCGCCACCGACTACGGGGTACTCAAACCAGAGATTGCCATCGGGTGCGGGCCAGTCGCCGGGTGCACCGAAGTTTATGGCTATATTCTGTATAGGGCCGGTGATTTTTTTAAACTCCTGAAAAGTCCAGAGCTCAACGTCATTCATGGGGATGAGACCGAGTGAGCACTGATTCTGGTAACTGCAAGTGCAAGTACGGGTGTAATCGGGGGCCGAGAGGATGCCGTCGGCCGGGATCAGGTTTGCGGTACAGCCCGATTTAAAGCCACCCCAGTTACCGGTGCCGCCATCGGTAGAGAGATCGTAAAAGCCGGCTGCGGCAGAGCGGAAGAGAAGCATGTGCTGGCCGCCGATCGGTGTGTTACAGCCGTAATTACGTTTATAGGCCCAGGTGGTGGCGCGTCCGGTGACAGGGTTAAGGCGTTTTTTGGGTTTGCCAGCTACCAGTGAAAAAGCGGTTCCTTCGGTATAGATGGTATCACCGCGCAACATGGGGCGACCATTGTACTTGAAGTTTTCGTGCCAGATGATTTCACCAGTGGTGGCATTATAGGCGGCCATCTGGCCTTCGGCTTCATCACGAGCCCGATCCCGCGCCGGGCTGCCACTCTCAATGAGTATATTGAACTCTTCAGAGTATCCGAGCCAAGTGCCGAAAATTTTATCTTCATGGCTCCAGCAGAGTTTGCCGGTATGGGCATCAAGTGCCAGAAGGAGTGAGGGGGAGTCGGGCTCTTCACCCCGACGGCGCATCAGGCTCAAGCTGGCTGCGGAGAGGCCGTCGATGCAGTAGATCATGTTGTTGGCGGCGGCTATGGCATTGTGACGGAAGACTTGTTGGGCTTCACGTTGCCAGAGTATTTTACCGCTATAGCGGTTCATAACTACAAGGTGTTTCGACGATGATGAGTAGGGGGCATCTTTAACCACGCTGGGGACTTTGCTCTCCTTAGTCATAGTGATGGCTAACGGTTCAGAGCCGGCGATAAGGAGGTCTTTGTAGATACCGATGTAGCCCCAATTAGGAGCTCTATTTTTTGCCTGCCCGGGGAGAGTAAAGGTG
>JAAYNR010000038.1 GCA_012520735.1 Lentisphaerota bacterium | reverse complement strand
TGACCCTGCCCTGAAAGGGCTATACATACCAGCCCGTGGCAACGCCACGGGAATACGCCACATAATAAATTTAGCCCTGTAAGGGCGTGACATAACCCAGTTTCCGACACGCAGAAGACCATTCACCAGCCCCGACAAAGCTCACGACAAAGTCTCCCCACTCTTCATCCCCTCACTATTCGTTTAAGTGCAATATACGATTAAGGATCGCGGCTAAGATTACGAGTAAGTGTATTTCAACTATCACTTATTACTTATTTTTCCCTCCCCTAGCCTGAGCTTCCGTGTACTCCGTCCCTTCTGTGGTTAATAATCGCTAAGCCCAGCTCATTTGACCCTCGGCCCTCGATCGGCCTCCTACTACCACCGTCTGCTGTTATTGGGGAACCAAATGCTGGTAGTGTGTTTGATCTTGTTGGCACTGCCTTCGCCCGATGTTTCCGCCGTGCTGAACGACATCTTATAAGGAACCATCCAGGGATCAAGGTAGTACTCCTTGCCATACTTATTTCTGCTCCGTGCCCGCTCTATCTCGGTAAAGGTTTTATTCAAAAATACTACCCCCAGCGGATTTGCCCCATCGTTTGGATCGAGCAGTGGTTGCAAAAACTCTTCTGAAACATCTGTCTCATCGGCAGGCGCATTGGGTGGCCATTCGCCATAAGTATTGAAGTATTGGATAAAGGCATTGACCATCTCACGCAACTCCGACTCCGCTTTAGCTCGCCGTGCCGCATTACGTGCCTGCAAAAGCGACGATGCCAGCATCGCCATCAGTGTCGCTGCCAGTGCTATCACCAGCATCATCTCTACCAACGTAAATCCCCGACGACGTTTGACGCATCTCCGCCTGTAAGAACCATCAGCCGCAGCACCGTTTAAATTACCGGCACTCGATTCAGTCGAGCAAATGTCATACTTTGAAAAACATCTCACAGCCGACCTCCCACCCTGATATCGTCAGTTTTTTTCGCATCCCAGTCGTCAAATTTCCGGTTAGGACCGGCACTGCGTGCGTTAATCGTGAAGAACGAGCTGCTATGCTTCGCCTCAGCCGCAATCTCCACCCGTAGCGGCAGTCCTAGTGGGTCGTCATCGCGTGGCACACACTCAAACTGAAAACCTGATAGCGGTATCCCGCCATTAACTGTAGCCTCTGTATTGTAAGGCGATGAACTATCCTCGCCCCAGTAGGGAGAACCATTGTACTGTAAGGGCGACATATAACGGATTACCGCACCACTAGAGAAGCGGTAATTTATCAGACACGGTGCACGCCCCGATTTTTTCAATTCACGGTGGTTGTATAGATGCTGCAAAGCCACAAAAGTCAGTGAGCTGCCTGAGCCTTTGGGATTAGGAATACCATAATCACGCGCATCAATTGCACTGAGGAGATCACGCTCAATACTCCCCACAACGGCACGCACCGCCTCTTCAGCTTTGGCCCGTCCGCTGCCGGCGGCCCAGGCTCCACCTGCCTGCTGAAAAACCATTGAAATCACTACGGTAATTATCAGTAGCAAAGTCGTCGCCACCAATATCTCCACCAGTGAAAAGCCACGGCGATCAGTGACAGAGAAGGGCAAAAAAACCGCTCTCTCTGGTCTCACTCTATATTTAAACTTTAAGCCCTTGCGCATAACCCCTCAATAACTCCTGTAACGGAATTCAGTATAATAGACGGTGTTGTTAGATATTTTACTGTGCCGATTATCAGAGACCCTGATTGAAGCGTAACGTACCCGCCCCCCTGTACTGCCAACATTAACAACAGCTCCTGCATCATCGCGCCCACTCGTGCTTTCAATATCACCAATACTTAACTGGTAGCGAATCACACTCCCCTCAACACCACCGTAATTCTCCAGCAGTTGTGTACCCTCGGCCTTAACAGCTTCTCCATCAATCTCAATATTACGCAGCAGTGCGGCATCACTTGTCCACTCAGACCATGTTTTAATATCGCTGGCATTGGCCTGAATAGCATTGAGCACCCGCGTAGCGAAAATAGCCTCAGTGGTATCTGCCGATGCCAAACTGCTCTCACGTAACCCTACCGGAAAGAGTCCCAACAGTGCCGCCAGTCCGATGGTTACCACCAGCAAGGCCATGTTCACCTCTATCAGTGAGAACGCCGCTCTGTTTTTATCTGATAATATCATTTTTTCACCAGACTCCCATCCTCAATCTCACCCGTTGTTTTCACCAGAAACTTGATTTCATTCTTCTTCTTGATCTTCTCCACAATAGTTATCGTCTTTGCATCATTACAGGATCCGTCGCTATTAAAGCGAACCTCGCCAACTTTGTCGGTAAAGATATACCCCCGAGGCAACGACTGAATTGAGTGGAGGGCAAAGCCATACCTGTCACCCGCCTTGAAAAAATCGTCTCCAGCACCATCAAAGGAATAACCCAATACATTGTAGTTTTTCTCATCATACGAAGCACTGTCAGGGACCGTCGGATCCTTCAGCGATATCTCAGTCTCTTTAATCGTTACCCGCCTCCGCTCCCCCATCTTGGCCGAGTCGGAGTCGAGGTTGTAGATATCAATCTTAGTCTTATCAGGCGAAACCGCCCCTTTGAGATCACTGTAAGCATCAAAGGAATAATCAGTACTGGGATGCGTTATCCGCCCCGCGGCCCGCACTACCACATAGTTGGTGGCGTTCATAATGACAAAACTGGTCACCTTGCCATCTATCACCGCTCGTTGTCGTGTCAGTGCCAATGTGTTATAAACTGTATCATGCGCCGCTGAGTATGAAGCCGCCCGCACCAAGCCAAAATAGCCGCCAATAGCTACTGTCGAGATAATCGCCATTATGGCAATCACCACCAGCAGCTCCATCAGGGTGAAACCTCTGTTGTCTCCCGGGCGGAGTGGCGAACAGTTCGGGGCTCTTATCATCACTCAACACTCACTTTCTCAGCCTCAACGTCTATTGTTACCGAGTAATATTCTACTTTGTTTTTACGATTACGGTAAGCCAGTGCTACAGCTTCGTCGCCGGCTCCCGGCAGAGGCAACATTTTACCGTTTTTCATCGCAAAGAGGCCGCTCTCATCGATAAACGGTATCCGCTTAGGGTTTCTATCTGACAGCCGACGCAACATCGACAAACACTCTTTATTATTTTCACCTGAAAATTTATAAGTGTAGTCAGGGTTATCGTACTTACCACCGCTAACCTTATATGTAGTGCTGTAAGTTCCACCACTGAGTGGTATCGGCCATTCACGATACTCATGGTGATAGCGATTAATAGCTGTCTCCAATATGCGACATGTCGTAACATAACGTTTCTCACGTAAGGTACGGAAGACCCACTGTGCGGCTGTAATGGATATCCCGATTAACATGGAGATAATCACCATCACCGCCAGCAGCTCCATCATGGTGAAGCCACGGCGTCTCTTATCACTGCTTTTAATTACTCTCTTCATCACCACCATCTCCCTTCTACAGGCCGATCAGTCGTAGCTGCCGGCACCCGGCAAATCGGCACTATACTCCTAATAAACTACAATGTCGTCCTTAGTACCATACTTGCCATCTTTCCCCGGCGATGCCACCACTACGGCAGCCTTGACTATCACCTCAGAGTCAAACGGGTTCTCCAGTTGACCGTCATAATCGGTATCAAACCAAATGGCAAACATATTGCCCCAACTGTCGCGCAAGCCGCCCTTGGCACCGGAGCTCCGCTCTCTCTCTTTGGTATCGAAAAAGGTCTGCTTTTTATTTAACAGCTTGAGGTGGCTCGCCGTAGCCTCAACCTTGGTTCCGTCGCTCCCTGACTCAATGGTCTCAGGCCACTCACCGTAAGTCTGCAAATAACGTGTCCACGCCTCGGCAAATTGCTTGGCAGTGTCGCGGCTTACAGCAGCACGTGCCTTCTCTTTCATCCCCGACAACACCGCCGTGCTGATCCCCAGCAGTAGTGTCATCAAGGCCACCACTACCAACATCTCCAATAGTGAAAACCCGGATCGCCGCTGCTGCACTCGCATTTTTTTAAACTCTTTTTTCATTATGTTCACTTATTTATTAAGACACCGATATCGTCACCACCACCACCTTCGTTTTTCTTATTCGGCCCCGACGACCAGAGTTTATACGACTGATGTGGAGGTAGCGACTCATAGTGCAACTCCTGATCCCAAGAGTCTTTTAACGTTTTACCGGCATTAATATGAGTTGTCCCCTCATCCTTGTCCGGCTTCGGACCCCGCCGATACTCCCCGTCTGAAACTACACCATCAAGAAACGGTTTCCAGCGGTGATAAGCATCAAGGTCGCGCTGAATATCATACTCCGTCGGTGTGAGGTGTTTCCACTGTTCATGGTTGTAAAGCTTCGACTTATTAATACTGAACCAACCCGACCCATTGTACACCGTATCATAGCGTGGCAGCAGAAATGCCATCAGCCCCAGCGTAAAGAGCCGTTTCGCTTCATCGTCCGTATTTTGATTGTAGGCCTCAAGATAAGCTGTGCCGCTCCAGATAGCATTTTTTCCTAGATACTCTACCGGATACTCAAAATAGACCGGCTGGCTATCGCCATAAAACGGCACCGGCGGGTATTGCCCGTACTCGGCAAAGAACTCCTCCAGTGCCGCCTTGACCTTCTCGATTTTAGCTTGCGTAGCCGCAACATCGGCTCTTGTGCCGGCACCGCCCAAGGTACGTACCATAAGCCCTATCAGCAGTGCCATAATCAGCACCACCACCAGCATCTCTACCAGCGTAAAGCCCCGTTGCCGTGCCATACGCCGCCCTGTACGTCCGGTGCACAGTGACTGCACCGCCCCCATGGCTGATTTAATATGCCTCATAAACGCCTCCTTTTTAACTCTAACCGGTTTGACCGCTGAGGGTGCCGATAATCGAAATCAACGGCAGGAACATGGCAATAACGATTGTACCAACCACTACTGCCAGAAACATTATCAACAGCGGCTCAATAATGGATGTGAGGCCGGCGACTGCGTTGTCGACCTCATCGTCGTATGTGTTGGCAATACGTATCAGCATGTCGGGCAGAGCACCGGTCTCTTCACCTACCTCAACCATCGCCACCACCATGGGCGGGAAAACCTTAGCCTGACCCATCGGACCGGCCATGCTCTCGCCCTCTTTCACTGCGTCGTGAATATTCTGCAAAGCACGCGCTATCACACTGTTACCCGAGGTGTCGCGCACAATCACCAGTGCCTGAAGTATCTGCACACCGGAGGCCAGCAGTGTCCCCAGTGTACGGGTCAGCCGCGCAATTGAGCTACGACTGTTGAGCGACCCGAAAACCGGCACCTTGAGTTTCATCGTATCGATCGCATAACGCCCCGATTTGGTCCGTCCCCATATATTATAGAGAACCACTACCACTACCAGTCCACCAACTACAGCCAAGCCGTTTTTAGTGACCACCTCGCTGATATTGATGACAAATTCGGTGATCGCCGGCAATTTCTTCCCTTCCAGTAGATCATTAAAAATATCCTGAAACTTGGGAATTACCGATGTAATCAGAAATACCACAATACCGATGGCCGCAAACATCACCACCACCGGATAGATCATGGCACCTTTGACCTTGTTTTTGATCTTCTCGGCCTTCTCCATAAACTCCGCCAGACGGTTCAACACCACCTCCAGCACACCGCCTGCCTCACCGGCCCGAACCATGTTTACATAGAGGTTGTTGAAAATACGGGGATAACCACCCAGCGCTTCCGAGAATGTAGCACCGCTCTCTACCGCTTCCGACATACCTACCAGCGACTCTTTCAAAGCTGCACTTTTGGTCTGCCGCTCCAACACCTTGATACCACGCAACAGCGGCAAACCAGCATCAACCAGTGTTGCCAACATACGGGTCAAGACCATCAGATCCTTCGGTTTAACCCGCGGCCGCATAAATGCCGGCAACTTGATCTCAGCCTGCAAACCGCTTTTCTTGCCCCCTTTGCCCGCGGCTGGAGCGTGGTGTGCCGGCTTACCACCTTTACTGCCACCGCTCTTGCCCCCACCGGCAGCCAGACCAATAGCTGTAGGATAGAGACCCTGACCACGGATTTTGGCAATAGCCTGCGCCTGATCGGGTGCCTCAATTACCGCGCGCACCTCTTTACCCGCCGCATCAACGGCTGTGTAATTGAATTTTGGCATAATAAACCTGATTTAATTGTTTCCTAAATGTTAAACTAATGAGCCATTAACAGCAAGCTCCAAATAACCCAAAATCAAGGCGATTATACGCCATTAGATGCTTACAGTAAAGCATCTCTGTAAAAAAAGCTTTTTGTGCTTGAAATAGTCTATCTTATCCCCTATCATTCGCCTCACTACACCGCCAACCAGAGTGTTTAAGCGGTGTGCTCTTTTCATGACGGAGAGGTGGCCGAGCGGCTGAAGGCTGCGGTTTGCTAAACCGCCGTACCGGTAACACTGGTACCGGGGGTTCGAATCCCCCCCTCTCCGCCATTTTCCTACACCTAAGGAGTACCCATGATCCGCATTAATGAGCACTATGACAAATTACAGGCCTCATACCTTTTCTCCGATATCGCCCGCCGCGTAAAAGCCTATCAGGATGCCCACCCCGACCAGAAGGTGATCCGTCTCGGCATCGGCGATGTCACTGAGCCTCTACCCGCCGCCTGTATTGAAGCACTCCATAAAGCGGTCGACGAAATGGCGACCTCTTCCACCTTCCGCGGCTATGGTCCGGAACAGGGGTACGACTTTCTGCGTCAGACTATCGCCATAAACGATTTCCAGCAGCGTGGTGCCCCTGTTGAGGCCGATGAGATCTTTGTCAGTGATGGTGCCAAGTGCGATACCGCCAATATTCAGGAGCTCTTCAGTACTGATATCCGTGTCGCTATCCCCGACCCCGTCTACCCTGTCTATGTGGATACTAACGTTATGGCCGGGCGCACCGGCGTTGCCGTCAATAGCCGCTATCAGGGACTCGTCTACCTCCCATCTAATGAAGAGAACGGTTTTGTTCCCGATCTCCCCACTGAGCCGGTCGACCTCGTCTACCTCTGTTTCCCTAATAACCCCACCGGTGCCACTGCCACCCGCGAGCAGCTCACCCGCTGGGTAAATTATGCCCTCGAGAACAAAACTCTAATCCTCTACGATGCCGCTTATGAGGCATTTATCCGCGATTCATCACTCCCGCATAGCATTTATGAGATACCCGGCGCACGTGACTGTGCTATTGAATTCCGCAGTTTCTCCAAAACCGCCGGCTTTACCGGTACACGCTGTGCCTTTACTGTAGTGCCCAAGAGTCTCAACGGCTACAATAGTCAGGGCAACCCCGTACCGCTCCACCCTATGTGGAACCGCCGCCATACCACCAAGTTTAATGGTGTCTCTTACCCCATCCAACGTGCCGCTGAAGCAGTCTACTCCACTGAGGGACAGGCACAGACTAAAGCGCTGATCGACTTCTATCTGGAAAACGCCGCTATTATCCGCCAAACACTCACCGAGCTAGGATACGCCGTTACCGGCGGTATCAACGCCCCTTATGTCTGGGTCAAAACCGGTCAGGCCGACTCCTGGAAATTCTTCGACACCCTCCTCGACCGCGCTCAGGTAGTAACTACCCCCGGCTCCGGCTTCGGCCATTGCGGTCAGGGCTATATCCGTATCAGTGCCTTCAACAGCCGTGGGCAAGTCGAAGAGGCGATGACTCGCATTAAAAAAGTGATATAAGCCCCACCTCCATTGCCCTGAAAGGGCTATACATTACAGCCCGGGGCAACGCCCTCACCGTTGTACACAAGTATGGAAAGTTTCTGATTGTTGAAGTTATCTGGTAGATTACGCAGATGGAAAGATATTCATGCTGGTGGCTTATGCTAAGGAAAAATTAACCCACGGAACACAAAGAAAGGGTAGTGGTATGGACGGAACTGACGGTGCAATACTATCACCCTGAAGGGGTGAGACATACCAGCCTTGGGCAACGCCCAAGG
>JAAYNR010000208.1 GCA_012520735.1 Lentisphaerota bacterium | reverse complement strand
GGCTGGAGCACGGCCGGACGTGATGGTCAAGTACGCAAGGGTCTGGAAAACATATGGCGTGGTGGGGGGGCACCGCAGATGCAGCTTATCTGCCACAGCAGCGGCACAGCCATTGATGAACTGGCTATTTACCCGTGGGCTTTTACAGAGCAGGAGGTGGCTAATGACTATAGCCGCTTTTTCCCGGACAGTGTTGAGCGTCTGGTTAAGCTTGCACCTATAACGGTAAAACCGCAATACGATCACTACCGTCAGCGACTGGAAGTGGGGGTTCGTGCGTTGCCACGGGGTGATCGTGAGCCAGATATGATACGTCTGACGGTTGGCACGGGGGCAGCGCTGATCCCCGGTGCGGTCGTCGAGGCCGCGCTACCGCACAACGGGCGTACCAACGTGGTGATGGCGGTGCCGTTGGATTTCGATACGCCTTATGTTGTCCGCGCCGAGACGTTTATTGAAGGTGCGGCGGTCGCCACGGTCGATGACACTTTTACGCGTGTCAAACCGGAGTGGTGGCGTAACACTTTGGGCAAGGGACTTGATGTGCCGGCACCGTGGAGTCCGGTCACTGTGGCCGCGGATGGCGTAATTGGCGTGTGGGGCCGGACTCTCAAACTGGCTGCCGGCGGTTTGCCTGCCGCTATAACTTCGGCCGGGGCTGAGCTGTTAGAGGGGGCGTTACGCCTCCATGGCGAGTTGGCCGACGGTACCGCGATTACGCTGACAGGAACGGCTGCACCTGCAATGATCAACAGTGCGCCTGACCGGGTACAGTGGTGTGGAAAATTGATCGGAGGTGGCGTGGCGGCCGATATTGAAGGTGAATTGGAGTATGATGGGTTAATACGGTTAAAACTGACATTGCAGCAGGCTGGTGGTGAAGTGCAACTCAGACGGCTCGATCTTGATGTGCCATTAAACGCGGCACATGCGACGCAAGTGCTGGCCAATGGCGGTGGCTCCAACTTTCGCGCCTCTTGGGATGCGCGACTGGTGCCGGCAGGGGAGGGGTGCGTTTGGAACGGGCGCGCGGCGATTAACAATAAAGCTGTAACGACAGGTCATTTCTTGCCCGTGGTGTGGTTGGGTGACGATTGTCGTGGGCTCTGTTTCTTTGGTGAAAATGATCGTGGTTGGACACCAAACCCCGGAGCCGCGGCGCAGGAGATCTGGCGTGAAGGTGGGGTTGTGACTTACCGGATGCGTCTGGTTTCACAGCCTGTGACGCTTGAGTCCGCACGGGAAATTGAGCTTTTCATACATCCTACGCCGACTAAACCGTTGCCGGAACATTGGCGAGCCTTTAACCGTGGGGCACCGCCGGTGCCTAATTATGAGGGGATCGATGCCTTTATATCACCTACGCTCACCGTGCCGGCCGGTTTACCGTCTCATATCGGAATCACTTTTGGCTTGGAACCGCACTCCTGGGAAGATGTTGCTGCCAACAGTGAAGCACTACGGAAACGCGCTGGCGCTCCGGGGAGTCCACGGTTATTTTATATCGATTACAGTTGGCCGCGTCTGGGGCCTTCGATGGCCGAGTTTACCCGTGCCGGACTCTTTGCCCGCGGCCGCATGACCTGGACAGCAGAGGTCGAGGATTACATGGTGTGGATTATCAATGAATATATCCGCCGTGATCTTATTGACGGCATCTATATTGACGATACCTCCCTTGGTAGCACCACCATGACCAACTCCACCGCTTACCGGCTGGCAGATGGGACAATTCAGCCGGGCTTTAACACCATGGGGTTCAGGCGTTTCCTGCAGCGTGTCTGGTCGCTCTACGCGGCACAGGGAAAACGGGCACGTATCATACCGCACATGACCTATTGCTATGAGATCCCGGC
>JAAYNR010000159.1 GCA_012520735.1 Lentisphaerota bacterium | reverse complement strand
TGAAAGCCACAGACCCCTTCACCTCCGGCTCAGCCGCCAGCCGATAACGCCGCCTCACCACATAAATCACTTTTACGCCACCTGTAACCTCAGCCACCTCTACCCCGGCATAAGAGAAACGCTCGGAGTTGTTGAGCCGCCGCACATCATCAAACATCACCGCCTGCGACAAATCACCCCCAGGCCTTGAGCCGCACATCGCCAGCACATCGCCACTATCAGCAATAAAACCATCGAGTTGCCGTACCTCAACCTCAACAATTCGCTGCGCAAATGCCGCAAACGTTAACATAAACGCCGCCGCTACCAATTTACCTGTTCGCATATTGTATATACCTTAACTGAGTTTTTAACACCTGCCAGCGCATATCCATATATGCGCATCCCTAACATCCTTTAGCATTGCGCATATCATAGTCTAAAAAGGGGTAGCATCCAAGTGGAAAACACCAAGTAAAAAAAATAACGCTCGCTATTGACCCCCACACCACTCTTTGCTAAGCTTACACCATGGGTTGTACTTTTAATTTGTAAACTCTGCCAAAGGAACGAAATCATGAGATGCCTTAATTTCACCCACTGCTTTGCTCACCCACCCTCACCAGGCGGGAGAGGAGGCTTTACCCTGACCGAGGTAATTGTCAGCTCGTTCCTCATCACTGTTATCTTCGCCGCCCTCACTGCTTTTCTCTCATTTGCCCGCCGCAGTAACTCTATGACCGAAAACCGTGCCAGCAGTATCCATATTGCTCGTCAAGCTATGGAGACGCTCCATAGCAAGCTGTACAATGATCCTCTATTGAGTATCGGCAATAACAAACGCCCACTCCCCGGCTACCCCGACAATCGTGGCTACTATAACGTATCTTATGCAGATCCCGTCAAAAAAAACGTCAAGGACATCACCGTTGTGATTGAATGGGTCGAGCCTTGGGGTATGCAACGTTCTGTTTCACTGACAACCTCTCACACCGAAAGCCTGCACTACTGATGAAAACCACCCTCCATAATAAAAGTGGCTATACTCTTACTGAGGTGATGATCGCCAGTGCTCTCGCCAGCGTTGTTCTGGCCATGGGGATCATGGTCTACAGTAGCTCTGTCCGCACCTGGCGCGGCTTTGAGCTGCGTAGCGCCGCCGATCGTACCCTAAACATGGCCATGAGCCAAATCGTCTACGGCGTTGATGGCCACCGCGGTCTGCGTGCCGCCGACTCAAACATGGGTAAGTTTTCCGTTACCTCAAATAATAATGGCTGGACAATCGATTATGAGTATGAATCAGGCGATATCCCTGTTGCACAAAAATGTAGTTTTGCCTGGAAAAAAACGACCCGTGAGATAATTTTTACCCCTGGCGACAAAGTCATTGCCACCGATGTCTCCGACTCCAAGGTCACAAGGGATGGCCTGTCAATAAAAGTGGAGGCCACCATCACCAAAAACAAGAACAAAATCAAAGCTGTGCGCAGCGCAACAACTCTAGTATTTTTACGGAACTGATTTTTACGGAAAGGAGACTGCCATGAAAATAGAAGTATTGAGCAACAAGAGACGCCACGGTGCCGTTTTAATGATAGTCATGGGGTTTATCACCCTTTGCGCTGTTATCACTGGTATCATCGCCTTTAATGTCGACAACTCTGCCCGCCAAACACGCCGCTTGCTGGCCATGGAGCAGGCCTTTTTTCTGGCCGAAGCCGGTGCAGAACGTGGTGCCGCTTATGTGGCTGAGGGCAACAACCAACCCACCACGCTCTCAGGTAACCTCGGAGAGGGGAGTTACTTTACCTCTGTAGATAGCGAAGCCAGAGGAGGCGGCAGCTACTCTTATGACATCGTCTCTACCGGTACAGTCAGTGGTGTCAGTCGGGTGGTTACCATGCGTGGTGTCCGTAACGTCAGTTGGGCCCGCTACGCCCTCTGGTACGACAAAGAGAATCCCACCGGTCTGGTGATGGTGCCGGGTGAGGAGTTTTATGGGCGAGTCTATTCCAAGCCCCAGATCCGTTTTTATGGCACCGGCGTCAAAGAATCCGAACGGGTCCACTTTTACGACCGCGTCTGGACCGGTGCCAGCAGCTATAAGGTCGACAGCGCCTCTGCCGAGCCGATCCTCGACAGGGGTATTATCTACAACGCCGCCGAAGAGAGTATGATCCCGGTCGACTTTAACTACCTCCAGCAACAAGCAGCCAATGCTAACTCCGAACTCGTTTTTGAAGGTCCCACGACTATCGAGATTGACGGAACTCAAATGCGTATCACCAATGCCCGCAAAAGCCCCGCCTGGAACTGTGAACTAGTCAATATCCCCAATAATGGTATCGTTTATGTCAAAACAGTCACTACTGGCACCGGTAACAACAAAGTAACCCATACCGGTGACCTCACTGTCAGTGGTCCCAATGGGTTGAGTGGCAAGCTTACTCTTGTTGCCGAAAATAACATCACTGTCTCCGGCCATATCCGCTATAAAAAAAATCCCCAAAATGACCCCACCTCAACTGACACTCTGGGGCTTATCGCCAACAATGATGTTGCCGTAGGTACTACCGCCCCCAACAACCTCGACATCTACGCTCACATCATCGCCAAATCGGGCGGTTTCGGTGTCATCAATTACAACCAGGGTAGTTCCCGCGGTACCTTGACCGTCTTTGGCGGCATTGCCAATAAAATCCGCAAGGCAGTCGGCCAAACCACCCCAACTGGCTATGTCAAAAAATACATCTTTGACGATCGCCTCATCGATAACCCCCCACCCTTCTACCCTGAGCGAGAGAACGAGTTGGAGTGGAGCATCTGGGAGGGATGAAACTATGAAACTACCACTCTTTATCTTGACTGCTCTCGCCACCATTACCCTTCTCTTCGGCTGCAAACGCCAGGAACAGGTAGTGCACAACTACCCCAGGCTGGATGAATCACCACCTCCACCCATGCCGAAAATAAAACAACTACCACCACCTGAGCCAATTATGGAGCAAAAAGGGGTAGTGGTGAAAGGCTGGCTTGAGAGACAAATCGACCACGAAACCACAATTAAAAGTCTGCGTGAATACGCCGCTGACCCCAATCATGGCGACCACTTCAAACTTTCACCGGAAGAAATTAATGAACTTGAAAAAAATTCTGACATATCTTTTAATTAAACCAAACAAACACAACTAGCCGTTTATCGGAAGGACTATATTATGGGATTCTTCGATTTATTCAAAAATAAAAAAACAAACACAGGCACCGATCCCGACCAACCCTCGGCCATAGAGTATGTCGAGTGGTTGCTTGGATATATGTCTGCCAATGCTCTCTATGACATCACCATCGATAGCGAACGCCAGCTGCCGGGCAATGAACTCCCTGCTAACTCTACTTCAAAGCCCCCCTGTCTGCCCGACCCTCAGACCGTTATTAACCGTCTCAAACTACTGGCGGACATCCCTATGATGACCCTAACCAAACCAGCCGAAGGTAGCTTCGAGCAGAAACGACGTAACCTACTCCTCACCGTCTCTGCCCGTTTTCAGGATAATACCGAAAAATCGGTCTGCTACCTCCACATGCGCACCAAAAACGTCCCGGCCGGCTTCTGATCACTATCAACCAGCCTGCCTTGCTTCTACTGCTACTGCCAGCCGTTATCTTTACTTGGCTCTGGCGGCCGCCCGGCAGGCTTCTGGCTCCGCTGCGTCTGCTCACGTATATCCTTGTTATTGCGGCACTGGCCCAACCCGACCTCATGCTACGCAGTGGTAGCGGCACTGTAGTAGTAGTTGCCGATCGCAGTGCTTCGCTCCCGGCCGATGCCACAACCCGCCAACAAGCCGCCATCCGTGCCCTACAAACCCGCCGTCGTAATAACGATAACCTCGGCGTAGTCTCTTTTGCCGCCCGCGCCACCCTCGAACACCCTCCACAACACGCCCCATTCAGCAGCTTTGCCGCCGAACACAACCCCGATGCCTCAAATCTGGCTGATGCCATCCGTACCGCCCTCGCCGCCGTTCCCGCTAATGAGAACACTCGGCTGCTAGTGTTAAGTGATGGACGCTACACTGGCACCGACCCACGCCTCGTTGCCGCTGCTGCCACTGCCGCCGGCGTGGCTATCGACTACCGCCTCTTGACTCGCGATACCACCAGTGACCTTGCTATCGAACGCCTCGATGTCCCGCCGGAGTTACGGCCCGGTGAAGCCCTCCTCGCTACTGCCTGGCTCCTTGTCCCATACGAACAGCAAGTTAGCTACACCCTGCGGCGCGGCTCAACCGTTATCGCCCAGGGCGAACAGACCCTCCCGCGCGGTCGCGTGCCATTAACGTTTCGTGACCTCCCCATCGGTGACAGTACAGTCTATGGCTATACCCTCGATATCTCAATCCCTGCCGATGACCCTGTCCCCGAGAATAACCGCGCACGATTTTTAGTCAGCGTGGCTGACTCCAAGCCTCTCCTCTGTCTGACCACCTCCGCCAACTCTCACCTCCCTGCCATGCTACGCGCCGGCGGTGTCGATGTTGTTACTGCCCGCCCCGAAGAGCTCGACAGCCGCCTCGAATCTCTCGCCGGATATGCCGGTGTCGTCATCGAAAATATCCGTGCCGACACCATTACCGCCAGTTCTCAGGAGACTATCGCCGCCTGGGTGCACCATGCCGGAGCCGGCCTACTCCTTACCGGTGGGCGTAACTCTTTCGGCATTGGCGGCTACTACCGCTCTCCCCTCGAAGCC
>JAAYNR010000195.1 GCA_012520735.1 Lentisphaerota bacterium | reverse complement strand
TTTGAAAGGAAGAGTATTGACGATAACTCTCAATACTGCCTTAGCTGCTTCAACGCAACAACTTATGAAGATAGCTGCTTGAACTTCTTGTTTTTTTTGATAGTAGCTAACAGGTTAGCTACTAAGAGTAATCGTATCTAGTTCTTGAACAAAATGGATTTTTTTGATGATTGTTGTTGTGGGGATAAAGCAGAATGTATAAAATATGATCATGGATTTAAGGTGCTCTATTGATAGTTTTATTTACGTTTTCGATTTGTCGCAATGCACCATAAGCAACCCGGACGACAAGTCCAGCGAGATCGCCGTCATTGAAGGCGGTATTGTTAAACTGGGCGATAATCCGGTATGGAGTAATGCCACTCTACGTCTTAATGGAGCCACATCAGAGATTGACTATGGTGGTGATGTTTTCACGGTTGGCAGCAACGGAACTGTACGTATAGATAAATATTGGCTGGCTGACAATAATATGATCGTCGCCAATGGCGGCAGGCTGTCGCACACGCCCAATACCGCCACCGAACAATACCGGCAAACACCGATGTGGTGGTAGTGCCAGCCGGGGTGTCGTCGATGCCATTATTACTGGTACCGGTTGTCTTGAATAGCCTGACAATCGCGGAAGGGGCTGAATTATCTTTAAACGGCTGTGACTTGACAGTAACCAATACGTTGATTGCAGCGGGAGAGTTGGTGGCAAAAGCAACCGAGACGGTCACACTGAACGGCAATGCGGTTTTCGGTAATAACAGTATGCGCGCGGCGCGGTCAACCCTGCTTGTCGATGGTCACGAGGCACAGATGATCGACCTTGGTGGCTCTTCATTTGCCAGAGTTAAGGTAACACGTAGTGGCGGTGAAGTGACCATCAACGGTGGCGCACAGATAGAAGAGTTGATTATAACAGCAATTGACGAAACACCTTTCACTTGCCGTTTTGCAGCGGGCAAAGAGATTAAGGTGGGCCGCTTTATCGCCACAGGCGACCGTAGTGTTGCCAATTTGTCCCTCTGCAGCGTTACGCCCGGCGCAGCGTGGGGGCTGAAGGCAACAGGATATGCCAGAGTTATAGGTGCCATGGTCAGCGACAGCAATGCCGGCAGCGGCATGACTGTACCGGCCTTTGATTCTCTCGATAAAGAGGGCAATAGCAATTGGGACTTCACGGCCAAGAGCGGCATCTGGAGTGGCGGTGGCGTGGCAGGCAAGTTCGACGATGCCAACAATTGGGCTTCGGGGAGTGTGCCGGACAGCGAGACGCACGTGCTGCTCGATAATGTGGCGACGGTAAATATCACGGCAGCGGCAAATATCGCCTCGCTGACAGTTGGCGGTAACGGCACGGCGGTAGCGCTAAACGCTTCAGCGCCGCTGACTGTGGCGGGAACTATGATGCTGCTCGATCAATCGACCACCTCATTAAGCAAACCGGTGGTGGTTAACAACTCGGTACTGCTGGGTGCCGGTGCCACGCTGACCCATGCCGCTAACGACGCGGACGAGGCCAATAAGCTGTTTTTGACGGTGGCAGAAGAGATGGTAATTGAAGATGGAGCACTCATAGATGTACGCCTCAAAGGCAATGCCGCGGGCAAAGGGTATAGTCCACCGGTAACTGGTCATGCTCCCAGCCATGGCGGCCATGGGCGCAACATGAACCCCGGTGAGGGACAGTTCTGCTACGGTTCAATCGCCTCACCGACCAACATATCGAGCGGCAGCGCTTATGATCGCGGCTGCGGTGCGGTACGCCTGAACGTGGGCGGAACATTGCGGCATGATGGGGTGATTATGGCTGACGGACTGGGCGGGTCAGGTGGTAATATCCCTAATTATTACAGTGGCACAGGTGGCAGTGTCTGGATTACGGCGGCGGATCTGGTGGGTGGCGGGAGCATCACGGCCAACGCCGGTAATTATCTGGTTAACTATCCCGGCGGCGCGGGGCGGATAGCACTGGTACTGACAAAGGCGGACTCCTTTGACAATTTCAGCGGTATGGTTGCGGCGCGAGGCGGTAAAGATGTCTCATCATTGACTGATAAAGTGCCTGCCTCCGGTGCCGGCACGATATATCGGCGCACCGCCAGCGAGCGCTTTAACCGCGGCACGGTATTAATTGATAATGCCGGAGGTCTCAATGCCACCATCAACTGCACTGATATACCGCCAGCCACGTTCTGCGACCCGAATGAATTCCAGCGTTTCACCTTCGCGGTTGCCAATGGAGGGACCTTGCGTCTCAGGGGAGATTGCACAGTGGGCGACGTGCAAATCATGGACAGTAATTCACGCCTCAACCTCAACAGCTACACACTCACCATCCGCAGTCGTGAGCACCCCTTCCCGACAGGGACCGTGATCAACTATGGTAAAATTATCTGGGATCCATTACCATCTACGACAGTACTTATTTTAAAGTGATAATTGTAGTTGTGTTACACCCTTACATGGGTGAGTTATGGCAAATATGTGCTTTTGTATGGGAGGGGAAGATGGTAATATCTGGTGGTAGTTTGCAGGTAGACTTGCTGATGTAGTGTTGTTAAGGGAGTATGATGCGAGGAGTAACAGAACGACCAAATATTATTTTGGTGAATTGTGATGATTTAGGCTATGGTGACCTGGGGTGTACAGGGCACCCGCACCATCAGACACCGCATCTTGACAGGATGGCGGCTGAGGGGGTGAAGTTTACCGATTTTTATCAGGGGTCGCCGGTGTGCAGTCCTTCTCGGGGGGCTATGCTGACGGGGTGTTATCCCAAGAGGATCGGTTTTGACTCTTTTGATGGTCATGGTGTGTTGTTTCCGGGTCAGGCGGTAGGGCTGAATACCAGTGAGAATACTTTTGCCACATTGTTGAAACGGCAGGGGTATGCGACGCAGATGATCGGGAAGTGGCATTGTGGTGACCAGCGGGAGTTTTTGCCGACGCGTCATGGTTTTGACAGTTATTACGGGATCCCCTTCAGTAATGATATGGGGCGGATGGTGGGGCGTGAGTCTACGCCACCCTTGCCGTTGTTGCGTGATGAAGAGGTAATTGAGGCGCAGCCGGATCAGGCCGGAATTACGGCACGGTATGTTGAGGAGGCGGTACGGTTTATAGAGGCCAACAAGGATAGGCCGTTTCTCCTCTATTTTGCTCATATGTATGTACATTTGCCGCTTTATGTGGCAGAGCGCTTCAGAGTGGAGGCAAAAAACAATCGTTACCGGGCTGCTGTAGCGTGTATCGACTGGACAATGGGGATGTTGATGAAGACGGTGCAGGAGTTGGGTCTGGATAATAACACCCTGATAATGTTTACCTCTGATAATGGCTCGCGTTGTGATTATGGCCCGAGTAACGGGCTGTTGCGTGGGAAGAAGGCGAGTTGCTGGGATGGTGGACAGCGGGTGCCGTTATTGGCACGCTGGCCGGGGCAGATAAAGGGTGGTGACGTTTGCAGTGAAGTGGTGACAGGGATGGATCTGCTACCCACATTTGTCAAGCTGGCGGGCGCTGAGGTGCCGGTAGATCGTGTTATTGATGGCAGGGAGATTACTTCTCTGCTGTATGGTGTGGAGGGGGCTACTTCACCACATGAGGCGTTTTACTACTATCAGGGGAGTAACCTGGCGGCTGTAAGGTCGGGGAGATGGAAACTACATGTGGGGCCGCATGGTTGGGGGCGGGAGGGTTCGCGGGTGGGAGCCCTTTACAATCTGGTTGATGATATTGGTGAAACTAATGATGTCTCGGCAGGGCATGGTGATGTGGTGGCACGGTTAACGGAGTTAGCGGAGAGAGCACGGGAGGATCTGGGTGATGCTGCCTGTGGCATGGCGGGGAGTGGTTGCCGGGCACTGGGACGGGTGGAGAACCCTAAACCACTGACGAAATTTGATCCGGAGCATCCGTATTATATTGCAATGTATGATTTAGAGGAGATAGGTTGACATGCGTGTAAAATCAGTATCATTGGCGCCGACAGAGGCGGCACAGGCGGCGGGGCGTCCGGCGCTGACACCGGAGTTGCTGGCTGCTACGGGGGCACGTTATTCACGTAATATTGAGGGACTGGAGGCGATTCTGGCCAGAATAGATCCTGATAATCAAGATGCTTCGGTAGATACAATTTTCAGGATGCTCGATTATGGTCATCAGTCGATTGCCGACATGGTACCGGTGGCGATGTTTATCGATGGCATATCAA
>JAAYNR010000162.1 GCA_012520735.1 Lentisphaerota bacterium | reverse complement strand
GGAAGGCGGCGGAGCGGCGGCGCTCGCCGGTGAGATTTCACGGATATTTGAGTGCTGAAGAGTTAGAGGCTTGTATGTTGGCATCGGATGTAGGGATAGTGCCTATGCGTGATGCTTCGGGGGTGGCGGTACCGAACAAGGTGGTAGATTATGCGGCGCATGGGTTGGCGATGGTGTGCGGATTGAGTGGGGAGTCGCTGGAGTTACTGAAGGAGTATCAGGGCGGTGTGGGGTATGAGCCTGATAATATGGAGAGTTTTATGGCTGCATTGCGGAGATATATAGGTAATGCGGAGCTGTTAACGTCACATCGGGCAGGAGTACGTAGAATGGCTGAGGAGTTGTTTGATGAGAGGTTGATCTATCCTGAGATGGCTGCAGTGTTGGCAGATATGGGAGGAAGAGGATTATATGTTTGATGTGCTCCGGTAGTTTTACCGGGCATAATCACGGATACCGGCAGCGATGGTGTCGGCTATTTTCTGACGGTGCGCCGGTGTATTGAGGAGGCGGGCTTCGCGGTTGTTGGAGAGGAAGCCTACCTCGACCAAAATGGCAGGACAGGTGGAGTGTTGGAGCGCATAAAAGCGGGCTCGTTTGAGGCCGCGGTCGGCATAGCCAAGTTTGACGAGGCGGTTGTGGATAGTGTAGGCAAGGGTCAGGTTAGCGGGGTTCCATTTATTACCGATGCCCGGTTCGCGGATTTCGCCGCCATTAGTGGCGGGGTATCCGGCTGCCGGTAAAATATAAGTTTCAAAACCTTCGGCGTTTAGATTGGCTGCGGAGTTGGCGTGAATGCTGACAAAGCAGTCAATTTTGTTTTTGGCGGCAATAGAGGTGCGTTGATCGAGCGACATAGTGAAGTCGTCGTTACGGATAATGACCACCTGAATGGGGTCACGAGCCAGAGCGGTACCAATACGTTTGGCGATATCGAGTGTGAGGTCTTTTTCGTGCTGGCCGGTGATAGAGCTGCGGGCACCGCTGTCTTCACCACCGTGACCGGGGTCGAGCATGACGGTGAAGAAGCGTTGGCTTTTGTTTTGTGGTAAGCGTGAAGTGATTTGCTGATGGAGGGTGTTGAGATCGGCAGCATCGGCAGGGGAGAGGAAGAAGCGGGTAGAGCCTGTGGGGTAGGCGGTGAGAGGAGCATTAAGCCAGACGAGGGTGCCGTTGACCTCCATACGGCGGCTTTCGGCAAAAAGCCGTATTTTATGGCGACTGGTGGTAAGGTTGGCACCTTCACGTGATATCTGCCACCCGGATGATTTAACTCCACAGGCACGCGCGACTTGCGGGAGACTGTGCCAGCCAGCCAGAGCAGTGGGGGCTTTGGTAGAAGGGGGGATTGAGGAGCAGGACGTAAGAAATAACACTGCCAGAATAAAAGTAGCTATAGATATGGTTGATTTCATGAAAAGGAATATAGCAGGAGAGGGTGGATAGTGGAAGCATACAGTGGGTGCGATTCATTTTTTTGAATCGCACCTACTGCAAAGAGAGCAGTTTTTGCGGCCATGCAGTGGCTGTAAAGGAGAGGTTTAAAGCATGCTATTACTTCTCTGTCCCCGGTTAGTAGCTAACCCGTTAGCTACTGTCAAAAAAAACAAGAAGTTCAAGCAGCTATCTTCATAAGTTGTTGCGCTGAAGCAGCTAAGGCAGCATTGAGAGTCATCGTCACCTCTATTCCTTTTAAAT
>JAAYNR010000238.1 GCA_012520735.1 Lentisphaerota bacterium | reverse complement strand
TACAACATTTGGTTACGGCTGTAAGCAGTTTTAGTAATTGACACCACTCTCGCTATAAATATACACTAGCCACTTAACGGCGTATGGCGTATACAGACCCCGCACCACCATAAGTGTAAGGCTCTGTTAAGCCTAAAGGAGTGACCCTACAATGGCAGATAAATTAGTTTACAGTGGTAAATCAAAAGATGTTTACGAGATAACCTGCGGCCCTAACAGCGGCAAGTACCGACTCGTTTTTACCGATAAAGCAACCGGCTATATCGATAATGGCAAAGTCGTCTTCGACCCCGGTCGTGATGTTGTGGTCGGTGAAATCCCCGGCAAGGGAGCTATCGCCTGCCGTTTCGCAACCCATTTCTTTAAACTCCTTCAGGCTAAGGGTATCCCCTCGCACTATATCGACTCCCCCAGCGCAAATGAGATGATCGTTGAACCGGCGCTGCCGCTCTCAATGGAGCCGGAGATCGCCTCTCTCCCCGGCACTGAGCCGTTGGCCAACCTCGAATTTACCTGGCGTAACAACGCCACTGGTAGTTTCTGGCGCCGCTACCCCTTTGTTAAACCGTGTAAAAATACCAATAAAGTGGTCGAAATCTGGACCAAAGGTGACAGTGACATCCTTATCACTACCGAGGCTTTGCGTGAAACCGGTGCCCTGACCAGCAACGAAATCGACTATTGCGTCAAGCTCGTACAACAGATAGCCGCTATTGTCTCTGAAGAGTTCGCCTCAAAAGGACTCCACGTCCTCGACGGTAAGTTTGAACTGGGGCGCCTCCGTGATGGCGATGGTAAAATAGTCATTATCGATGAGATATCTCCCGATGTCCTCCGCGTCTGTAACGGCTACTCGCCCGCTGCGAATGGCGATTGCTCTATCACCTGCGACTGCACCACCACCGCCTGCCATAACGGTAAACGCTCTATTAAACATAAACGTCAAGTCGCCGCCGCCGATTTCACTGATATTTTTCTGTGAGCGCTCTCTGCTCACGCAAAACCGAATGTTTAAGCATAGGCAGGGTATATAATGAGAAAAATGGTCTATTTTGTAATTGTCGGCTTTTTAGCGCAAATGATCGATGGCACTCTCGGCATGGCTTATGGCCTGAGCGCTTCGTCGCTGTTACTTACCCACGGACTCGCCCCGGCGGTAGTCAGTGCAACGGTTCACACCGCCGAGGTCTTCACTACCGGAGCTTCCTGGGCATCACACTCCTACTTCGGTAATGTTGACCGACGTCTCTTCTGGCGTCTGGTCATCCCCGGGGTTATTGGTGCAGTCGTCGGCTCATATATCCTCTGCCAACTACCGGGCGAACGTCTGCGCCCGTTAATCGCCATCTATCTCATGGGAATGGGGATACTTATAGTGGTACGTGTGTTTCGTACTGTGCCGCCATTGAAAGTTACCACTTACCTCACCCCACTCGGCTTTATCGGAGCCTTTGTCGATGCCGTTGGTGGTGGTGGCTGGGGACCAATCGTGGCTTCAACGCTGATCGCCCGCGGAAACCACACCCGTACCACCGTAGGGTCAGTCAATGCCGCCGAGTTTTTTGTTACGCTGGCAGCCTCGCTAACCTTTATCTTCAGTATCGGCATCTCCCATGCGCCTATCATCCTCGGCCTGGCCATAGGCGGTATAATCGCCGCGCCGCTGGGTGCTTATGCCTGTAAAAAAATCCCCTTAAAACCATTTATGTTCCTTGTCGGTCTGCTGGTGATCGGCCTCAGTATCCGTACCTTATGCTTACTCTAATGCAACTTTAACACACACTATGGCTCTATTACAGAGACTGCCTTCGCCCGCCTTTGTCGTTGATGCCGCTGCGCTCGACCGCAACGCCGCCACGCTCTCTACTGTTAAAGAGCGAACCGGTTGCCGTATCCTTCTAGCGCTGAAGGCGTTCTCTATGTTCTCCACTTTCGACCGCCTCCGTCCACACCTCGATGGCACCTGTGCCAGCTCGCTCCATGAAGCACGCCTGGGACACGAAGAATTTGGTGGCGAAACTCACGCCTTTGCCGCCGCTTTCTCTGAGGCTGACCTCACTGCCATGCTGCCGCTGATAGACCACATCACCTTTAATTCGTTCGCGCAGTGGCATCGCTTTCGCCACCTTCTGGCCACCGCCCCACACCCTATTGCGGCCGGTCTGCGTATCAACCCCCAGTATAGTGAAGGCCACACACCCATCTACGACCCCTGCGCCCCGCGCTCACGCCTCGGAATATGTCGTGATGCCTTTGCCGGCGAATCACTCGACGGCCTCAGCGGTCTCCATTTTCATACCCTCTGTGAACAAGATGCCGATGTCCTCGAACGTACCCTCGCCGCCGTTGAAGAGCGCTTTGGCGATATCCTCCCCCACTTCCAGTGGTTCAACTTCGGTGGTGGTCATCACATTACCCGCCCCGGCTACGACATCGACCGCCTCTGCCGCGTCCTCACCGACTTCCGCCATCGCCATAACAACAAACCCCTCTACCTCGAACCCGGTGAGGCAGTCGCCCTCAATGCCGGAGTACTTGTAGCCACAGTTCTAGATCTCATTGAAAATGAGATGCCAATAGCCATCCTCGACACCTCTTGCACCTGCCACATGCCAGATGTACTCGAAATGCCCTACCGCCCCCGCGTCTATCGTGACACCTCATGGGACGGCTCTGCTATCGCCCCCCGCACTGCCGATTTCGGTGATGAACCCGGTATCAAAACATATACCGTCCGTCTGGCCGGTCCCTCGTGCCTGGCCGGTGATATCATAGGCGACTACTCCTTCTCTACGCCACTGCGCCTCGGTGATCGCCTGATATTCGAAGACATGGCTCACTACACTATGGTCAAAACCACCACTTTTAACGGCATCAACCTCCCGTCGATCGTTCTGCGCCACCTTGACGGCCAGTTTGAACTGATCCGCAATTTTGGTTATGCCGATTTCAAATCACGCCTTTAGGAGATCAATGTGAATACCACATCGGCCAAATGGTTGGTTCTTGCTAATGACTTTATTCGCGACGACACCTTTGTCATTCGTACTGAGCGTCACGGCTTCGCCTTTATCCCCGGCCAACACGTCACACTCGGCCTTGAAGGAGCCGGCATCAATAGAGAATACTCCATCTACTCCGGCTGCAACGACGACTACCTCGAATTTATCGTTAAAATCCATCCCGGCAGCGATAGTGCCACAGCTCTCGGAGCTCTCAAACCTGGTGCCGCTGTCGCCCTTGCCGGCCCCTATGGTGCCTTCCACCTCCCCCCCGATTTCAACACCTCTACTCCTGTCTGGTTCTTTGCCGCCGGTGTTGGAATTGCCCCTTTCCGCAGTATTATCCGCAGCACCCCAGATATCGATTACCACATTGTCCACGGTGTGCGTGAAGCCGCCGATGCCTACGGTCGCCACTTTTACGACCCCACCCGCCACCTCACCTGCTGCTCGCGTCTATCTGATGGCGACTTCCATGGCCGGGTCACCGTCTGGCTGCAGCAAAACATCATCCCCTGTAATGCGCTGGTATTTATCTGCGGATCTGCTAATATGGTAGCCGATACATACGAATGCCTGCGAACGCAGGGCCTGCACAGCGACCAATTGTTAACGGAGGTTTTTTTCTGATGCGTGTAGCAATTTCATATCCCCCAATCGTTAATGAGCAGGGCCAGGTGGCCATGGTCTCACAAAACCGTAATGTACAGTATTTTGTTAAACCTACCTTTCTCATGCCCATTATCCATGCTCAAGCCGCCACATGGCTACGTGATATCGGCGTGGAGATCAAGTGGGACGATGGCAACGCCAAACAAATCCCCTACGATCAATGGTACACCGAACTTCTCGCCTGGCGCCCCGATATGGTCATCCTGGAGAGCACCACACCAGTCATGAAGTTTTACTGGCGTCTGATTGATAAACTCAAGGCCGACCTGCCGCAGTGTATTGTAGTAATGACCGGCTACCACTCTATGCGTATGCCCGAAGAGACGCTAGCCAACAGTGCCGTTGATGTCGTTATCCTCAGCAACCATATCGACTTTGTCCTCCACCGTTTTGTCCCTTATGTCGGTGAACACGACCACTGGCGAACCTCTTGTGATATCGAAGGCCTGCACATCAGAGTTGATGAAAAAACCACCCGCAGTACCGGTACTTTCCGCCGTGTCGAAGTTCTCGATATCGCCCCCGATGTCGATCGCGATCTGGTCGACTGGAAGCGTTACGCCTATGAAAACGGCAACTTCCTGCAAACCCCCGGCACCTATGCCACCAGCGTTATCCGTGACTGCACCTTTGGCAAGTGCACCTTCTGCCGTTACAATGGTCCCGACCTCACCTTCTCTGTCCGCTCAATCGAAAAAAGCCTCGATGAGTACCAACGCCTGATCGAAGATTACGGCGTAAAGGAGATTTTCGACGACTCCGGGGTCTGGTATCGTGGCGAACAGGCTCGTGCCTTTGCCCGCGGTATCATCGACCGCGGTCTCCACAAAAGAGGGGTATACTTTGGTATCAACACCCGCTTCGGCTATCTCGATGAAGAGACCATTGCCCTCCTCGGTAAAGCTAACTTCCGCTTTATTCTAGTCGGTCTCGAAGCCTCCGATACCGAAACCCTCAACCGCCTCCATAAAGGCTACCTCCCCGAACAAGCCTACAAAAACCTCGAGTGGTACACTAAATATGGTCTCCACCCCCACCTAACCATCATGGTCGGCTACTACTGGCAAAACCGGGAGATGCTAGATCTCACCATCAATACCGTCCGCGATATGATGTTTAAGGGGATTGCACGTACATTGCAGGTCACCTACTGCACACCGCTCGATTATACCCCCTACCATCGTGAATGTATCGAACAGGGACAGATGCTGACCGACGATTACGACGACTTTGACATGAGCCGTATCATCGTCAAAACCCCGCTCCCGCCCGCCGCCTATGCCGAGGCTATCCGCAAGATGTACGGTGTAGCCCTCCACCCCCGCTTTATCATGCGCCAGGCACGCTTCCTCGCCTCTGGCCGTAAACGCGATTGGCAATTCATGTTCACTTATAGCTGGCGCGCCTTGCGTCGTGTCCGCAACCATATCTACAACCTCACCGAGGCTTCACAGGAATAACAGCCCCCGAAGCGTAAAGAGAGTAAACCACATCTATGCCCCTGCTTAAAAAAATCGTCCCCATCACCACCCCGATACTGCTCGCTGTTATGATTGTCGGCTGTAGTATCGGCACCAGAAAACCTGAACCCCTCGCTGTTACCATCAGCCGCGAGCTCGCCACCACCAACGAAACCGGTGTTGTCACCAGCGATCCCGATGCCGCCTACGAAGAGATGGAACTACTGGTTGAAGCCATCATGGCCGTCAAGCAGGGCTATGTCAAAGAGATCCCTTTCCGTGACCTCCTCTATGGAGCTATCAACGGTATGCTCTTCTCACTCGACCCCCACAGTGCCTTTCTCAAACCGAAAAACTTCAGTGCCCTGCGCGAAGATGCCCACGGCTCATTTTTCGGTGTCGGCATGACTATCGGTATCGACCGCGGCGGTCTGGTTGTAATCGCCCCCATTGAAGACTCCCCGGCCTTCCGTCAGGGTGTCCTCGCCGGCGACCGCATCACCGCCATTGAAGGCGAACCAACCGACAACATCAGCGTCGACACCGCCGTCACCCGCTTGCGTGGTGATCGCGGTAC
The DNA here is from genome assembly GCA_012520735.1 of Lentisphaerota bacterium. Lineage (GTDB taxonomy): Bacteria > Verrucomicrobiota > Kiritimatiellia > RFP12 > JAAYNR01 > JAAYNR01. Next base: position 2,614 of record JAAYNR010000238.1, on the reverse strand, counting down.
CTCAGTCCGCGTCACGTTCCGTCGCGATAGCGGCGACCCTTTTGATATCACTATCGAACGCGACGAGATCCGTATCACCAGTGTCAAAGGTGCGCAACTCATTCAAGATGGCATCGGCTACATCCGTATCACTCAATTCGGTGAAAACACCCCCGCAGAGTTCGCCACCGCCCTGCAGCAACTCCGGCAGCAAAACCTCCGCGCTCTAATCCTCGACCTCCGCAGCGACCCTGGCGGCCTGCTCGAATCTGCCGTTGAGATCGCCCAACACTTCCTGCCACCCAAGGCCGTGGTTGTCACGGTTCGTGGCCGCGAAGGTCACAGTCGAGAACGTGTTTACCACGCCTTTGGCCATCACCACGACACCACCACCCCTCTGGCCATCCTCATCAACCGCGGCAGCGCCAGTGCCGCCGAAATCCTCGCCGGTGCCATGCAAGATCACCAACGTGCCGTACTCGTTGGCGAAACCTCATTCGGCAAAGCCTCTGTTCAAAACGTCACCCCTATGCAGACACGCCCCGAGTGTGGCATCAAACTCACCACCGCCTTCTACTACACCCCCACCAACCGCCTCATCCACGGCAAAGGGATCACCCCCTGCCATGTGATCCACATGAAACCCGAAGAGTGGCGCAAGGCTCAACTCAAACGAATGTACGACGAACTACCCGGAGCCTTCCCTGTCGACAAACGTGAACCCGTAGCCGATGCCACCGACCCTCAACTCGAAAAAGCGTTCGAACTCCTGCAAACAGCTCTGGCTCCAAAAAAGCCACCTGTAGCCGAGCCTCTCCTCCAAACCGGCACCACCACCAACCAGCCCCCCGCTACTGACACACCTCCCCCGCCCGATACCGCTGATCCTGCCGATGAACCGCCAACTGTCAATGATCCATGACCCTGAAAGTGTACTCAAAAAAACTCTTGTCAAACCTCCTCTATTAACCTAAAAACATCACTAAAAATCAAAACCACATTTAACTCACAGCAATACAAGAGGTTATAGATTAGCCTCCAACTTCCAAATGGAATCTATACAAAATCCCATAAATCTTTCTCTTTGTTTTCTTTGTGCGTTCTTTGTGGTTAGTTCACTTACATTTTCAGGTTAAAACATGATCGTATTAGGCATCGAAACTTCCTGCGACGAAACCGCCGCTGCCATCGTCCGCTCCGGCCGCGAGATACTCTCCAGCGTCGTCTTCAGTCAGATCCCCCTCCACCAACCGTACGGCGGGGTAGTTCCTGAAGTCGCCTCACGCAGCCACGTCGAAAAAATCGGCGGTGTCATCAGCGATGCCCTCACTCAGGCCAACCTCCCTTGGTCTGCCATCGATGCCATTGCCGTCACCTATGGCCCCGGGCTCGCCAGCTCCCTCCTTGTAGGTCTCAACGCCGCCAAAGGTCTCGCCGTCTCTCTCAACCGACCCCTGATCGGCATCAACCACATTGAGGCCCACGCCTACTCACCCTTCCTCGCCCCCACCGCCCCCCCAGTGGAAGAGGCCTTCCCCCTCCTCGCTCTGGTAGTCTCCGGCGGACACTCCTGCCTCATCGAAGTAAACAGCCTCACTGACTACCACACCATCGGCCAAACCCTCGACGATGCCGCCGGCGAAGCCTTCGACAAAGCAGCCAAACTACTCGACCTCGGCTACCCCGGCGGCCCTGCCATCGATAAAGCCGCCGCTGCCGCCACCAACCCCGCTGCTATCACCTTCCCCCAAGGACGCGTCCAACCCGACAACCCCGGCCTCGGCACCATGGATGCCGACCTCTGCGCCAGCTTCAGTGGACTCAAAACCTCACTCCTCTATCGCCTGCGAGAAAACCCGCCACAATCAACCGCCGACATCAACGCCATTGCCGCCGCCTACCAGGCTGCCATTGTCAATGCCCTCGCCGAACGTTGTCAGCTAGCTCTTAGCCGCGGCCACTACCGCTACCTCGCTGTTGGCGGCGGTGTCTCTCTCAACCGCTCCCTACGCCAACGCCTGCAGCAGGTCGCCGCCCACACCAACACCCCCCTCCTCCTAGCCGAACCCCGCCTCTGCGGTGACAACGCCGCCATGATCGCCGGCCTCGCCGGCGCTGGCGGCGGCATCACCGGCCTAGCCGCACTCCACCTCGACGCCACCCCCAGCCTCCCCGTTGGCCAGCCTAACTGACCCCGCTTTGTTTTTTACAGGTTATTTGTATTTTACACTTGTATTGCACATGATATGCACATGACATGCACATATAATATCACTATTTTGGAGGATAAACATGAATCCAACAAGTGTAAATGTTACTGTCAGACTTGATCGCAATATCAAAGAGGGTGCAGATTTGCTGTTTGACGAATTGTGGCTCCTCCTCCATTCTCACACTTCGTAAAGTGTGAGAATGGAACTATTTGTTCTTCAGTGTTTTTTTGACAGTAGCTAACCCGTTAGCTACTGTCAAAAAAACACGAAGTTCAAGCAGCTATATTCATAAGTAGTTGCGTTGAAGCAGCTAAGGCAGCATTGAGAGTCATCGTCAACTCTCTCCCTTTTAAAATCTGTTTTCCAAACGCGTAGCGTTTTTATTAAAACTGCGCCAGTCCATGAAAGTGCCAGATATATTA
>JAAYNR010000014.1 GCA_012520735.1 Lentisphaerota bacterium | reverse complement strand
TTTCAGACCCTGTCTGGAAAGATTATGGCTACGATGTGACCGCTCTGGTCGATGGTGAAGCGGTAGTCTCTCATCTGCCGATGGAGCAGCCGTGGTTTAAAGTTCGCTCGGTCTCTACCAGTATCTCCATTTACAACGGTGCTACCGTGGTAATGGGTGGTATGATCACTGAAGAGCGGGTTGCTACCTTTGATAAAATCCCGATTCTGGGCGACATCCCCTTTATTGGGCGGCTGTTCCAGAACAAGGCAGAGCGGACACAAAAACGAAATCTGTTGATTTTTGTGACGGCACGTCTGGTTGACCCGGCTGGGCGTCCGGTAAAGACCGCCAGCGAGACTAAGGTCTCTGAGGCGTTGTCTGATACCGCCGCTCCCGGTCCGGCCATGCCATGATCTGTAAACTGACAAACGGGTAACGTAAGCCCGGCTGGGCAGACGAACTCTGGTTTTGCACGGTGGTGTTATTTGTTACTGTATTGACGAATTTGCAGGCACCACTTTGCAAGACAGGTACTAACACCATACCCTCCTTAATATCTTTGCTGTGGCTAAAATAAACACACTTGACCATTTTGTGGAAATAGGTCAAAATATCCCCTCATTCACTGCAAAACGTGTCGCTATTACTGGTGGCATAGCTTGCGGGAAGAGCGCACTGGCCAGTTTTTTGCTGGAGATGGGCTGCGATATTATCGATGCGGATGATCTGGTACACCGCCTCGAGGGGCCCGGAGGGAGAGCGGTAACGCCGATAACGGCAGCTTTTGGCAGGTCACTTTTGGCACCTGACGGCAGCATTGACCGCTCCGTATTGGGGCCATTGGTTTTCGGCAACCCTGATAAGTTACAGGTTTTAAATGAGATTATCCACCCTATGGTGCGCTTGGAGCTGGATGATTGGTTTCGCCAAAGAGAGAACCCTTTAAGTTTTGCTGTGATCCCTCTATTGTTTGAGGCAGGCTGGCATGAACAGTGGGATTACATTGTTTGTGTGGCTTGCCGGGGCGGGACACAGTTACAACGACTATGCAAGCGTGGCCTTTCGGAAAAGGCCGCACAATTAAGGATTGCAGCGCAATGGCCTATCGAAAAAAAAGCAGCGATGGCCAACCGTGTAATTTGGAATGATGGAACAAAAGAGATGTTGAGGAGAGAGGCTGAACAATTAGTGAAAGACCTCGCGGAGATAAATTATGAATGAAACGCAATGCGACGACTCGACCACCGAGACAGCAAAAGAGAGCACAGAGAAGAGTCCGGCCACCAGAAGCAGAGCCAGAACAACAACTGCCAAGCGTAGCACCACGGTTACTAAAGCTAAAGCCAAGGCTGACGCTGCAGTTGAGGCTGATGTAGTTGATAACGATACAGCAGAGAGCGATAACAGTGCTGTTTTGGCAGATGCCGATAGTGGAACCGAAGCTACAGAGACCAAAAGTGAAGCGTCGGAGGGTGCGGCTGATACCGGCAGCAACCCTATGGCGGCCGATCCATCGGCTTCATTGCGTGATCGGCGGCATAACCGCTGGGCGCGTTTCCGTGATCGCCGTGACCGGCAGCGTGAATTGCGGCGCAGTGACCCGGTCGAGCGCATCAAGCCGGTACCGCGTATTGCGGTAGAGCCTGACAGCGAAGAGACCCCACCGGCAGCAGCGACAGAAGTACGGCAGGATGAGCCGGTAGTGGTGCAGGAGAATCTCCCGCCCCTGCGTCTGGTGGAGTTGCAGTCAAAAGAGGTAGACGAACTGAACGGGATGTTAACACACGTCTCGGCTGAGGATCTCTCGCTGATGCGCAAGCACGAGGCGGTCTATGAGATCATCCGTAGTTATCTGCGTCGTGGTGGGTCGGTCATTGCTCAAGGTACACTGGAGATTCTTCCCGACGGCTTCGGTTTCCTCCGTTCTCCCAAGAGCAACTACCTGCAGTGTCCGGAAGATGTTTATGTCTCGCCGACACAGGTCCGTAAATACGGCCTGCGCACGGGCGATTTACTTGAGGGCGTGGTTCGTGACCCTAAAGAGAAAGAGCGTTTCTTCGCTTTAGGACGTGTCGAACAGGTCAACGGGCGACCGGCAGCAGAGGCTCGGAAACTGGTACATTTTGAGAACTTGACACCACTCTTTCCCGATCGTCGTATAAACCTCGAGACTACTCCCGGTGAACACGCCATGCGGGTGATGGATATCTTTACCCCCATTGGGATGGGACAGCGCGGTCTGATTGTGGCCCCGCCACGTACCGGCAAGACCGTACTGCTACAGAAAATGGCCAATTCGATCTCGGCCAATCACCCCGATGTAGTCCTCTTTATCCTGCTGATCGACGAGCGCCCCGAAGAGGTGACCGACATGCAGCGCAACACCAAGGCTCAGGTTTTAAGCTCTACCTTTGACGAGACGCCTGAGCGTCACGTGCAAGTGGCAGAGATGGTGATTGAGGTGGCTAAGCGTCTGGTCGAGACCGGTAAGGATGTTTGCATACTGCTCGACTCTATTACACGCTTGGCGCGTGCCTACAATACCGTGCAGCCCCACAGCGGTAAAATCCTCTCCGGCGGTGTCGACGCTAACGCACTGCACAAACCGAAGCGTTTTTTCGGTGCGGCACGCAATATTGAGGGTGGCGGCAGCCTGACCATCATCGCTACGGCGTTGGTCGATACCGGTAGCCGTATGGACGATGTGATCTTTGAGGAGTTCAAGGGAACCGGTAACATGGAGATCGCCCTTGACCGTGCGCTGGTTGACAAACGTATCTTCCCGGCTATCAACATTGAGAAGTCGGGGACACGTAAGGAGGAGCTACTACTGCATCCGGAAGAGCTCAGCCGCACCTGGATTTTACGCAGAGCGCTTAATGGTGTGCCACCCGTCGAGGCGATGGAGATGGTCATTAAGCGTCTGAAAAATACACAAAGCAATGCGGAGTTCCTGTTAGGCATTAAGGACGCCTGAGGACTTTACAACCGCAACTGATAAGGAAAAGAGCCATTACCAATGAAAGTTGAGTCCAAAACCATTTCACCTTGTAGAGTCAAGCTCTCCGTAAAGGCTGAGGCTGCTGAGATCCGTGACGACTACGAAAATGTTGTTGCCCGCTATATGCGTGAAGCACCAGTGCGCGGCTTCCGCACAGGCAAAGCCCCCAGAGCTGTGATCGAGCGTATGTACCATCAGGATCTCGATCGCGATATCCGCCAGCGCTTGCTAGGTGTTTTTGGCAAAGCCGCTACCGATGAAACAAAGCTGACAGTAGTGAACTACCTCGAAAGCAATAACCTTATCTACAGTCTGGAGACTGGCCTCAGTTTTGATCTGACTGTCGATGTAGCACCAGAGTTTAAGCTCCCCAAATATCAGAGCATACCGGTTAAGTTGATTGAGCCTGTAGTGACAGATGAGCAGGTTGAAGCGCAGATTAAGATGCTGTTGCGTCAGTTTGCCACCCATGAAGATGCTACCGAAGAGATGACAGTAAACCAGGGGGATAGCGTCCATATCGATTTTACTGCCACAGTAGATGGCAAGCCTATGGCAGAGGTAGTGGAAGATGCCGGCTTCTACAGTTCCGGCACAGGCTTCTGGATGCAGGCTGATAAACCGGAGCTCATCCCTGAGGTGAGTCTGGGTGTGGTTGGCATGAAGATGGGTGAAGAGAAAACCTTTACTGTAAAGTTTGCCAAAGATTTTAGAGTCGAGTCACTGCAAGGGGTCAAGGCTGAATATCAGGTGAAATTGACCAAGTTCAGTAGGTCTGTCCCAATGCCGGAAGAGAAACTCATTGAAATGGCTAAGGTCGATAGCGGCGAAAAACTGCGTGAATTAATTCGGGAGTCGATGCAGCGGGAGGCTCAAAGTGAAGAGCAAAATCGTCGTACAAGTGAGGTTGTCGCCTTCCTGCTGAAAAAGTGCAGCTTTGAGCTACCTGAGAGCGAGCTGACAGAAGAGACCGATCTTACCATCCGCACACTAGCCAATGAGCATGTGCGGCGTGGAGGCAAGATCGAAGAGCTTACTGAAAATCGTGATAAATTCCTGGAGCAAGCTACCGACTCCACCAAGTCGCGCCTGCGTCTGCGCTATATCTTGGCCGCTATTGCTGTCGATGCCGGGGTAGAAGTGAGCGACGAAGAGGTGGCCGCGGAGATCAAACGGCAAGCACTTCAGGCACAGAAGAGTGTGCCGGAGATGGAGAAGATTGTTTATGAGAGAAACCTCAGAGAGCGTATACGTATCGACATCCGCAACAACAAAACTCTAGAGTTTCTGGTTAATTCACTCAAATAAACAGAAAGATTACAGTAATGGGACATCCAGCATCATCTTATCTTATCCCTATCGTGGTCGAGCAGACGGCACGCGGTGAGAGGTCTTACGACATCTACTCACGTCTGCTGCAAGACCGGATAATCTTTATTGGCACTGCTATTGACGACCAAGTCAGTAATTTGATCATTGCGCAGTTGCTGTTTCTGCAATCGCAGGATGCCACTAAAGACATCTCGGTCTATATCAACTCTCCGGGAGGCTCTGTTACGGCAGGTCTGGCGATTTATGACACCATGCAGTTCCTCTCCTGTGATATCTCCACCTATTGCGTAGGTCAGGCCTCTAGCATGGGGGCGGTGCTACTGGCAGCCGGTCAAAAAGGGAAACGCTTTGCTCTCCCCAATGCCCGCATTATGATCCACCAGCCGTGGGGCGGGGCTCAAGGTCAGGCCTCAGATATCAGCATTCAGGCTAAGGAGATACTCCGCTTGCGTGATCGCCTCAACGATATTCTAGCCTATCACACGGGCAAAAAGTTGAAGACCGTTGCTCAGGATACCGACCGCGACTACTTCCTTTCAGCAGAAGAGGCTTGTGCCTATGGGCTGATAGATGAAGTTTTAAACAAGAAACCGACAACACCCAAAGACGCATAAGTTATGGCTTCTCCCCGTAATCCTGAAAACCGCGGCAAAAAGCCGCAGTGCTCTTTTTGTGGTGCTACCGAGGCCGATGGTGCGGAACTCATTCGCGGCCCCGGCGATGCCACAATCTGTGACAACTGTGTGATGATCTGTAATCACCACCTTTTTGGTACTAATGGCGAACCGCCTATGGGCAACCCCCTTGGAGACATCGAGATGGATGGTCTCAGAGAGGGTGGCAAAAAAAAAGGACCACCCAAGCCGCTCAAAGTACCTAATCCCGTTGATATCAAAGCTACGCTGGATCAACACATTATTGGTCACGATTACGCCAAGCGGATGCTCTCTGTGGCGGTACATAACCATTACCGTCGTTTGAGTCAGTCTAAGCAGAGTGAAGATCCCGTTTTTGCCGATGTTGAGATCGAGAAGAGCAATATCATGCTGATCGGTCCTACCGGATGCGGTAAAACGCTCTTTGCCCGCACTCTGGCTAAGATGCTAGATGTCCCCTTTGCTATAGCCGATGCCACCACCATCACCGAAGCCGGCTATGTAGGCGAAGATGTGGAGAACATTCTGCTCTACCTTATTCAGGCCGCTGATATGGACGTAAAGCGAGCCGAGACCGGGATAATCTATATCGATGAAATCGATAAGGTGGCTCGCAAAACTGAAAACGTCTCGATCACCCGTGATGTCTCCGGTGAAGGTGTACAGCAGGCTCTGCTCAAAATACTTGAGGGAACCATAGCCCGTGTACCACCCGGTGGTGGACGCAAACACCCACAGCAGGAGTACCTGACAATAGATACCCGCAACATCCTCTTTATCTGTGGCGGTTCATTTGTAGGACTCGAAGCGTACATTAAAGAGCGTACCGGTAAAACGGCTATTGGCTATCACGACCGGGCCGAGAAAAACAACGTCAGCGCCAACACCACCGGCGAGGGTTTCAAGGTTGAACCGCAGGATCTGATCCGCTACGGTCTTATCCCGGAGTTTGTGGGGCGCATCCCGATTACCGCCTCTTTAGCCGAGCTGAGTGAGGAGGAGCTGGTGCGGATATTAACCGAGCCGAAAAACAGCATGACTATGCAATACCGGAAGCTGCTCCATATGAGCGGGGTAGAGCTCTCCTTTGACGACAAAGCCCTCAAGGCTCTGGCTAAGGCGGCGGTTGAGCGCAAAACCGGAGCTCGTGGTCTGCGGGCAGTTATGGAACACCTGATGATGGAGATCATGTACGAAGCACCCGGTAATCCCAAGCTCAAGAAAATTGTAATCTCCGAGGCGATGGTTAAAGCGCAATTAGAAGATCCCGGCACCATGCTGGGGATATTGCTCAAAGGGTAGCGTGTGTTTCGTCAGTGTGGCGACTAAGTCTAGCGTTTAAGAGTGCGGCGCGAACGCCGCTGGGTAATCTATCCGCAAATGAACGCAGATTTTTTTGTGGCATGGGCGTCCCGCCCGTGGAAGCGGCACCCTCGCAGCTTGTCGTGGACGGTCTCAGGCCGATGGGGTAATTCTCACACCAATGGCGCGAAGAGAAGCTTGTTATTCATTGGCGTTGTTGAGCGGTAGGGCACTATTGTCGCTGTTACGGGGGCATGAGAAAAAGCGTTTTTTATTCTGAATCCTTAATGCTGGCTTCTGAATATTGGGTGCGCATCCACTATTGTGGATCGCACGCGATTAAAGATTCGCGTGGTTTTTCGCTTGACAGTGGTCATGGGGTAGTCCCGCTAGTCAGTAGACAGTTGCACTGATTACTGGCTAGCGGGCAGCCTTGGGCAAAACATGATTTCCTCAGTTGTTGCATAGTCCTTGCTGTATTGCTTGTTTGTAATGGTTCCGTTGTGGCTTGTATGGTGTTTTGAGGTGTGGTAGGCTTTGGCTATTTCTTTAAAGGGGAGTCAGGGGGTATGTATGGAGAGTCTATTCAGGGTGTCGGTGTTGGCTGGAGCTTCGGTTGTGATGGAGGCTTTGCAGTGTGTGCTGAAGCGGCATATGGCAGAGCGTGGGTGGCCGCAGCCGTTGTTTGTAACAGAGGCGGGTGGTGAGCTGGAGCTGGTGGTGGTGTCGGGGCTGGCGGAGGAGGGGTTTTTAATTGAGAATGGTGTAGGGAGTGGGGTGCGGATAGCCTCGGGTAGCGCGAAGGGGCTCTATTATGGGGTGGGACACTGGTTGCGCTGTAGCTGTATGGCGGATGGCTCTTTTGGGGCTTGTACGTGGCGGGGGGTGTCGGAGCCGCGGTTGTCGATGCGTGGCATCTATTTTGCGACTCATTTTCACAATTTTTATCAGGAGGCGCCGATCGATGTAGTAGAGCGTTATATTGAAGATTTAGCGCTGTGGGGGGTGAACGGGTTGGTGGTGTGGTTTGATATGAGCCATTTTGAGTCGTTTGCTGATCCGGCGGCGGTGGCAATGGTGTCTCGGCTTAAGGCGTTAATTAGGACGGCGCGACGGGTAGGGATGTCGGCCGGGTTGGGGATGTTGGCTAATGAGGGTTATCGGGCAACGCCGCACCATTTGCGGGCGACAAAAACGGGGCGGGCACATTATGGGATTGAGGTGTGTGTGGCGACCAGTGAGGGTGAGGAGCTGGTTTTGGCTAATATTCGTGAGGTGTTTGAGGAGTTTCGTGAGGTGGGGGTTGATCATATCTGGTTATGGCCTTATGACCAAGGGGGATGCGGTTGTGAGGGGTGCGCGCCGTGGGGAGTTAATGGGATGTTGCGGATAGGGGAGAAGGTGGCGCGTCTCTATAAGAGTATTTATTGTAAAGGGCGGGTGATATTTTCGACCTGGCTGTTTGACTATAAAGGTGATCAGGGCGAGTGGCGGGGGTTGGCCGAGGCGTTTGCCGAACAGCCTGATTGGGTAGATTTTATTCTGGCAGACTCCCATGGTGCTTTTCCGCGTTATCCGCTGGAACATGGTGTGCCGGGTGAACTGCCGCTCCTGAACTTCCCTGAAATAAGTATGTTCGGGATGTTGCCGTGGGGTGGTTTTGGGGCAAATCCGGCACCGAAGCGTTTTGCCGGGCTGTGGGGCGAAGTTGTCCAACTGGCCGAGGGTGGTTTCCCATACTCTGAGGGGGTGTTTGAAGATATAAATAAGGTGTTGTATGCGCGGTTTTACTGGACAGGAACCAACGACTGGCGTGAGGCTATTGATCAGTATGCGCGGTTGGCCTGGGGGGTGCCCGCGGGCGACAGGTTATATCGCATAATCGAGATACTGGAGGCGAATCACGGTCCGCTGTGGATGCATGAAAAAATGTTTGCGGCGTGGGGGTACAAGGATGGCAAGCCGCCGCAGGGGGCGATTGCAGTAGAGGGTTATGCGGGATGGTACCGTTATGCGCCGGGACCTGGAGCAGATGCACGGCTGGCTGATGAGGCATTGCGGCTGTGTGAGGTGTTGGAGGGAGAGATGCCGGCATGGGGGAGGGAGTCGTGGCGCTGGCGTATTGTGAAATTACGTGCTTTGCTGGACGCGGAGATGCTGCATAATGGCGGGGCACCGACAGCGGCATGTGCTGTGGCTTTGCGAGAGCTTGAGGAGATCTATTATGCGGCGGGGGCTGATATGACTGTGACACCGCCCGGGTTTAATGATATTTCACGTGTTGACGCAGTGACGGGTTGAGGTTTAAAATAGCGCCATGGTTACAGATAACAGTTTTTCTTATTTCTTTCAGACGCCTTGGTTCTGGTCGGCTTTTGCAGGTTGGATGTTGGCGCAGTCGTGTAAATTGCTCTCAGCTTTGATTCAGAGCCGGCGGCTCGACTTTGGTTATTTTGTCAGCACTGGCGGCATGCCGAGTGCGCACTCATCTATGGTTTGTGCTATGGCGACGGCGATCTCGCTGACAGAGGGATTTGGTTCGGTAGCGGCGATTTTGGGGTGGTGCTTTGCGGGGGTGACGATGTTTGATGCTGCCGGTGTGCGCAATGCGGCCGGTGAGCAGGCGAAGACGCTTAACCTGATAGTAGATGAGCTCTTTAAGGAGCACAGGTTATCTGAGAAACGGCTCAAAGAGTTGCTGGGACACACTCGGTTTGAGGTGTTTGTGGGGATGATAATGGGTGTGCTGTCAGGTATGGTTGTGATCTACCGCTACTTTTACACAATTTAGGGTTGTTTTTCAGTTTTAGCCGATTTAGCCGTAGACGCTTTGGTAGATTTAGCGGCGGTTTTTTTAGCGGCGGGTGCTTTGGTAGATTTAGCGGCCGGTTTTTTAGCGGTTTCAGTACCTTTGGCATCGCTGCTTTCGGCAGTGGCTGTTTTAGTGCCAGAGCGGCGTCCTTCATACGGTTTAGAGACGACTTGACCGTCGGCGGGGAGGTCGGAGCGGCTTTTACCACAGGCGGCCAGGACGGCATCGGTAGTACGGAAGTGACATTTTGCCAGTTTTATCAGGCTGGCGGGTCCCTGACGTTTGACAAGGTCGATAGCGACATTACGAACCTGTTCCGAGGCACCTTTGGGGATGGTGATGTCGAGGTCGTGGCCGGTACGGAGCAGGCTACGGAGAAAGGCTTCACGTGCCAGAACAGAGGCAGCGGCTACGGCGATATCACTTTCGGCTTTATGGCGCTGTTCGAGGACGATCGAGCGGCCTTTTTTCATCAGAGCGCGTTTGATAACAACCTCCGAGCCGAACTGGTCGGCCACGGCGCGGGGGCAGTCGGGGATGGTGTTAAGGAGGTTTTCGATACAGCGGGCATGAGCCCAGGCGAGGAGGCTGTTAACGTTACGGAATTTGGCGTAGAGGCGGTTGTAGGCTTCGGCTCCGATAGTGACCAATGCGTAGCGGTTATGGCCGAGGAGGTCGCGCAGGCGTGCCCCGACAGCCAATACTTGTTTGTCGGACATCTCTTTACAGTCTTTGACGCCTATTTCACTCATGGTACGTGCCAACGGCTGGTTAACATAAGCGGCGGCGGCGACAAGCGGGCCGAAGAAGTCGCCTTTACCGCTCTCATCTATACCCATATGGGGCTCGACGGTCACAGGATTAAGGATATCTTCATAGCCGAGGCCAACCGAGCCGAGCACCATAGGCTCGAGGTAATAGAGGACGAACTCTTCAGCACCACGTCCCTGAATCAGACATTTACCGCTGTTGTAGAGGTTTATGCGGCAGTCGTTGCCTTCGGCGGCGATAGAGGTATGGGGGACAGAGACGGGTTTAAAATTACCCTCTGCCAGGAGTGCTTTCAACGAGAGCTGCTGGTCGGCGTTAAGGATATAGGTAAATGATGTTTTTTTAATGCTCATAAATAGTTTCAGTTTCTGGTTTTCGGCAAGGTAAAGAAAATTTGCCATGAAGCGTTAACAAGCATCTGAAATTAAGCGAGATATTGCAAGCGTAAAATAAGACCGATTGCGGTTTTTGTTGTAAATGGGCTACAATCCGGGACGTGAAAAACAATACTCTGACAGTTAGTGATGAAGTAAAACGACGTGCTTTACCGTGGGCATTGGCCTCCGGTGCCTTTAATGCAGTTTTTGCGTTATGGGTTTTTAGTGGTTCGGTGTTTGTCCTTTTTATGCGTGAGTTGGGGTTGCCGGCATCGGAGATTGGTGGATTGCTCTCTCTGTTCCCGTTTTGTGGTTTGCTGGCGCTGTTCTTTGCCCCGGCAGCGGCACGGATGGGGCGGAAGCGGGTTTATCTGATTTTTTACGGAGTACGGAAGCTGGTTATAGCGATGTTGCTGTTGTTGCCGTGGATAATTACAGTAAGGGGGATGACGGCAGCTAAGGTTTTTCTGGTGACGATTATTGTGGTGTTTGCCGTATTGCGGGCGTTGGCAGAGACCGCCTCTTATCCGTGGCTACAGGAATACGTGCCGAACAGTGTGCGTGGTAAGTTTAATGCTTGGATATCGGTGATTGGGTTGCTGGCATCGGGGGTGGCTTTATGGGTGGCTAGTGTGGTGATAGATCATGGTACGGGGGTGGGGCGGTATCTGATATTGATAGGGGCAGGGGCATTTTTGGGGATTATTGGTGTTTTGCTGATGGCCTTTGTGCCGGGCGGTGCGCCTATTAATGAGCCTAAAGAGGGGCCAGGCTATGGTGCCAAGATGATAGTGGCGTTGCTGGATCGGAATTTTGTTTACTATCTGCTGGCTTTTGCCGGAGGGGTGGTAGGGCTGGCGCTGTTAACTTCGTTTTTACCGCTCTTTATTTGCGATCACCTTGGGATGAAGGCTAAGATGGTGATGCGATTAGTAGCTAACCCGTTAGCTACTGTCAAAAAAAACAAGAAGTTCAAGCAGCTATCTTCATAAGTTGTTGCGTTGAAGCAGCTAAGACAGCATTGAGAGTCATCATCAACTCTCTCTCTTTTAAAATCTGTTTTCCAAACGCGTAGCGTTTTTATTAAAACTGCGGAAGTCC
>JAAYNR010000015.1 GCA_012520735.1 Lentisphaerota bacterium | reverse complement strand
TATAGTAACTTTATCCCCATTCGCCGCCAGAAGCGGCATCAGCTAACTCTATTCCGGCGTGGCGCAGCGGTAGCGCAGAGGACTGTTAATCCTTTGGTCGCTGGTTCGAATCCAGCCGCCGGAGCCATTCTTCCCTCGATGCGAGCCGGGTCCGGCTCGGGTAATCCATACCATATCTCAATTGTGTCGCGATTGTGAACGAGCACCTTCTTCACCAACTGGCGGAGAAGGTGTTTCTTTTTTGCGTTCTCCTCGGACGCCATCACCGCCTCGAAGTCGTCCAACGTCCGCCGCAGGAATTCACGGTCCATCGCCGGTAGGCTCAAACGCTCTCGCCGCGACTCTAGTTCGGTCCGTTCGCCCTCGAGTTCGGCCAAGCGCGCCTTAAGGTCGCGCACCTTCTGGTTACAGGTGTCGGTATCGAGCTTGCCGGTCTCGAACGCCTCCAGGTAGCGTTCGATTCGGGAGCGTACGTCGGCCATTTGGTTTTCCGTGCGCCGGATGTCCTTGTTTACGTCTGGCTTCTCTTGGTCAAGCCGCCGATTGGCTTCCGCCCAGACCCGCGCCATGAACCCCTCGCCCCGGAACATCGCTTTGATTTCCTGGATGACCGCCGTCTCCAACAGGTCCGTCCGGACATAGTCCTGCTCGCAGTCGTGCGTCGAGAGCCGCGCCGTGCAGGCGTAGTACGGGATGCTGCCTGCGTTCTTCTTGTGGCAACTGATCCCGACCATCGCCCGGCGGCACGCTGTCGCTCTATGCGCAGGGCGATAAGAAGTTCAAGCAAGATTTGCAGACGCTCTTTGCCCGCGCCATCCTGCACGAGGAGATCGGCGAGGAGAACTGCGACTCCGTCCCTTACGACCTGAGCGAGCTCAAGAATCGCACCTTCGCCTTTCCCACCGATCTTGCCGACGGCGTAATCGAAGTGCGCCTGCGGGAGCTCCGGCTGAGCGTGGTCGGAAACTCTATATGTACGTGCGCAAGCTGACCGTGGATGAGACAGGCCACGTCCGGGCGATCAGCGCCGAAACCAGGGTCGAGGTGGATGCCTGTGTGGTGGAGACAGTGTAATGGGACATTTGACATATAACCCTTCAAACGGCCATCTGACCTGGCATGACACCAGCGGTCATCTCTGCTTCAAATATGAAGTGCTTGAACTGGCTACCAGCGGCAAGTACAGCAGGTACATAGCCTCAAGCCTCTACAGCGCAACCGCCTACAGTGAGGCCTCGCCCGTCTCTTTGCTCATCCCCGGCAAGCAGTAGGCAACTTTTATCGACTGGCGCAGCGGTGTGATTGCCTCGTCCTGGGATGCGAACACATGGTATTCGGGACGCTGGACCACCAACTTCTCGGCGACCGGGTATCCGTGGCGCAACTGGTTCGTGTTTGCCGTGTGCGCGGCGACTTTCGACATCTCCGCGCTGTCCAATCGGGAGCTGATCGGACTTAGCCCGTCTTTCGCGCCTGCGTATATAAACTATTGCAAATCAAGCACTTAACTTTTGCGGCACTACAAAGTCGTAGTGTTGTTTTCTACTATTATCTCTTCTGACTAACTGTTGTGCGATGGCTTGGCAGGTTAGTCCACTCTATTGCCAGTGCCCTATAAATTTCTTTCTGGCACTCTTCTGGTTGTCCTGCTTTGCGGATTCGGTGTGTAACTCCTTCTTTGGTTGGCAGAAGGATTGTTGTGTAGCAGTGTGTACTCATAATCCTTTTTATGGTTTCCCAGCTGCGGTAGTCCTGCTGCTGTTCCAGAGTCCAGAGTATGTTCCTCAGCAAGTGGTAAGCGATAATGCATATGAAGACATGACCATCAACCCGATCTTCTTTGTGATGCGGATTGGGACGTAATCCCAGATCAGTTTTCAGTGATTTAAAGCCGGCTTCAGCATGCGTCAGTCTTATATACAGTTTCCAGTAGTCATGTTCGTCAAGTGTGTGATCATTGACAAGATAGCCAAAACCATGTTCACGCAAGAGTGCCAAATTAGCTGCTGTTGCAACACCCGCATCCATGATCACCAGAGGCTTTTCAGTCCCCTTTGGAACTGATGCATTAAGCTCACCAATCATCTCAACAAGGCTCTTTGCATCACTTTGGTTGCCATCAAAAACCTTATGTGATAACTCAAAACCATGTTGGTCAAACACCATACCGACAACTATCTGGGGGCAGTCATTACGCTTTTGCTTGTTCTTGCCTCGCTTGGCCTTTGGATTATCTTTGCAAAGCCCCTCAAAATGGGTATTGGTAAGATCATAAAGAAGCACAGTGCGCTCAAGGTTAAACAAGCTCATCTGCTTGTCTCTCAAATGCTGCTCAATCCTCTCCTTATTGGCTAAAAGGCGATCACTGATCCGATAAAAACGGTCATCACCTGCACCCCATAGAGGGTTGTCCATGAGCTCTGGTAGCCCTGTACGATGATACCAATCGAGCAAGCTGTGCTCGCTGGAAGGCTCAACCAGACGGTTGATAACCGATATAGCTGCACTCAAAGCCTGATCATGAGTAAAACTCAGGCTGTGCAAGAGTTCAGACATACCCAAACGATTCCATGCACTCCAGCCAACAAGTACACCCCCAAGCTCTGCTGTACAAGTATGTGCTACCTTGTCAGCCAAAACGCCGTCAATTACATCAGCATCCGTTTTTGAAGGCATTATTTATAGGCACTACAAAACAATTCCCAGGGGAATTTTACGCCAAAACAGCTGAAAACGCCCGATTTTAGCCATTTCCTAATGATTTTTGACGATTTTATGGCTGTTTTTGGATCAAAAAATAGTCTTAGTCTGAGTGCCTGCGAAATTTGGATTAATTTAGTTTGGTTTGGGCTTGTGGCCTTGTGGTGGGGGTGGTACAGTTTGTTTAGTTTTTGCAGTAACTATGTATCAATTCAGGGGAGGCTGACATGTCTAAGAGGCTGGTGTCTGAGAGTGGTGTGGTGTGCAGGTTGCCGGGGGAGCGGTTGGGGTATTTTGGTTGGCCTTCGGTGGCCAGGCTTGATGATGGGACGTTAATTGTGGGGAGCTCGGGGTTGCGTACGGAGCATGTGTGTCCGTTTGGTAAGACAGTTATTAATGTAAGTAGTGATGAAGGGAGGAGTTGGTCGGAGCCTCGGGCTATTCAGGATTCGCTGATTGATGACCGAGATGTAGGGGTGGTTAATCTAGGTGGCGGTAAGGTGCTGGTGACGTGGTTTAGGTCGCAGGCATCGCGGCAGTGGGGGGAGCCGGAGTGGTTGAAGCCGGAGGAGGTGAAGTTGTGGCGTGAGGCGCATGCAGCGTGTGATGGTGATGAGTTGCGGGCGTTGCTGGGGTCGTGGGTGATGTTGAGTGTGGATGGTGGTGTCACCTGGGGAGCACCGATGCGTGTGCCGGTGTCGGCACCGCATGGGCCGACAGTGTTGCGGAGTGGGGAGCTGCTCTATCTGGGGAAGGATTTTTCAAGTGATCTGGGGCAGGTTGGAGGTACGGCGATTGAGGCGGCGCGCAGTGGTGATAATGGGTCTAGCTGGGAGGTGGTGGGGAGTGTGCCGGTAGCGGAGAAAACAGTGGCGAGTAATTACCATGAGCCGCATGTGGTGGAGTTGCCTTCAGGGCGCTTGGTGGGGATGATAAGAATCCAGAATTATGGTAATGATAAATTGGCTGACTCGGGTATTGAACATTTCAGCATGATGCAGACGGAGTCGGATGATGGCGGGCGGACGTGGAGTCGGGCACGGGCGCTCGGTTTTCATGGGTCACCACCACATTTGTTGCGTCATTCGAGTGGAGTGCTGATTCTAACGTATGGGTATCGTCTGGCACCGTATGGACAACGTGTGGCGTTCAGTTATGATGATGGGGCCACTTGGGATTACGATTGGATATTGCGTGATGATGGCCCTGGCAGTGATCTGGGGTATCCGGCAACAGTGGAGTTGACGGATGGAGAGCTGTTTACGGTGTATTATCAGAAGTATGGGGACGATACTAAGTGTTCGTTGTTGTCGTCGCACTGGAAGCTGCCGGGGTGAGATGAAGGGTGCCGTTGTTGAGTGTGAGTGTGCGGTCACAGCGGGCTGCAACGGTTGGTGAGTGGGTAACGATCACCAGTGCGCGTCCACTTTGACTGCTGATGGAGAAGAGGAGCTCAAGGACTTGAGCACCGGTTTCGGTGTCGAGGTTGCCGGTGGGTTCGTCGGCTAGAAGGAGTTGTGGTTGATTCATCAGGGCGCGGGCTATGGCAGCGCGTTGTTGTTCTCCGCCTGAGAGTTCCAGTGGGGTGTGGGTGGCGCGGTCGGTCAGGCCGACCAATTCCAGTAGTTCTGCGGCGCGTGTTTTGATGTGGGTGCGGTTTTGGCCGGCACCGGCGGCCCAGGCGGGGAGCATGACATTTTCGGAGATGTCCATTTCAGGAAAGAGGTGGTATGACTGAAAAATAAAACCGATCTCCCGGGCACGGAGGTTGGAGCGGGCACGTTCGGAGAGTTTGTAGATAGAGCGGCCATTGATGATGACTTCGCCGCTTTCGGGGCGGTCGAGTGCACCGAGTACGTGGAGAAGAGTGCTTTTACCGATACCACTGCGGCCCACAATGGCAACGCGCTCGCCGGGTGTTATGGTTAGTGAGGCTCCGTTAAGGACTTCGACTGTTTTATTGGGCAGGCGGTATTTTTTTATTAAATCTGTTGCAACGAGGATAGGTTCTGACATTTTTTCACCATTGTTTAGTTTGTGAGGGTTAGACTTAAAGCGGCGGCGATGGCAACACCGATTTCGGCGTTGTCGGGGGTGCCGTAGAGGCGTTGAGGGCCGAAGCTCCACAGAGGGATGTCACCGGCTGTGCAGGAGGTGGTGCTCCATGAGAGGTTAAGGTGTTGGGTGGATAAGGCGTGGGCCATGGCGAAGGCCGGGGCTTGGCCGTTGGTGATCATGGTTTCAATGGCGGTGAGTGTTGCGGCACTGGGGCGGACATTCCACCAGGCGCGCATATGGGCGGCGATGTTGGCGGTGGTGTAGTCGCCGGCGAGTTTATGTTCGAGGGCGGCAGCACTGAGGCGCATCTGACGCAGTTGTGGAGTCCAGGGGTCATGGGATATTAAGGGAGAGATGAGGGGTGTGGCCGGCAGGGTAAGACCGCCTACTTCATAGCCGGGGGTGACGACGAGGAGGGTTTGGCGGTCGGTGATGGCAAACTGGAGGGCAACGCGGACAGCCTGATCAAAGGCGTATAGTTCACTTACAGCACCAAAGGTGTCGTGATTCCGGCAGCAGGCGGCGATCAGCGGTGTTTCAACTACCAGGATAAAGCCGGTGGGGTGCTGACGGAGCTGCGCTAAGGCTTTAGCCGTGAGGACGGCGAGGGTGGGTTGTTCGGGATTAGTGTGGGTGATATCGGCGTGTGGGGTTGGTGGGGTATTGGCATATGGTGTAAAGAACGAGGTGTTAGTAGAGGCGCAGATAAAGAGGTTCAGGTTGTGTTGGGTTATTTGTGTTTCGGTAATGTGGAGATCAAGAGCTGAGATATCTGTAAGGGAGAAGGGGGCGATGCTGGGTGCTGTGGGGGGGCTGGCGGTGACAATACCGACAGCGGCTTGGCGTTGGTCGCGTGCTGCCTGGAGGATAGTCACGGGGGGGGCGGGGGTGGTGTGTGGGGTTGTTTTGCGGTAGGAGAAGGTGGTGGGGGTGGTATTATCTTTGTAGCGGCCTGTGGCCAGAGCGGCGGCGGCAGTAGCGGCAGCGGTGTTGATAGTAGCGTTTTCCGGAGT
>JAAYNR010000161.1 GCA_012520735.1 Lentisphaerota bacterium | reverse complement strand
ATACAGCATAGAAATCTTATTTTCTTAACATATCTGGCACTTGCATGGACTCCCGCAGTTTTAATAAAAACGCTGCGCGTTTGGAAAACAGATTTTAAAAGGAAGAGAGTTGACGACGACTCTCAATACTGCCTTAGCTGCTTCAACGCAACAACTTATGAAGATAGCTGCTTGAACTTCTTGTTTTTTTTGATAGTAGCTAACAGGTTAGCTACTAAGGCATTCCCGCATTAAGGCATTTTTTCACCCTTCCACCAGCCTCAATTTTCCACGCTCAATTCACCACTTACCACTCTGGCCTGCCCTGCTGCCAGAGTAAACTTATCACCCAGCACTTCTACCCCGACACCCTCCGCACTAAAATTAGCCACCAGGGCATATCGCCTCTTGTCATGCCCCTCTACCCACACTCCACGTACACCGCCGGCACTGAAGTTCAGTACCCCGCCAGATACTGCCGCTGTTGTTGCCGCATCTGCCCCGGCCAAAACTGCAAACGCTGTATCAATCAGTAGCTCGCCCGGCTGACAAAGCCTCACTTTTTTCTGATGCCCCTGACATATCACCTCGGTGTATAGCGATTTGTACACCCCGGCGCGGCGCTGTGCCGACCTCTCCACTTCCAGTGGCCCGCCACTAAATGATACCACCCCAAGAGACTCGTCAATACTCAGCCAGTTCGACCCCGTCTCTATCACTTCATCGCTTGCAGGTGGGGAATTGAACATCACAGTTCCAGCCGCACCATCCATTTTACGACTGTAACCGTTAAAGATGTCGTTCGGTACAATTAGGTTCAACCCGTGTACCTCTTTTATAAAACAAACGCGCTCTGAGGTCGCCATAACGTATTGCAGTGATAGCACAGTGTGACCATCTGGCAATGCGGCAAAGGCTATATGACTCACCGCCTGGTCAGTGCAAAACGCACCCTCATCAAGTTGTATATTTACACCCACCATTACCGAGCCGCAGGTGACAAATCCACCGCTAAAGGTGTCGAGAGTGTAACCGAGCAGAGATCGATGACACCCTGCATCTTCATCTTTTTCACCAATAAAACGTACCACCGGCACAAGGTTTTGAAACCACTCGGCCAAATCGCTCCTATCCGCAGGGATACACAACCCCTGAGGAAAACCACGAGCCCGCCATGAGAATGAGGCTATCCGCTCTTGCGAACGCTCCATCACTGCACCATGCTCCTGCTCCAACCAGCCGCCCCGAACCGACTCCTCAAACGACTCCCCAGTAGCTTTCGGCACCTCTACCAATGGCTCATAATTGAGTAACATCGCCAACACACAGGCACGATCCGACTCCAACCTCGAGTAGTAGTGTGGATTGTTTTCACGGAGCCACTCTACCCGCTGCCCGTAAAACAGACCATCGCCCCCCGCTGCCTCACACTCCATCAGCCCCAATTGATTAGCCGCCAACTCCAACGCATGTTGATCGCCAAGTTTGTCTGCCGCAAACAACAGCGCCGGCAATAGGTACTCTTGACAATAAGCGTAGCGCACCCGACTGTCGCCGCCAACCCGTAACAGCCGTCCATCGTTAAAAATAAATCCGCGCAACACCCTCCATAGGTCGGCCTGATGATGATAGAGCGTCTCCGGCACTGCGTACCCCATCTGCTTCATATCAAAGTGAAGTATCGCCACATTGCTAACCGAAATCGCCATATATCCCACATTCATGTAATCATGGTGATCCAGTGCATAGTTAGGGAAAAAATTAGCCCCGACATGGCGCATCTTCACAGGAAAACCTGCCACCATACTCGCATCGGTAGCATCTGCCTCAACCGATACCCCGTTTATCAGAAACCGATGAGCCTGCTCACGCCACTCCTCAATCTGCGGCGCATCGGGGAAGAGTGCCGCCATACGCCACAAATAGGCCCCCGACCAGATATTCGACTCCGGATTATTCTTTCCTTCACGTCCCCATAATCCGGCATTAACACCTGCCGCTGCCCCACGACTCGGATTCAACAACCAATCAGCCTCACTCCGCAACATTCCGCGCAGCGCGGCTCTATCGGCGGGTTGCATCGCACTATCCAACCGCGCCACCCCATGCATGGACCGCTCCAGCCCCAACATACTGATCCAGTTGTTGCCCCACTTGCGCCCATCATTGCCCAAACGCTCACCGGTCACATGAGTTGCCAACACATGCCGCAACGCCGTCAATGCCCGCCCTCGCCAAAAATCACCTCGAGCGACACCCTCCTGATCGGCAAGTGTCGCCATCGCCGCAATGTAATTCAAGTTCGATTGCACCCCCCATTGCTGATATCCCGGTCCATAACACCCCGCACCATTGCCCAAATCGAGCCAGTAAGCCTCCGCCGCCTCAGCCCACCGCTCCAGCAACACCACCGACCGCTTCCTCAGATCACTCACAACAACCTCCCAGTGTTAACAAACAAATCACATAATTATATGCCACCACCGATGAAAGGCAAGAGGTAAATTGAAAACAATAGGCATAGGTGCACTCACCTCGCCTTGTGTAGGATAGGCATTCTTGCCTGTCCCAGCGGCGTTCATGCCGCTACACTTAAACGCCACACTTAGTCGCCATCCTTAAACGAAATTGCAGATTAATTAACCGCAGAGAGAAGCAAAGAAAGCAAAGAGAGAAGGCTGTGAAGCGAATACACACTTAAACGCATACTCTTAGACGACACTTTTAAACGAAATGAGGCTGGGTTATGTGCCACCCCTACAGGGTGGTACATAACCCGGTTTCCATAACCCGGTTTCCAACACGCAGAAGGCCATTCGCCAACCCCGACAAAGCT
>JAAYNR010000063.1 GCA_012520735.1 Lentisphaerota bacterium | reverse complement strand
TCTATGCTGTACAACATTTGGTTACGGCTGTAAGCAGTTTTAGTCGAATAGTTATCACGAGGACTCGTTATTTATTGTTACTCGGCAATGGAGTATCGTGCAGAGGCATAGCGCATATCCGACTAGCAATCTCGTCAGTTACGTTGTTTCTTGCTGCCAGCGCTGCCACGCGAACCGCATGGAAAATCGCCTTTTGTGTCGAAGCACCATGGGTAATAATGACTGAACCGTTCACCCCCAGTAGAGGTGCGCCACCATATATTTCAGGATCCATCCGGCTCTTAAGCGTTGTTAGAGCCCCTTTCAGGAGTATTGCACCGAGTATCCGCAGCGGGTGCCGTACAAACTCTTTTTTCATCCAGAAACTGATAGCGTGAGCAACACTTTCGGTAGTTTTTAACACCACATTACCAACAAAACCGTCACAGACAACCACATCGGTTTTCCCCAGAAAAAGGTCGCGCCCTTCGACATTACCCCTGAAGTTAACACCTGTACGCTGAATAAGTTGAAAGGCTCGTTTAGTAACTTCGTTCCCTTTACTATCTTCTGTGCCGATGCTCAACAGCCCTACTACCGGATTAGGTTGCCGCAACACTGCCTGTGAGTAAGCACTACCCATAATGGCGAACTGTGCCAGCCATGCCGGCTCGCAATCCATGTTGGCGCCGGAGTCAACCAGCAACAAAGGCCGGTCTCGCGTAGGTAGCACCGCAGCAATTACCGGGCGCGCCACACCTTTAACTCGTCCCAACCCAAACATGGCGGCGGCTGAAAAAGCACCGGAGTTGCCGGCAGAAACAGCCGCATCGGCTTCGCCTTCTTTAATTAAAGAGACGCAACGGTTGATCGACGAGTCACGTTTTTTCCTGACCGCAATCGCCGGAGCGTCCTCCATCCCAATCACCTCTGAGGCATGACGCACTTGCAGGCGGTCGCTCTCAGAGGCTCCGCACAGTTGCAGCTCATGGCGTATATGCGTGGCATCACCCACAAGGATGACGACATCGATGTCTTTTAATTGTTTGGCAGCAAGAACGCCCCCGCGCACAATTTCACGCGGAGCGAAGTCGCCGCCCATAGCATCGATCGCAATACGCATCATCAGCAGTAACTCTGCAATAAGCTTTTAACTACAATTGCGCTACTACAGTAACCACACCGGTAGGCAGTGGAGCGCACTTTTAAGGATATCAGTAAAGCAATCAGGTTATTCAGCAACCTTGATGCTCAAAACCTGACGCCCATTATAATACCCGCATGAGGTACACACACGATGTGAACGGTGTGATGCATTGCAGTTAGGGCATGTTGCCACTTCGGCAATCTTTGCCTTGAAATGAGCGCGACGCTGGCGCACGCGCATCTTCGATTTTTTCCGTTTTGGTACGGCCATGATTCAACTCCACTTGGTTCCGATTTTCGCTTACTCTCTCAACCGCTACATTTTACGGTTAACAGTCTATAAGCCCGTCTTCTTTATTACCACTATAACTTGAGTCCGTCAAGCGCACCCCAGCGGGCATCAGCCCCTTCTGGCTTGCACTTGCAAACTACATTGTTAAGGTTTGCACCGCACTGCGCGCACAGTCCGCGGCAATTTTCCCCACACACCGGGTATGGGGGAAAAATTAATATCATAGCTTCACGGAGCTCATCGGTCAAGTCCATGAATTCTGGATCTTCCGATAATGAGTAAGCCGTGAAAATAGCCGGGTCTTCAACATGCTGCTGGAAAGTTTTAGCACAACGACTGCACACGCAGTTGATCTCCATATCGGCGCGTCCGCGCACCAGCAACTCCTCCCCTATCTGCTCAACCATCAGGTCGTAAGCCAGATTTGAGGCGGGGACTACCAGATCATCACCCAGAACCAGATCGAGAGCGGTTGCGTCAAGCTCACCGGCATAACGCTCACCGCCATCATCGAGACGGGCAATATCGATAATCAGTTTTTTTGAGACAGACATCTTAACTGGCCTCCTGAGGGCCTCTCGTTTTAGCCATGTAACGCTCAATGTGTTGCTGCACAACCGGTGACACAAAGGCCCGTGTATCTCCACCGAAATGGACAACCTCACGCACTGTGCTGGCTGTCACATAACTGTACTCCTCTTGCGGCATCAGAAAGAGTGTCTCAATTTCAGGAGCCAGCTTGCGGTTGGCCAGAGCCATCTGAAACTCATGTTCAAAGTCGGAGTAGGCGCGCAAACCACGTAGCACTACCCTGACACCAGCCCGGCGACAATAGTCAACCAGCAGCGAGTCAAGTATATCGACCTTAACATTGTTAATACCGTCGACCGCCAACTCTTCGCGAATCATCTCAATCCGTTCACCACTGCCAAACAGGGCACCGGCCTTGGTTGAGTTCGCCGCTACCGCCACAATTATCTGATCAAACAGGGCAGCACCACGCCGTATCAAATCAAGGTGGCCAAGTGTCAGCGGGTCAAATGTCCCCGGATATACCGCAATACGCATTATCTGCCCTCTATTTATTGTCGAGTGCCACTACACCCGGCAGCTCTTTACCTTCCAGAAACTCAAGTGAAGCTCCGCCGCCTGTTGAAATATGGGTCATCTTATCAGCCAAACCGCTACGGTTGACTGCATTAACGCTATCGCCACCGCCGATTATCGATGTTGAACCACTCTCTGCCACGGCCTGACAAACTGCCATGGTGCCACCGGCAAACGGCTTCATCTCAAAACACCCCATCGGGCCGTTCCAGACAACCGTCTTAGCCGATTTAATCGCCTCGGCATAGAGCTTGGCACTCTCCGGCCCAATATCCAAAGCCATCCAGCCGTCAGGGATATTGTTGCCAACTGTTTTCGTGGCGGCCTCAGCCGAAAATTGATCTGCCGCTATATTATCGACCGGCAATAGTAATTTTTTGCCGTTTGCCGCTGCTTTGTCCATCATCTCTCTGGCATAATCTATCTGGTCTGGCTCGCAAAGTGACTTCCCAATCTCAAAGCCTTGCGCTTTCAGGAAGGTGTAAGCCATACCGCCACCAATAATAAGGGTGTCGACCTTATCGAGCAGGTTTTTCACTACAGCCAATTTATCTGAGACCTTGGCACCGCCTAAGATTGCCACAAAGGGGCGTTGTGGATTCTCAACTGCATTGCCCAGATACTCAATCTCCTTCTCCATTAAAAAACCGGCCACATTGGTCTTCATGTATTTGCAGACCACAGCGGTTGAAGCGTGGGCACGGTGTGCTGAGCCAAAGGCATCATTGCAATAGATAGTCCCGTAAGAGGCCAATTTGGCTGCCAGCGCCTTTTGTCTCTCTTTAAGCTCGCTCTTAGCTGCCTTATAGGCATCATCGCTCATATCATCCGTTTGCTTTACCTTCGCCTCTTCCTCACGATAGAAACGGGTATTCTCCAGCATCACCACCCCACCAGGTTGCAGGGCACTCACCTCACTATCGGCGTTGGCACAATCAGCCGCAAACACTACATCACGTCCCAGCAGGTTAGCCAGATAAGCCGCCACCGGTTTCAATGAAAAATCGGCCTCATAACCCTTACCTTTAGGACGTCCCAAATGGCTCATCAGAACCAGACTGCCGCCTTGCTCTAATACATAGCGAATCGATGGTAGAGCCCCGACAATACGGGTATCGTCGGCAATTTTGCCATCTTTGATCGGTACATTAAAGTCAACCCGCATTAATACACGTTCGCCCTGCAGGGCAACATCACGCAATGTCTTTTTATTCATAATCAGCCACCTCTCACTTATCTACAACCACAGGTCGTGTCAAAATTTACAATATACTCAAATAATAACAGGCGGGTAGCTGGTTTACAACTACCCGCCCGGTCGCAAAAATGTGCGGCCTGGCCGCGCAGATAATTACGAACAGAAGCAGCACTTGCCGCCGCCACAATCTTTGCCAGCCATAAAGCGGACAAGATCGACCACGCGGTTGCTGTAACCCCACTCGTTATCGTACCAGCTTACAACCTTAAAGAACCGTTTTTCGCCCTTGAGGTTGTTCTGCAGAGTAGCCAAAGAGTCGTAAATCGAGGAGCGAGCATCATGGATAAAGTCTGAAGAGACCAGCTCTTCATCTGTATACCCAAACACGGCACTGAGTGCACCCTCTCTGGTTGCTGCTTTAAGAGCGGCATCGATCTCTTCGATCGAGGTATCGCGTGCGCTACGGAAAGTGAGATCTACAACCGAGACATCGGCTGTCGGGACACGGAAACTCATACCGGTCATCTTACCCTTGGTAACTGGCAGCACCTCACCTACCGCCTTAGCAGCCCCGGTGGTTGACGGGATAATATTGCAGGCGGCTGCACGACCACCGCGCCAATCCTTCTTCGAAGGACCGTCAACGGTCTTCTGTGTGGCAGTATAGCTGTGAATCGTGGTCATCAGACCAGTCTCAATACCAACGGTATCAAGCAACACCTTGACTACCGGAGCCAGACAGTTAGTGGTGCAAGAGGCGTTTGAAACAATGTTATGCTTCGCGGCATCATACTCACACTCGTTCACACCCATGACGATCGTCTTGACATCGCCCTTACCCGGTGCCGAAATAATAACTTTTTTAGCGCCCGCTTCGATGTGACCTTTGGCCTTCTCGCTGTCGGTAAACAGACCAGTCGCTTCAATCACATACTCTACTCCAAGCTTACCCCAGGGGAGATCCGCAGGTGAACGCTGTGCCATCACGCACAGAACCTCGTGACCGTTCACAACCAGAGTGTCAGCCTCTGCCAGAGAAGCGTCGCTCTTCTTGGTCTCTACCGGATGCTTGAATTTACCGTGAACAGTGTCGTACTTCATCTGATAAGCGAAATAATCGGCATCGGTAGAGACATCAACTACCGCCACTACATCCAACTGACCGTCACCCTTACCCAGCAGCCCCTGATCGCAAAGTGCCTGAAAAACCATACGACCAATACGGCCGAAACCATTGATACCTACTTTAATTGCCATAACAAGTACTCCGTTTTGCCACCCGCAAGGCGCACCATCCCAAAACCAAACCCCTCTAAGCCGATTGCCAGAAGGAGAGATGCCACATCTCTTGCAGTGGCCAAATATAATAGAGTAAACAGGCTTTTCACGTCAAGTGCACATTTTTTAAATTTTTCCCTTGCCAAGATTAAGCTGTTTGGTATAAATTGACTTCTCTTTCTGCGGTGAGTCTCAGGAGACTGGTACGCCACATCCCCGCTGCGGATTCCCTAATACGGGCCTGTTGCCCGTAAGCCTTTTTTGGCTTTACTAATTTGGGGGTCGCAAGGTAAGATCATCGCTGGAAAGAGTAAACAGAAAAAACAGCGGGACAAGGACCCTACGAGACATGAGCCAAATTGATAAAGCAGCAGTACGCAAACCTGTAGCACGGCACGACCGTGACACAGGCTCAAGCGAAGTGCAAATTGCAGTATTAACTAAAAAAATCGAGACACTATCTGAGCACCTGAAAACCCATAAAAAGGATTTCAGTTCCCGTTATGGACTGATCCGTATGGTTAACACACGCCGAAGCTTGCTCGATTATTTGAAGCGCACGGACGAACCGCGGTACCAATCACTTATTAAAGAGTTGGGACTCCGCCGTTAAAATATCAGTGCCTCCCGTCCGAAACAGTATGTCGGCGGGAGGCCTGTTTCTTTTACTTGCACGATACGCCGACAATCACCGATTTTACCGAAGCAGACGTACACAGTGATTTGAAGCACACTGCTGCAAGCAAGTTTTCCGGCTCATTGGATATCTTTCCGCCAGGGTTCTTAATCTCCCAAGAAAAGGCAATACAAACATGAATAACACCAAATCGGTCTCCGCTGCAATTGGCAACGGTACTTTGACCATTGAAACCGGCCTTATGGCCCGCCAGGCTGCTGGCGCAGTGAGCGTCCGTCTGGGCGACACTATCGTTTTTTGTGCAGTAACAAACACAGATAAACCACGCGAAGGGATCGATTTCTTCCCGCTTCAGGTCGAATACCGCGAGAAATATTATGCTGTCGGCCGTTTCCCCGGTGGCTATTTCAAACGCGAAACCCGCCCCAGTGAAAAAGAGATACTCTGCGCTCGTATCATCGACCGCCCCATCCGCCCGCTGTTCCCCGCTGGCTATTTTAATGATGTGCAGGTCAACAGCATGGTTCTCTCCGCCGATGGCGAAAATGAGGCCGACGTTGTAGCCGTAAATGCCGCCAGTGCCGCACTTCACATCTCGGAAATCCCCTTTATGGGTCCGATCGGTGCTGTCCGTATCGGGCGCATTAATGGTGAATGGGTAATCAACCCCACCCAGACCGAACGCCTTAGCAGTGATCTCGACCTGATCTATGCCGGTACCCGCGAACGTTTCCTGATGATGGAGGGCGGAGCCTCCGAAATTTCAGAAGCCGAGTTCCTCAGCGCTATGAAACTGGCTCACGAAGAGGTCGTCAAAATTGTCGATGCACAAATCGAACTGCGCCGTCAACTCGGTCTGGCCGACAAAGTAATCACCGAGATCCCGCCCTGCCCGGAGAAAATGACTTTCCTCCGCGAAACCTGCAGTGAAGAGCTACGCAAAGCCTTGCTGGTCGGCGACAAACTAACCCGTCAGAACAGCGTCACCGCTATCCGCGAAGACGCTTTTGCCAAGATGAATGAGAAGTGGCCTGAAATCGGCGAACCACAGTTTGTCCAATTTTTCGACGCTCTGGAGATCGAGCTCGTGCGCAGTAATGTACTCGACCATAATAGCCGTATTGATGGCCGTGATAACAATGCCATCCGCCCTCTCTACGCTCAGCTCTCGCTCCTCCCACGTGCCCACGGCTCAGCCGTCTTTAACCGCGGTGAGACTCAAGCACTCGGCACAGTCACCCTTGGCACCAAACAGGATGTCCAGGAGATGGATGCTATCACCGGTGGCCCTAAATCAAAGTCATTTATGCTCCACTACAACTTCCCCCCCTATTGCACAGGAGAAGTTGGTCGTCTGGGTAGCACCGGTCGCCGCGAAATCGGCCACGGTGCATTGGCCGAGCGCTCCCTGGAGCCGGTAGTCCCGACAGACTTCCCATACACTGTTCGTGTTGTCTCCGACATCATGGGCTCCAACGGCTCCTCCTCCATGGCTTCAGTATGCGTGGGTTCATTAGCCATGATGGATGCCGGTGTCCCCATTAAGGGACATGTTGCTGGTGTCTCAATTGGTCTCTTCTGCACCGCCGACGAGAGCCGTAAGGTAATGGTCACCGACATCCTCGGCTCCGAAGACCACTGCGGCGATATGGACTTCAAAGTCGCCGGTACCCGCAAAGGTATCACCGGCTTTCAGGTCGACCTCAAAGTCCGCGGCCTCACCTGGGACACAGTCGAAGCTGCGCTGGAACAGGCACGTATTGGCCGGATGCAAATACTCGATTTCATGGAATCGACCATCTCCCAACCAAACGACCTCTCTCCCAACGCTCCGCGTATCCAGACCATCGTTATTCCTGTCGACAAAATCGGTGGATTGATCGGTCCCGGCGGTAAAAACATCCGCCGTATCTGTGAGATCTCAGGTGCACAGATCGATATTGACGACGACGGCACCGTCTCTATCTTTGCCAGCAACAGCCAGTCGATGGAGATTGCCGAACGCGAAGTCTCATCCATTGTTGCTGAAGCCGAAGAGGGTAAAATCTACGAAGGCACCGTCACCGGCATTAAAGACTTCGGTGCTTTTGTTGAAATCCTCCCCGGCAAAGACGGGCTCTGCCACATCTCAGAACTCTCCGACCGCCGCATCGCGACAGTCGAAGATGTCTGCAAAGTTGGCGACAAAATGACCGTCAAATGCATTGGCGTCGACGACCGCGGCCGCATCAAGCTCTCCCGCCGTGCCGCCATGGCCGACCTTGCCGACCAGCAAAACTGATACCAATCAAAACACCTACTTCAAGCCGCCCTACCACCTAGTGCTGAGGCGGCTTTTCTTATTGCCAAGTCCTGATTTTCGTTTGTCACCTTTAACAGAAAAGCGTACGCTTGAAAAACGTGGTGAGAGGTGGCAGAGGCGGAGGAGCCCCCATGGGGGCACGCACTGGCAGTGGGGTGCAATGCCCCCAAAGACAGCCGTAGATGCACCTCAGAGCACTTAGGCTGCGCTGCCGTGAACCTTTGCCGGCTATCCGACCAGTATGGGATATGCATTGATTCCTGAAACCAACCCCACCTTCAAAGCGTTAAAATTAAAACGCTCATGCCCTGTGTGGCTGGAAAAATAACAGGCAAATTCTACTGAAGAGGCAGATGTGCTAAACATACTACTTGCATTTATGCGCGAAAGTTAAAATGCTGTGTTACCAAAACCCGAACCGGCCATACATCAGCACATAACCCGCCAGAGCACCATTGGTCACTACATGCGCCAGAGCTGTAGCCCAAATATCTCCCCGCTTTAACGCCAGTAGCCCATAAGCCACACCAGCCACCAGTCCCACCAGCCAGCGGTCATGCTCAAAACCAAACACCACCACAACCGTCCAGAAAGAGCCCGCGTGCCATTGGGTCAGTGGTACTTTCCAGAAATCGTGCTCTCGTATCCAGCGCAACAAAAAGCCCCTGAAGAAAAACTCCTCAATCACAGCGATCACCATCACCGACCCCACCACCCGCATCAGTGTCAGCGGCCAGCCGCAAATTGCCGGATCGTAAACTACCCCGCTGAACCCCGGCGGCAATGCTGGAAATATTGCCGGATCAAAATACTCGGGCCAACCACCCGGCATCAAAATCAACCACTTATGGTAAAACTGCTGCGCCGCCGGCCATAGCCCACCCAGCCACTCTGTCTCCGGAGCTATCCATAGCAGAGCCACTGCCAGACCAATCGCTACAGCCGGCACCACATTGCGCCGCTGCAGCGGCTGATAAACCCGCCATGGCCGTAACCACAGGAAAAGACCGCCACACACTATAGTCTTAAATGCATAGACCCACACCACTGTCAGCGGCGGCAACAACACCAGCCGCTCCAGTAGTGTCAGCACTGCAATCGCCCCGACCCACACCACAAAGGGGACTATATGGCCGCGACTTAATTGCCTCTCCATGCTGTCTCCTCGTCCGCCTCAATCAAAGGCGGCTTCGCAGCGCTCTTTAAGCTCTGCCAGTGACAAGCGTTCCTGTGCCATCGTGTCACGATGACGCAATGTCACCGTCCCATCTTCCAAGGTCTGGAAATCAACCGTCACACAAAACGGCG
>JAAYNR010000270.1 GCA_012520735.1 Lentisphaerota bacterium | reverse complement strand
CGGAGATTTTCGCCAAAAATAGCGATAGCGTCGGCATCAGCTTTAAGTTTGGCCTCAACCAGAACATCAACCTCCACGCTGGGGGCGATGAGTCGTTTATAGGCATCATCCACAGCGAGTTTAAGGTGCTCGGCAAAGGGGGAGTCAGGATTGACGGCTGCGAGTTCAGTGATGTGTTCAATCAGCGGCTCGGCCTCTACTTCAAGGCGCACGCGCAAAACACCTTCAGTTTGACCACGACGTATCGCGAGGAAACGGTGCGACGGTATCTTGGCTATCGGCTCACGGAAGTCGTAATACTGCTCAAACTTGGTCGGCTGGTCAGGCAGAGGCTCAACTGCAGCAGAGGTGATCTCACCCCGTTCGGCAAAAGCTGTTCTGATAAAGCCGCGAATCTCAGCATTTTCGGCAATCGTCTCAGCGGCGATATCCCTAGCTCCGGCCAGAGCCATAGTTGTTGAGTCTACCCCCGTCTCCTCACTGATATAAGAAGTGGCGGCGGTTTCGGGGTCGGTCTCCATTACTTGCGCCAGCAAGAGATCGGCCAGCGGCTGCAAACCACGCTCGCGGGCAATCATAGCGCGTGTCCGACGTTTCGGTTTATAGGGGAGATAGAGATCTTCGAGTGTGGTTTTGGTGTCGCAGGCGACAATCTTGGCGGCCAGCTCATCGCTCAGCTTCCCTTGCTCACTGATAGAACGGAGAATTGTCTCCTTCCGCTCTTCGAGTTCTTGAAAATAGGTGAGACGCTCCTGTATAGCGGCTATCTTCACTTCATCGAGGTCGCCATGTTGTTCCTTACGGTAGCGGGCGATAAAAGGGATGGTATTGCCTTCGGCCAGCAGGCGGGCCACAGCGGCGATCTGTCGGGGTGTTACACCGAGTGCCACGGTCAGGTTACGTTCTGTTAAGGCGGTGGCACGGGTAGTGGCATCGCCACTATCAGATACAATGGTAGTTGCAGGTGTAGTGTTATCGCCGCTGTCAGATGCGGACGGTGAATTAGGCTCCATGGTTAACTCCTGTGGCGGACGTTTTAAATCTGTCTAATATGCTGAAAACCGTTTTATAGACCATTTGATCTGCAAGGTCTTCCAATGAGCTACAATTTTAACTGCGTTTCTGTCACAGGTCAAGCGAAGAGGGGTATAAAAAAAGCGCCCCGAACGGGGCGCTTTTTAAGGTTAGTCTATTGGGTAGTTGTTGATTACCCTTCATCATCTTCTACACCGCAACCTAGAATGGTGACGGAGGAGATTTGAGAGAGATGATTGCTTTGAAGAAGTTGTAGTCATCGGCTTCAAACGCTTCCACAGTGTATTCGCCGTCCACAAACTTAGCTCCAGAAACAATGGTAGTATTGATTACACTCCATTCAGCGTCGGCCAGATCTTTTTTACCGTAAACGGTGAGGAACCCATTGATCGTTGTTTTGAGTGGTGCGCCATTATCTGTCAAGAGACAGGTAACGGTGACGTTGCCACCAGCCACTTCGATTGAACCGATAGAGAGAGCTATCTCATAACTATTTGTTGGATCGAGACCGAGCATGTAGTCGTCAGCCAGATTAGCGTCAGCCTTAGCTGCAGCTTCAGTATCATAGAATCCAGCAGCCCAGCTTGCAGGAACGCCGTCAGGGAGCTCAACTTGAGCGGCTGTTGCCGCAGCAAAAGTGGCTTCGACATTAATGTCTTTGCTAACATTGGTGAGCTCTAGCTCGTAGCTTGCTTTATCAGCAGCGTCTATGTCAGGCTCACTGTCCACAGTGACAGCAGCGATACGATACCACTGGTCGGCTGTAAACGTGATTGTCAAATTGCCGTTTGCAGCAACTTCAACTGGCGACTCAACAGCTATATTATCGACAGTAGCTGAACCATTGGGATTTACAACAACGTAAACATTATAGAAGCCCTGATTACCGCCATCAAACGGATCGTTACGGGTAGCGACCAGATCATCAATATACCCTGTCCCCTGGAAGGAGATGGCAGTGAGGGCAGCAATAGCCCCCTCCTGTACAGCAGAGGCAAACCATTTCCCACCGCCTATTGCGTTCTCATGAGTCAAGACACCACTGCTCGGATTGCCATTAATTACTATGTTAAATAAGGAGGTATCTTGAAAATTAACTTCCTCGTATTTCATAGTAATCGTAAGGCGATACCATTTTTCAGGGTCAATCTTATAAGATGTAACGCTGTTGGTGATGCCGAAACCTCCAGTGAATGACTCATCGAACATACCATGTCGTACCACCAGATTACTGTTAGCGTTGGCGAAGACGGCTATTTTAAGGTCGTCCATGCCGGTAAATGAGGGGTCATCCTCGCTGACCACAAAGTTCACCACGCTATCGATGTAGATCGGGTCGGTTGCAAAGCTGGCATCGTCGCCATCAAAGTTGGCCGATAATGTGCCGCCTTCGGTGTTGAGCTTCAGGACTTTGGAGTGAGCCGCTGCTGGTAACGGGTATGTTACCCCCTCTACACCTGCAGCAAGTGTATACTCCAGTTCCACGATGCTTGAGATATCGTCTTCGCTAGAGCTATCCCACGCCGCACCCATATCAGTGTATGGAGCGTTGTTAGTTGGGGTCTCAAACGACTCGTTGTAAACGCCGTCAAGTCCGTCAAGACTTATCGGAGTTACTCCGTCAGCAAGTGCTCTTCCGCCAATCGCCATGACTGCAATAGCCACGCCAATACGGAGCATCTGTTTTGAGATGTTCATTCTATGCCTCCTTAATAGTGGGCAGTAATTTACCATAACTCTCCTTGCAGAGAGATTTTAAACCAAGTGTCAGCGCAACTTTACCCTATTTGCCGTGTGGCTGTCAACAGTAAAAATTAAAAAATGTTTTTCACCGGGTTTTACAGGATCGGACTCATGAGGTTGAAGAAGTTTTCCAGATAGCGCTCATGGAGTGGTCGCTGCCGCCAAAGTGCCAGAGTTAACTCGTCAGCACAAGCGAAATCGTCGAGGAGTGTCCGCTTTAGTCGTGCCGAAAGGGAGGGGTCGAAGGCGATAAAGTTGGTTTCGTAGTTTAAACGGAGACTGCGGGGATCGAGGTTGGCGCTGCCGAACAGGGCTATGCGGTCATCAACTACCATGGCTTTGGCGTGGATAAAGGGGGGGCGACGCAAATAGAGGCGTACGCCGGAGGTGAGGAGTTCTTCGTATGAGGCGCGGGCGGCCCAGGCAACAGTGGGGTGGTTGTTGAGGGAGGGGAGGAGGACTTTAATCTCAACACCGCGCAGAGCCGCGGCGCGGAAGGCACGGCGCAGGTCTTCTGTAAGGACAAAGTATGGGGTGGTGAGGAGTATTTGCCGCCGTGCCGCCGCCAACAAGGCAAAGAGGAGGTCGATCAGCGGCTGGTCGTTGCCTTGTGGGCCGGCGTTCAGGAGGCGCAAAGGGGTCTCCCCGACAGCGTCTGTTTTAGGGAAGTGCTCTGGAGTTAAGAGGGTGTCGGCGTTTTCGGTGCTCATGTAGAACCAGTCGCGTAAAAAGGTGTACTGCAGCTCCAGAACCGCCGGACCTTTCACTTTAAAGTGGTAATCACGCACGTTACGACGTTTCAGGAGGTAGACATCATGGAAGTTCACCCCTCCCAGAAAGCCGACCTCGCCGTCAATCACGAGAATTTTGCGGTGGTTGCGGAGGTTTATCTGGAATTGGCGTTTGATCAGTCTGGCGTGGGTGTATCCCACACACTTCATGTTGGGCAATCGTGAGTAGCGTCGGAAAAGCCCACGAAGGTAGGCCCCGCGTGAGCCGTATTGGTCGTATAGCAGCCTCACCTCTACCCCGTTTTGGGCACGCGCTGCCAGACGCTCCAGCAGTTCGCGACCAACAGTGTCGTGCCCTATTATATAGGAGAGGAGGTGGATGTGGTGCCGGGCTTTGTCGATAGCTGCAAACATCTCCTCCAACGGCTCCATGCCACCACTTATCACCTCAACCTCGTTGCCGCCCAGCAGAGGGTGCTCGTGGGCCAGCCGATCAAGGATGGAGTTTACTGTGGCCTCTTGTGAACGGTTAATCAGTGGTGCCGCTAGGCTGTCGCGCAGGGCGCGCCAATAGGCAAGGGGATTGGCTGCTTTTTCGCTCCGTGACCGGGTTGTGCGGAAACGGACATCAGAGCGGAATTTGCGCCAACCCCGACGCGGCACGTGGTTTATGCCGAAGGAGAGGTAAAAAACAGCCCCGAAAAATGGGAAAAAACCGGTAACAAAGAGCCAAAGCAGTGTCGAGCGTGGTTCCCGTGGCAAGCGCAGGATATGAGCCGCCACTAACCCGAAGAGGCAGAGGTGGATAATAGTACCCAGTCCCAGCGACTGAATGTTGATATAGGCTATAAGGTTCATTACGGTTACAGTGAGAGGTCGCCAATGATTTTCCAGACCTCGCCATCGCGTATAATACGGAGGTTGCGGTCGGGGAAAACTTCAGGCAAACGGCTCCGGATCATCTCCAGAGCTCTCCCTTCGACAGTGGCACGGTCGGTGGCGGTTACTTTGTCGAGTGTGGCAAAACCGATTGTCAGTACATAACCGGGACCGCTACTGGAGCCGAAGCCGGCTGTGAAGTTGGCTGTAATATGGAAAAGGCCGTCATAGCGACGATTAGCAGTAGTACCATGAGCCGGTCGAGCCGGGTGACGCCGGTAGAGGTGCCCGAAACATTTTTCGAGTTTGCGGTCTGTCTCCTGTAGCACGGCTTCGAGTTGTTGCTCCCACGCTTCTGCCAGAGGGTGTCTCATGATTGCCACCAGCCTCCTGCGGTACTGACCGTTTCAGTGCCCCAGCCTGCCGCCAGACGCTGCTCCAGAGCTTGCCACGAAGGGACACCGCTAGTGGCATCGGGCCTCTCAACGCTGGCTGAGCCTGCCGCCATAGCCATACGCAGGGCTGTAGCGGCACAGCACCCTTTGGCCAGAGCCGCCAGCAACCCTGCCACTGCGCAGTCGCCGGCACCGGTAGTTCCCGCCACCTGAGCCTCGTAGCACGGGGCATGGATAGCGGCTCCGCGCCAGGTCGTAAGCGCTGACGCTGCTGCACCACAGGCCTGTAGACGCTCCCGGTTGTCAGTCACATGCAGCACAGCTCCCTGTTTGCTAAGTTTGATCATTACCGCTGCCGCTCCCATAGCCAGGAGTTCTCCCGCCAGAGCACTGATATCGCTGCTCGTCAACCCGCCCAGTGGCACACCCGCTGCTGCGGCTTCGCGCACTGCCAGCCCGCGCTGCGGGTTGAGCATGTAGATTATCTCTTCAAAACTCGGCACAAAGAGGTCAACACAGGGCAAAGCCTCTGCCAGCAGTTTCGCCCAGTCAACCCGCCCGGCCGGCGATGCCGGATCCGGCAGGGCCATATCTAAAGAGGTAGTCAGACCTGCCCGGCGTACTGTGGTCAACATTTGTGCCAGTTCACCCGGTCTTGCGTACATCTGCCGCATCAGCGGCGGATAACCAAAGTGGAAGATAGCCGCTCCAGCCAGCGAATCAGGCCGGATATCAGCCGCACTGAAGGTGTCGTTGGCACCGGGACAGTGGAGGAAGCAGCGGTCAATGTCCGGAGGGTTGATTACTACTGAGTAAGAAGAGGCCACGTCCGGGTCAATGATCATGGTCTCGGTGAGTGCCGGATCATGGTTATTGAACACATCAAGAATGGCACGCCCAAAGGGGTCGTTGCCCACTTTTCCCATCAGTGCCACAGGGAGCCCCAGCCGGTGCAGTGCCAATCCTGTATTAGCCACCGCTCCGCCCGTGGAGACCACCGCAGGGCCGATGTCGACCAACTTGCCGGGCTCGATGATCTCGTCAAGCCCGGGCGCTGCCCGCAGAAATTGCGGGATTATATCGAGACACACATGGCCGGCAACGACTATCTTCTTAGCGGCCATTAAGGTCACTCTCCGGCAAACTGCCCGTCAAAGGCGATGGCACTGCGCGCAAAGTCCGATTTGCGGACAAAGGCTGCAGCCTCACGTGCCCCATGGATTCGATCCATACGGGAATCTTCCCACTCCACCGAGAGCGGCCCGGTGTAGTTGATGTCGTTCAGTGCCACAATAATATCCTCAAAGCAGATATCACCATGCCCCAATGAACGGAAATCCCAGTAGCGGCGTGGATCAGCAAACTCTGTATGGCCTCCAAACACCCCTACAGTACCGTCGCCATGACCCCACCAGGCATCTTTCATGTGAACGTGGAAGATGCGGTCGGCAAATTTACGGATAAAAGCTACATAATCGACTCCCTGGTAGCCAAAGTGCGAGGGATCGTAGTTAAACCCAAAGGCCGGATGACCATCAAGCGCCTCAATGGCACGCTCAGCCGAGGCTATGTCAAAAGCGATCTCTGTCGGGTGGACCTCCAGCGCAAACTTCACCCCACACTCGGCAAAAACATCGAGAATAGGTAGCCACGCATCAGCAAAAGCTTTGTAACCGGCATCAATCTGTCCCGGCAGACACGGCGGAAAGGAGTAGATCAGGTGCCATATCGGCGAACCGGTAAAACCGCACACCACCGGCACGCCAAAGTTTTTCGCTGCCCGTGCCGCTTTCTTCTGCGCCTCAATAGCCCATTTGCGCAACTCATCGGGCTTCCCCTTATATTGCGCCGGCCCAAAACCGTAGTGACGCTCGTCAATATTGTCGCACACGAGCTGCCCGGCAAGGTGATTCGAGATCGCCCAGCAGCCAAGGCCGTGACTTGCCAGCATGGCCAGCCTGTCGTCACAATACTGCTTGCTCTCCGATGCCACATCGAGATCCACATGACCTCCCCAGCAGGCGAGCTCAAGGCCGTCATAGCCGAGCTCCTTCATCAGTGGCGCCACCTCTTCCAGCGTCATATCTGCCCATTGTCCTGTAAAAATTGTTACCTTGCGTGCCATTGTTAAACCTCCCTGAATATGTCGAGTTGAAAAGCGGCCACAAACCGCCTTGACCATTTCCGCCAATTATGACCCACTAAGCCGATAAGTGCAAGAGGCAAATGGGATACTCAAAACCTAAAACTGCTTACAGCCGTAACCAAATGCTGTACAACATTTGGTTACGGCTGTAAGCAGTTTTAGGCAAGATCCAAAATTGAGTCGATCCACCCACTATGTAACGGGTTATAGGTTGCGATCCTCTGGAAGGGGGGCAGGCTGTCATCTCCATTAAAAACGATGGCACCATTTCACGTCTTTTCATAGCCATAACATTACCTCATTCGCATCTAAATATAAAGTACTATTTTAAATTTAGCCAGGGGCTAAAGCGGGGACAGAGCAGTAGTTCTACATTTTGACAAAAGTTAATCGCGAATCCGGCTTCGTCCGCAAACTACGCCGGACAAGAGGGTGAAGGTGGTTAAAATGCCCTGAAAGGGCTAAACATACCAGCCTTGGGCAACGCCCAAGGTTTGTTAAGGAAAATAGACTCCACCCTGTAGGGGTGGGACATAATAGGGCTGGCGGGGAGAGGCTATGTCGCGCCCGTACAGGGCTTTATATGGTTTTTTGCGTAGCCACAACTTGTCTGTCCCCGCTACAGTCAGCCAATTGCCAGCCAATCCCAGGGTACAGCAAACACATTAGTTGCCACCACGCGCGGACGCTCTGCGGCACAGATGATCAGACCTGGCGCCATGCTGGTTGCCGGGTAGGCGGCGCGAAAAGCGTTCAAACCCGTCGCGTCCCGCAGCCGCGGATTGCTAGTTAACCTGATCTCCATCGGAAAGAGTACGCCATCTCGCTCCAAAATCAAATCAACCTCAGCCCCGCCTGCCGAACGCCAATGCCAGAGTTGAGGCATAAAGGAGAGTCCACCAAGCTGACTGCGGATGTCATTGACAACTGCCGTCTCAAATAGAGCCCCTTGTAGCGGATGCGCCGCTAAAGCCTCTGGCGTTGAAACCCTTTGACCATAACAAATCAACCCCGTATCAGTCAGGTAGCCTTTGGGTTTGCCTGACACACGCTTCACCAGATTGCCTTGCCACGCCAATACTTCATGCCACTGAAAGGTTCCGCGCAGGATATTGAGCCATTTGCGGGCAGTATTTGGCACAACCCCGATCTCACGCCCTAGATGGCTCAGGTTGACCTCCTGGGCACTCAAGGCACCTGCCAACCGCAAAAAAAGCCCGAACTGATGCCAATCACCAAGTTCTGCCATCGCTCGGGCGTCACGCTCAATATAGGTGCGTTGATAAGCATCCCAGAAGGCGGGAATCCACTCATCCTTAATCTGCAATGTCCCCGGCAAAGTTCCACGCCATAGCCAGCGATGTAGCGATATGCCACTCCTTTGGCCGCTCTGCCATATAGGTGCGGCAATACCATCTGTCAGCCAGTGTTGCAACCATCCGCCATGGGCAGAGTCACGTGACTCCGCGACACTCAGCCCTTGCAAATCGATGAAAACCGCCCGTCCCGCCATGCTTTCCGCCAGCAGACGCATCACCTGCCACTGTTGCGAGCCTGTCAGGATATATTGACCCGGCAGGTTGCCGGCACGATCCACCCGACGCTTAAGCGCGGCCACTACCTCGGTCGCATATTGAATCTCATCCAGTATCAATGGCGCAGGGTGGTTATCGAGAAAGAGATCAGGGTCGGCACGCGCCCCCTCGATATCCGTAACCGGGTCAAACGTCACAAAATCCCATGCTGGGAACAAGTGTTGCAGCAGAGTCGTTTTGCCTGTTTGCCTGGCACCACTCAAAACCACCACCTGAAAGCTTTTGACAGCCCCCATCACCCGATTTGATGCTATTCTCTCTTTAAACATGCATGCAGATTAGCATCTTGGCTGCAAGTTTGCAAGAATATAAAGCAATAATTCTAAAACTGCTTACAGCCGTAACCAAATGTTGTATAGCATAGAAATCTTATTCCCTTAATATATCTGGCACTTTCATGGACTCGCGCAGTTTTAATAAAAACGCTACGCGTTTGGAGAACAGATTT
>JAAYNR010000174.1 GCA_012520735.1 Lentisphaerota bacterium | reverse complement strand
TTTAAAAGGAAGAGTATTGACGATAACTCTCAATACTGCCTTAGCTGCTTCAACGCAACAACTTATGAAGATAGCTGCTTGAACTTCTTGTTTTTTTTGATAGTAGCTAACAGGTTAGCTACTAATGGGGAGATTAGCCGCGAAAGATGCGAAAAGCGCGAAACCTCAAGTTGCTGGGAAGGGATTTTCACCGTTGAAAATCATCTATGATGAAGAAACTGGAGCGGTTAGAGCTCGAGTTCGGCGAAGTAGACGTCAGCGGGGATGGAGTCAGGGGTTGTGGGGGTGATAACGCCGAGGTTGTAGGCGTGTTGGGAGTAGTAGCTGAGGCAGATGCGACCTTCGGGGTCTTTGATAAGGCCGGGGTAGGAGCAGTCGCCGTAGGCGGGGATGTGTAGTACGGGGTCGAGCTGTCCGCGGGTGAGGCGCCAGAGGGAGAGGGAGCAGGTGCCAACAGGGGCGGGGAGTGGGCCTTCATAGATAGGGTTGGAGCGACCGGCGACGTAGAGGTTGTCGTTGTGCTCGAGAATGATGGGTGCGTGAACCATAGAGGTGAGTGTGGTGGTGTGCCACTCGGTGTAGGGCGGTTTGGCAGCGGCAAAGACGCTAAAGTGGCCTTTGACGGTGCGTGATACGACCCATGCTTCACCGTCAGGGTGCCAGAATATGTCGCTTTCGTTCAGGTTTTCACCGATACGGGCTATTGTCTCCCAATTGATAAGGTCATCGCTGACAGCGAGATCGAGCTGGTGGGGGCGGACATCGTCATAGGCGGCGGCAAGATTCTGGATAAGTCCGTAGTAGCGTCCCTGATGGGGGCGGATGCGCCAGAGCCACATGTTGGGGGCGAGAATCGGCTGAGGTGCTTGCCAGGTATGGCCGTTGGTGGAGAAGGTGATATATTGCTGGATCGGTTTGAAATAGTTTTTGCCGTTTACTTGATGACTGCCAGCACCATACAGCCAGGTGGGATAGTAGAGAGCGAGGTGGTCGTCGTCAATAGGGAACATTTTCGGGTCACGCACATCACCACGGACACTTGAGGTAGCGAGTTCGGTAAAACGGTGGCGGTCGTGTGAGACTGAGACCACGGCATGAGCATCCATTGAGATGTGGTCGGCACCTTTGCGATAGGACACCCAATAGGCACCCTGCCAGAATTGGAGGTCGGTAAAGGCGTTGTGCATATTGTCACGGATGACGGTTGTTTGCCGGATGATTCTAGCCATGGTTTTATCCTTTCGTCTGATACGAGGTTGTAGATGTGCTACAATATAGCATAAAGATGAGGGGTCATGTTGATAATTATCAATAGCTTTGTCAGACGCAGATTAAGCTGTTTTAAAAAACCGCTTGCGTGTCTGGATTTTGTAGTGTAAACTTAATAGCTTAATTTTTCGGCCTCTTTGTGCACATAGTTCGTGTACGTTAAGGGGCGGATAAAACGTTACAGAGGGAGAAAATGATGCGCGTTCCTACCAATAATCAGAAATTGATCGACTGGGTCAATGAGATAACAGAGTTGACCACGCCGGCTAAGGTGGTTTGGTGCGACGGTTCAAAGAAGCAATATAACGAATTATGCAATATGATGGTTGAGACTGGCTCATTCATCAAGTTGAACCCCAAGAAACGTCCAGGTTGCTATCTGGTGCGTTCACATTGGTCGGATGTGGCTCGTGTTGAAGATCGCACTTACATCTGCGCCAAGACAAAAGAGGCTGCCGGCCCCAGCAATAACTGGTGCGAGCCGACCGAAATGAAAGCTACCATGCTTAAGCTCTATAAAGGGTGCATGGAGGGGCGGACGCTTTACGTGATTCCTTTCTCGATGGGTCCGCTTGATTCACCGGTAGCTAAAGTGGGTATTGAGATTACCGATTCTCCCTATGTTGTGGTTAATATGATGATCATGACACGTGTTGGCAACAAAGTCCTTAAAAAGCTCGGCAAATATGGCGAGTTTGTCCCTTGTCTCCACTCAGTTGGCGCACCTTTGAAGAAGGGTGAGAAAGATGTAATGTGGCCTTGTGCACCGCTGGAGAAGAAGTATATCGTCCACTTCCCTGAAGAGGGTGCCATTTGGTCGTTCGGCTCAGGGTACGGCGGCAACGCCCTGCTGGGTAAGAAGTGTCTGGCACTCCGTATCGCCTCTTATCTGGCCAAGCAGGAGGGGTGGATGGCTGAGCATATGTTGATTTTAAAGCTCACTTCACCGGAGAACAAGAGCTATCATATCTGTGCCGCATTCCCAAGTGCCTGCGGTAAGACCAATCTGGCGATGATGGAGCCGACCATTCCCGGTTGGAAGGTTGAGACTCTGGGTGATGATATCGCCTGGTTGCGCATTGGCGACGATGGGCGTCTCTATGCGATCAACCCCGAGGCCGGTTTCTTTGGCGTAGCACCGGGCACCTCTTATGAGAGTAACCCCAATGCGATGCGCTCGATCACCAAAAACACCATCTTCACCAACTGCGCCCTGACCGACGACGGCGATGTGTGGTGGGAGGGGATGGACGGTGAGCCACCGGCTCATGCTATTGACTGGAAGGGGAACGATTGGACACCTGACATGGTCGACGAGAAGGGTAAGGCGGTTAAGGCTGCGCACCCCAACGCTCGTTTTACAGCACCCGCCTCACAGTGTCCGGTAATTGCTGCTGACTGGGAAGCTCCGGAAGGTGTACCGATTGACGCATTCCTGTTTGGTGGACGTCGTCCCAGCACAATTCCGCTGGTCAACGAAGCGTTTAACTGGGCTCATGGTGTCTTCATGGGGTCAGCCGCTGGTTCTGAGACCACAGCGGCCAATCTGGGTGCAGTAGGTGTGGTGCGTCGTGACCCGATGGCTATGCTACCCTTCTGCGGCTACAATATGGGCGACTACTTCACCCACTGGCTGAGCATGGGGATCCGTACTGACCAGGAGAAGCTGCCCAAGGCATTCTTTGTTAACTGGTTCCGTAAAACCGAAGACGGCAAATGGCTCTGGCCCGGCTTTGGCGACAACAGCCGTGTGTTGAAGTGGATTTGCGAACGGATCGAAGGGAAAGCCAAGTTCCGCGAGACTCCAATCGGTATTATGCCGACAGAAAACGGCATTGACCTTGAGGGTTGTGACGTCAGCAAGGCCGATATCAAAGAGTTGCTCGCAGTAGACCTTGCCGGGTGGAAGAGAGAGCTCGAGGGAGTTGAGGAGTCGTGGCAGCCGTTAGGCAAGCGCTTGCCGCACGCACTGCGGGTAGAGCTTGAGGCACTGCGGAGTCGGCTTGATGCCGCCATTGCCAAAGAGAGAGCTAAAAAGCCGGTAGCAAAAAAAGCTACGGTAAAAAAGCCTGCCAAAAAGTGCAAAAAATAGAGAACACCATTTGAGTGTGTAATCAAAAAAGGCCGGCAATTGCCGGCCTTTTTTATTTGCCCCGAACGGCTATAATATGTTTAACTATTGTGCGTAAAAGGTGGAGCATATTGCAGCGCACTTTCTGATCGAGAATAACACTACCGAATTGAAGGTATGCTGTAATGGCTTTATTGCTGAACGCGGTTGCAGCGGTGAGCCGGCAACTACGGGTAGTATCGGCTTTGGCCAAGGTGGCGGCAAGAGTGTCAATGGCGGAGGATACGGCGGCGACGGCGGCATTTACAGTGCTGTTAGTGGCAAGGCATACGGCCCCAAGATACATCCCACAGATCCTGGGAGTGGTGGTGCAGGGAGTACAGCGGGGACAAGTTCCGGTGGGCATGGCGGTGGGTTAATATGGATACATTCTGATAAACGTACCACGGTAGAAGGGACGCTAAATGCTAAAACTGCTTACAGCCGTAACCAAATGTTATACA
>JAAYNR010000310.1 GCA_012520735.1 Lentisphaerota bacterium | reverse complement strand
TAATAAAAACGCGACGCGTTTGGAGAACAAATTTTAAAAGGAAGAGAGCTAACGATGACTCTCAATGCTGCCTTAGCTGCTTCAACAATTGTTAACCACGGAATAG
Source organism: Lentisphaerota bacterium (assembly GCA_012520735.1). Classification (GTDB taxonomy): domain Bacteria; phylum Verrucomicrobiota; class Kiritimatiellia; order RFP12; family JAAYNR01; genus JAAYNR01. The sequence continues at coordinate 2,460 of JAAYNR010000310.1, read as the reverse complement.
ACGGAAAACACGGAAGATGAAGAGTGAAGGTGGAAGAGTGCAGTGCAAAGCCTGCCCTGAAAGGGCAAAACATACCAGCCCGTGGCAACGCCACGGGAAAGCTTTCATATAAAATTTAGCCCTGTAAGGGCGTGACATAACCCAGTTTCCGACACGCAGATGGCCATTCACCAGCCCCGACAAAGCTCACGACAAAGTTTGTGTTTGCCATTACACCTTGTTACGGTACGGCATAACCGCACCGTGACGCAGCGGTTTCGGAGAAACACGCCCTTCTACCTGATCCACAATTCACTGCTTACCACTTACGGCAGTGCGCTGTGTCGCACTGCCCTTCTCCGTGCCTCTGTGAGGTAATTTTCACAATCGAAAAGTATTATCACCATTGTGCCCGTCGCCATTTCTCTCCCTAACGCCGATTCCCTTTGTAAGTCTTGCTCTATGTGATATCCTGGTGGCGTTTAATATCAGTAAAAGGCCGAACATTAAAATGGAGCTGTAATTGTGAACAACCTTGCCATAGGCATTTATCAACAACTGCTGGAAGAGGCTAAGCCGGTATTATAACTGGCACTCCCCTTCAGTAACCCATTCATGTCGTCTGGCAGTGGTGCGTTGTAAGTTACCGGTTCTTGATGGCGGGGATGGAGCAATGTAAGCTCGGCTGCATGTAAAGCCTGTCGCTTCATCCTCAGTCTCTCCCAGTCGCTGTCACTTAGTTTATCCTCGCGGAAGCGTAAGAAGAGCGTATCGTCCACACCGTATATCTTGTCACCCACCAGTGGATACCCCAGTGACAGTAATGAAGCCCGCACCTGGTGCTGACGCCCTGTTTGCAGCATCGCCTCTACCAGTGTTAGGGCACCGGCCTCTTCGATCCTGTTGAATATTGTCTCTGACCACTCGGCGCGATCTTCATCAACCTTTATTTTCCGACTGCTCGGCTGCAATCGCCGTTTTTTCCACACTTCCGATTCATGATCCTGTACCAGCCAGCCGTTGCACTCTATCTTCTGTGGGAAACTCCTCCCTTCAACAATTGCCAGATAACGCCTGTCAACACGACGTAGCTCAAATTGCCGCCGACACTTCACCGCTGCTTCTCTGTTTTTTGCTATTACCACCAAGCCTGAGGTCTCACGATCAATCCTGTTGACCAGTTCCGGATGTGGCAGGCCATACTCTTTTCTCAACCAGTACCATACAGTGTGACTAAAATACCTCCCTGCCGGGTGACATGGCAGATTGCCGCTCTTGTTGATGATCAGTAGATCCTCGTCATCAGCCACAATATCAAGTTTAAAGTCTACCGGCGGCTCCTCTATGTCCGACACATCATAAGCCAATATGTCCCCCCCCGACAAAATTGAGCCGGGCGGGTAGTTCTCTCCATTCAGAGTTACACGCCCACACTCAATAAGCCGACACCACTCATCATAGTCATGATAGGTAAATCGTTTAGCCAAAAACTTGCCCAAACGCAATCCCTTCTCAGCGTCACTGATAACAACCTTTATCTCACGTTTAATATCAAGCTCACTTTCTCCAACACCGTCACCGTATAATTATTAACCATATTATGCAACAAAAAGGGCGAGTGGTCAACGGGCACGTTACAGCACCCTTTTCAGGTATACTTTTCTCTCTTGTGATTGCTATATTTAAATGTTATCGTGAACCTATCTTATTTACCAAACAGGAGGTTCCTATGAAATGCTTAGACTATGGACGCTCTTTTTTAATTGGCAAGGCTCCCGCTAATGAGGTTCGTTTCTGGCTCGAATCACGCACCATTATCACCGATCACCAGACCGGCAATAGTGAGACATTCTATCAATGTGCCTCCTGCAAAAGTGAGGACACCTTTGCACCGGCCAACCTTTTCTATACCAACAACTACGACTTCATGCCGATCTTCGGCTCTGTCAACAGCGTTATTTTCCGCCGTTGTGCCTACCTGAACCCCAATTATCGCAGCACCTCGCCCAGTGAAAAACTGTGGGATGGCCAACGCTATCATCTGGTTGAAGCGACCGCTGAAACCGAACTGAAAACCGCAGCAGAAATTTTTGAAGGTACACACTCTTTTCTGCCGCTGGTAGGTCGCACCGAACTCAACAATCAAGAGACCAAACTCAGTGCTGTAATCGAATACCCCATCAAAACTATGAATACCCGGCGCGCCGACCTCGCCTGGCAGGTCGATACAGGTCCCATCGCCTTCCCCGACCTCAGCAAACGGCCGGAACTCCTGGTAGATACTCTCCACCTCGCCTTTGTGGCCTGCAATGCACCACACTTTGCTGACTTTGTCATTGAAGCCCCAATATCGCCTACAGCACCGAAACAGCCAAAGCTACCGGAAGTTTACCACTATAGCAAACTGTCAAGTCCTGATTTCCGTTTGTCACCTTTAACAGAAAAGCGTACGCTTGGAAAACGTGGTGAGCGGTGGCAGAG
>JAAYNR010000221.1 GCA_012520735.1 Lentisphaerota bacterium | reverse complement strand
GATGATGACTCTCAATGCTGTCTTAGCTGCTTCAACGCAACAACTTATGAAGATAGCTGCTTGAACTTCTTGTTTTTTTTGACAGTAGCTAACGGGTTAGCTACTAAATAAAAACCACTCATGTGCTTGACAATCCCCTGTTGTTTCTGTATATAGAAACACGCAACAGGGAGAACTCTCCCGTGAAAGGGTTTTAACATGATGATTCTTGAGACTTTTCCGTCTCGCAAAGAGTTTTGCGAGGCCGCCAAAAATGCGACAGTTATCCCTGTCGCCACACGTATCCTGGCCGATACCGAAACACCTGTTTCGGTTGTCGCCCGCTTTTCCGACCGCCCCGACCCCCTCTTCCTGCTGGAGTCGGCAGAGGGTGGCGAACGGTGGGGCCGCTACAGTTTTGTCGGGGTCTCAGCCCGTGCCCATGTCTCCGTTTATCGCGACGAAGTTGTAGTACGTGAAGGCTATGACGAAACCCGCATCGCACACCACAATGAACCGCTTAAAGTGCTCCGCAACCTCATGACAGGTTATACTCTGGCCGACCTCCCCGGACTCCCCCGCTTCTGTGGCGGCCTGGTCGGCTATCTCGCCTATGAGATGGCACACTTTTTTGAACCCCGTATCCCTAACCGCCTCCCCGCCGAGAAACCGCTGGCGCAGTTTGTCGTCCCCGACGCCCTACTCGTCTCCGACTCTGTCACCCACACTCTCACTATCATCGCACTCGCTTTTACCGCCGATAACCCCGACGCTATTGAGCTTCTCTACGATAACGCCCGTGCGCATGTCGATGAACTGCTGGCTACCATTGAGAGACCTCTGCCACCACCACACCACCCCCAGCCACATCACAAAAAACCGGCTGTGCCGCTGCCTACCAAACCACCGCAAGTGTATCGTGATAATGTAAACCTTATTAAAGACCATATCGTCGCCGGCGATATCATCCAGTGTGTCATCTCACAGAGTTTTGCCTGTGCCGCCCCTGACGACATCATAGGACTCTACCGCGCCCAACGTTTCGTTAACCCTTCACCTTATCTCTACCTCCTTAAATTCGGCGATATCGCCCTCGTCGGCTCATCGCCCGAAACCATGATACGCCTCGAACACCGCACCGCCACGCTGCGCCCCATCGCCGGCACGCGCCCACGCGGTACCACCGAACAGCAGGATCGGACTCTGGCCGACGACCTCCTGCAAGACGAAAAAGAGCGCGCCGAACACATCATGCTGGTCGATCTAGGGCGTCATGAGCTGGGACGCGTCGCCATCCCCGGAACTGTCCAAGTTACTGACCTGATGGTTGTCGAACGCTACTCACACGTAATGCATCTGGTCTCAAATATCACCGCCGACCTCGACTCTTCATACGATGCCTTCGACCTCCTCCCCGCTACTTTCCCTGCCGGCACCCTATCCGGTGCCCCGAAAGTCCGTGCCATGGAGCTGATCGCCGAAGTTGAAACCGAACCCCGAGGCCCCTATGGCGGTGCCGTCGGCTATATCGCATTTGGCGGCAATATGGATTTTGCCATCTGTATCCGCACTGCCGTCATCGAACATGGCCGCCTGACTGTCCGCGCCGGTGCCGGCCTGGTCGCCGACTCCGACCCCGAGTGCGAACTACAGGAGACTATTAACAAAGCCCGTTCCGTTGCCCGTGCCCTCGAACTCATGTGCAAGTAATCACCCGGAGATAACCATGATATTACTGATCGATAACTACGACTCCTTCACCTACAACATCGTCCAATATCTCCTTGAGATGGATGCCAAACTCCATGTTGTCCGTAACGATGCCATCACCACTGCCGCCGCCGTGGCCCTTAACCCCAGCGCCCTGATAATCTCTCCCGGTCCCGGACGCCCCGAAAACGCCGGCATCTCCTGTGAGCTGATCGCTGAATTGAGCGGTAAAATACCGATCCTCGGCATCTGTCTCGGCCACCAGGCCATAGGTCACGTCTTTGGCGCCCGCATAATACACGCCGCCCGCTTGATGCACGGTAAAGTCTCAGAGATAACCGCCGACGGCCAAGGTGTTTATGAAGGCCTCGGCAACCGCCCTTTTAAAGCCATGCGCTACCACTCACTGGCACTTGAACGCGCAACTCTGCCACGCGTCCTGAAAATTACCGCCGAATCCGACGATGGCGAAATCATGGGCATCCGCCACACCACACACCATACCGAAGGGATTCAATTCCACCCGGAGTCGATCATGACCGCTGTCGGTAAAAGGATCCTGCGCAATTTCCTTAAAAAATTCTAGCCTTGCCGGGGTAACTCTATTTGGCTAAAGAGAAAGCGGTCGGGGTCACGTTTGACCTCGGCCAATAGAGTCTCCACAAAGTCGCTTATACTAAACAGCCGACACCACGCATCGCCAACCTTACCTTGTGTCAGCCGCCCCACACTGTCCCAAAACTCCCCGGCAGCACCGCGCCTGATATATTCATACCCCGCATCAGGGTCAAACTTGCGCCGCCACCCCCAAAACATCACCTCTACTACATGACAGTAAGTCGATGATTTATAATCTACCCCCAGCATCAAAACCTTCCCCCGTCCACAGCGATACGCCTTGTACATCGGCGAATGTGTCCCATACGTCCGCCCCCATGGCGGATAATCCCAGGGCGATATCAACCCCTCGTTTTCAAGGTGCCCAGCCACGACCTCCTCAGCCCCTTTGCCTCGTGCCGCTACAGCGTGAGAGTAATGGTTCGAACGATACGTCCCCGGCATCTTACGGAAAAACTCCGTCAACCAGCCTGTTGTCGCCGGACACTTCTCCACATCCCAAACCGCTGCCCGGGCTTCGTTACCTTTAGCCGCCAGATTAAACGACGGCATCATCAATAACCCATCATCACCCAGCACATCTTCAAAAGCACCAATTACAGCACCGGCACCGTCATCAACAATACCAATACTGCGATATGACGAATGAACAAATACCGTATCACCCGCTTCTACCCCGATACACCTCAAGTCCGACGCTATGGTTTGACGATTATAACTCAAATTGACTCCAAAAACATCTCTACCTGTATCCGCAAATCCTGCGCATCATCCAAATCGTATCCGGTACGCAAATTTAAAAATGGCACGCGCCTATCCCTGAGGACACGCCCCAGCTTGGCACTCTCAACATCCACCGGATGACACGAATGCATTGAATACTGCACTACGCCATCAGCACGCCCTCTCTGTGCCAGGTCAATGATGTGGCGCATCCGCGCCTCCGGCGATGAAGAGCATGGGCACAGCGGATTCCCCGACATCCTTACCGCTAGCTCTCTATAGTAGTCAGCCAATGTTGATAATCTAGCACCACTGCCAGACTCCTGTATACAAGCTTGAGCGCCACTGCAGAGAGTATCAGCAATTACCAGAGCACCACAATCTTCTATAATATTCAGTGGTTTGAAATTAGGCCAGATCACCGGAGACCCCGTGAGGATCAGCCGACGCCGCCGTCTTTTACCGTCACCCTCACTATTTTCAACCTCTTTAAGCAGCCTCTCAGCCTGCTCAAGCCAAGTATCAATCGGCTCAGGAGAAAACAACGACGACTGCACACATACAAACAAATCGCGTATCGATAAACACCCCGACTGTCGCATACGTGCCTCAACCAACCCACTCACAATTTCACTGCGCCGCTGCGTCTTGGCAAAAGCCCCTTTAAAAGTCGCCACCGTAGGTGCCTGTCCCGTAAGTTTGCCCAAAAACTCACCTAATCTTACCATCTCACTCTCTATAGCGGCCGCCCCTTCTGCCGTATCACGCTCATCCGGCATAATAAAGTGAAAGGTTGGCCCCAAAGTATCGAGCACCTTTGCCAATTGCCGCTTGCTGTCACAAGTCGCCGGTATGATAAATGCGTCACAGGAGGCCTGAACAGCATCCTCTTTCTCAAATGCCCCGATAGTAGCCTTGGCCAGCGGACACGCCTCGCCACATAGCACGCTGCTGCCTGCTTCAATACTACTGCCGCTACCACAATCGAGTCTCACCACATCAGCACCGGCCGCCATCGCAATCTCTGCAGGCACCATGCTACACAAAAGCCCCACACGTGGCCGCATTTTTGGTGCCGCAGCCGCGTTTACCAGCCGCTCCACAAAAAACGGTATCGCTGCCGGCCGCCCCGCCCCCTCACACATAGGGGCGTGCGGCTCCAGATTAACCACATTATTTTGCTCTTTGCCACTAACCATAATCAATCCACCCTTTAATTTAACCATAAAGGCTCTGTTTCAATGAGCAATATGCCAAATCCTGTTGTTCAGTGCTAGAATAATTTTACTGCGCCTTCTATGCTCAACACCATTGCTCAACAAAAGCGTATATCGCCTCTGCTGATAATCCATCCATCTCATGGAACTCGCGGTTGGTCATAGCAATCCGGTTCTCATAACCCAGCAACCTATTCAGTTCCACTGTATGGTTTAACACCTCCCAGCGCGATGGTGG
>JAAYNR010000306.1 GCA_012520735.1 Lentisphaerota bacterium | reverse complement strand
TGGCGTTGCCACGGGCTGGTATGTATAGCCCTTTCAGGGCAGGTTTTTCCTTTCACTCTTCACTCTTCTTCCTTCACCCCTTTTCTTAGTTTATGTGAGTCCACTAATCTACTGGACTAACTTACCTAAAGCGGTGTAAACTATTGGCTAACTTATATTAAAGGAGTTCCGGTGATTTTGGGGACGGTGGTGATGCACACTGTTTGCTGGTTGTCGGGGTTTGACTTTAATAACTACAGGGCAGAATTGATGGGGTGTTAGTGATATGATAATTGTACTTAAGCCTAACAGCAGTGATGCTGATATTGAATCGGTCAGTAATCTGGTGCAGACGCTGCGCTATCAGCCGCGGGTAATTCGTGGTGTGGAGCGGACCGTGGTGGCGTGTATCGGTGATGAACTGAGCAACCGGTCGCTGGAGGTTTTAGGTAATCTGCCGGCAGTGGAAGCGGTAATGCCGGTGCAACAGCGTTACAAGCTGGTGTCGCGTGAGTATAGCGCGCACAATACCGCAATTAAGGTGAATGGTACGGTGATTGGCGGAAAGAAGATTGCCATTATTGCCGGACCTTGTGCTGTAGAGAGCGCAACTCAGTTCCGTACCGTGGTGGGTGACCTTAAGGCTTTGGGGATAAACCTGATCCGGGCGATGGCTTTTAAGCCGCGGACTTCGCCATACGATTTTCAGGGGTTAAAGGCCGATGCAGTGGCTATTATGCGTGATGTAAAAAGTGAGTTTGGGGTCTCTTTGGTCACTGAAATACTGGGGCCGTCGCAAGTAGAGATGGTACATGAGGTGAGCGACGTGTTGCAGATAGGGGCGCGCAACGCTCAGAACTACGACCTGCTGGAGTCGGTAGCTCAGGCTCGTAAGCCGGTGTTGTTAAAGCGTGGCATGGCCTCTACAGTAGAGGAGTGGCTGACAGCGGCGGAGTATTTGTTGGTCAATGGCTGTACCGATGTAATTTTGTGCGAGCGCGGTTTGCGTTCATTTGATCGTTCTGTCCGCAATCTGCTCGACCTTGGTGGTGTGGCAGTGGCCAAGCATGAGACACACCTGCCGATACTGGTAGATCCGAGCCATGCAGCGGGAAAGAGGTCGCTGGTGATGCCTTTGGCTAAAGCCGCTTTAGGTGCCGGGGCTGACGGTTTGATCATTGAGGCTCACCCAACGCCGGACGAGGCCTTCAGTGATGCAGCTCAGCAGTTGCCGAGCAGTGAGTTTGGCGCGGTTATGACTGAACTTGCACCGTGGATAGCTTTGGCTGAGAGTGAGCGCGGCGAGTAGTAATGGTGGTTCTCTGGCGACAACGCTGCCAGAGAGCGACGTGATTTGTCCGTGGGAGGCTCCGGTATGGCAGTGGTCATTTATTTGGGCACACTTCCTGCTATGAGATGGTGATCATGAGAGGATTTTTTTTACATATACTTACTGGTGCTCAATTATGGTGTCGCTGCGCGTGGTTTAAAGTCGAACATTGGTCGAGTTACAGTGGTGGTTTGGCGGTTGTATGGGCGATTCTGGCCGGAGTAGGGGTAGCTTGGGGTGGGGAGCCACGGTCTGTTCCATTGCGATTGGCGTCAAATGAGATCGGAGCGCGAGTGGATGGAGGGTTGGTGTGTCCGCTGGAGCTGCCGGATAAGCCGGGTCAGTGCATTTGGGTACCGTCATCACCACAGCAATGGCTCGAGGCGGACAGACTCGATTTCAGTTTGATGTGGCCGCCTGATGGACCAGAAGGCGCACAGGTCCTGGTTTGGCTGATTGATCGTGACGATCACTGGTATCAGCATCTTTTGCCTGCAACACTCAAAGAGGGGAAAAACGATTTTAAGGTAGCGCTGACACCGTTGTCGATTTTATGGGAGGGGGTTGGCCATGCGGCACCGTGGAATTACCGTACCAGATTAAACCCCAAAGTGGCGGGGGTGCGGGTTTTCGGGAATACACCTTTTACAGGCGAATGTGTAGTGTTGTCGGCACAACTGGTGACTACAATAACAAATCGTCCGCCACCGGTCATCACTAACTTACGCCCCAACGCGGCTGAGGTCTCCAGAGGTGCCCTGTACGAGTTACGGTTTGACCTCCCTGACCGCTACGCTGATCCATACAACCCCGGGGTAATCGATGTTAGCGCTACATTTGTGCTGCCTGATGGGACCACGATGGTGACAGGCGGGTTTTACTATCAGGAATTTTACAGGGTGATTGACGCGGTTGAAGAGCGGGCAGAGCCTCAGGGGCGTCCTGAGTGGCGGGTACGTTATGCACCCCCGACAGGTGGGGTTTACCGTGTTACCGTAAAAGCAACAGATAGTTGGGGTACGGCTGAGTCGGCTCCCCTCACTTTTACGGTTCGTGAAACTCCCCCGGTGGTGCCGTTTATAAAAGTATCGAAAAAAGACCCACGTTATTTTGAGACCGAAACAGGGGAGTTTTTTTACCCGTTGGGTCATAACATCCGCTCGCCCTTTGACACCCGAATGGACGACCAATTCCCCTGGCGTTTTCGGCATCCGGCCGGGTCTTCAGCCTATCATAACTACTTTACCAATATGGAGAGAGCCGGCGAAAACTTTGTGGAGATATGGATGTGTGCTTGGTCGTTGGGGATAGAGTGGAGCTCTGTGATACGCGGTTATCATGGTGCCGGCGACTACAATCTAGGTAATGCCTGGGAGTTGGATCGTGTTTTTGAGTGGGCACGGCAGGCCGGAATAAGGGTTAATCTGGTTTTAAACAACCATGGACGGGTGAGTTCATGGCTTGATCAGGAGTGGCAGGATCATCCCTACAATACCAAGCGTGGTGGCTGGTGCGACGATGTGATGGAGTATTTTAGTGACTCCCGTTCGCTGGAGATGACCAAGCGGTTACATCAGTACATTGTGGCACGCTGGGGGTGGGATGCTACAGTTTTTACCTGGGAGCTCTTCAGCGAGATCGACTTGACAGGGTCGAAGAGCGATCAGAGGAACCATTACAGGGAACCGGTGGTAGAGTGGCACAAGATAATTGGCGATCATCTGCGTGCAATCGACCCTTACAAGCGTCCTGTCTGTACGCATGTATCTAATCACTTCCCGCAACAAAATCCCGATTTGTGCAAGATACCACAACTCGACCACTGTGCCGTTGATGCCTACCATAGTGGTGCGCCACACCAGATAGCCAATGAGGTAGTGGGGACGGCCAATTTTAACAACCCTTTTGGTAAACCGGTATTGATTACTGAATTTGGCGGTTCACCGATGGCAGCAGGTGCCGAACATTTGCGGCAAGAACTCCATGCCGCTTTATGGGCAGCTACGGCAGTGCCGTTGGCCGGTGCGCCTTTGTTTTGGTGGTGGCATGTGATTGAAGAAGAGGGGTTGTATCCTGTTTATAAGGCAGTGTCACGGTTTATGGCGGGGGTTGATAAACGCGACCCGCAGATGGTTCTGGTTAAACCACAGTTAAAGATATCGGATCAACCGGGTAAACCGCCACAACCACCAGTGGAGGTGATCTGCTCAGCCTCGGCAGAACAGGCTCTGGGGTGGCTCTGGACACGACGTGGCTTTGAGGGAGTACGCAGTGCGCCTGAATCGGGGACGCGGGTAAGTCTGCTGATTTATAATCTGGTGGTTGAATTGAGCGGCATGATACCAGATGCGCCGTATAGTATAGAGATTGTTGAGACAATTACAGGGCAGACGGTAAAACGGTTTGACCTGCGCGCCAAAGAGGGTAAACTGGTATTTCTGTTGCCACCTTTTGAGCGCGACTGTGCTTTTAAAGTGAGTAAGCGATAATCTGGCAGTGGTTTGCCGATAGTGTAGTGATGTTTTGTTTGTGTATTAAGTAATAACTAAATTAGGAGAGCAAGAGATGACAAAGATACCGATTGCACTGCAATTGTATTCATTGCGTGATGTGATGCCAAACGATGTGGCAGGGACGCTACAGAAGCTCGCCGCCATGGGTTATGCTGGTGTTGAGTTTGCCGGATATTATGGCCTCGGCGGAGCAGAGTTGCGTGCTATGCTCGATGCCAACGGTTTGCGTTGTGCCGGGGCACATGTGCGGCTGGAAGCACTGGAAGGCGATGAGTTCGCGGCAACTATTGCTATGAACAGAGCGTTGGGTAACGACAGACTGATTGTGCCCGGAGCTGATTTGAACGATCTTACGACAACTATTCAGCGTATGAATGCTGCTCATGCGGCAGCCAAGGGCGAGGGGATGCGCGCCGGGTTTCATAACCATGTGCGGGAGTTTGATGTTGTTGATGGTATGACCAAGTTTGATCGGATATTCAGCGAAACGCCCGATGACTTTCTGGTACAGGTCGATATCGGCTGGGCCACAGCGGCTGGTGTAGATGTGGCGGCTCTTCTGCGTAAATATGCCAAACGGATTGAGACGGTACATGTTAAAGAGTTCAGTACGGCCAATTCCAAAGCGGCAGTAGGTGAGGGGAGTGTTGAGTGGGTCTCTATTTTTGAGATACTCGAGAACGAGACCTCTGCCGAGTGGTATATTGTAGAGCAGGAAGAGTACGAGATCGGCCCGATGGAGAGCGTCGAGAGCTGTATTGCTAACATCCGTAAGTTAGGACGTTAAAAAAAGAGCGGGCAAGAGAATCTTGCCCGCTCTTTTTATGTGAATTGTTATCAAGAGCCACGCTGCAATCTACTAAAGTTATACGTGTGTTTTGATTGCTTGGTGGCGGTTTCAGGTTAAAATTTATACTGTACTGCCGCCTGCAGCGAGAGCCACTCACGGTCTTTGTACAATTGGTCAAGCTCTGTGTTACGACCGGACTGCTGGCTATAGCGGGTTAAACAGGGGCCAATGTCGAATTTTAAAGTGGTGTTGTGTCCCTGTCGCCTCACCCCGATACCGGCCTGATATGTTTTCAGTGGTGGCGCAGCGGCTTGAGTTGCTATCCCTTTTTCCATCTCGCTGGTATCTTCATAGTAACGGCCAAAGAGCGAGACGAACCAGGTGCCGTGCCAGTCGCGTTCAACAGCGAGGCTGGCCGACTTAGCAGTGAAGTGAGGGTCTTCAGTGGCATACCCGGCAGTGAGGCGGGCTACCCAGCTCTCGGAGAGCGCGTAGTTTAGACCTCCCTGAAGAGTGAGACGGGAGTCGCGGGCGGTGGTGTTATCGACCCGCACCTCAATCATACTACGCAGGCGGCGGGTGAGGACATTTTCAAAAGAGAGATAACTGCTAATGGTGTCGTAGTTGTCACGCATTCGCTTGTACGGAGGCCCTTGCTCATAATTGTAGCCTGGCGAGACTACATCGTGCTGATAAGAGATACTGGCGTGAATATATCCGGCACCCTCCAGATACTCCCAGCGTAGTCCTGAGCCGACACTATAACCCCATGGGCTGGCTTTATGGTAACGTCGGGTACCGTCCGAATTTTTGTATTGCAGGCGGTAATATTGATCCATCCACAATGTCCGGTAAGTTTGGAAACCGTCATAGATACCACTATCCAGTTTCAGTTCGACAGTATCATTAAGAAAGAAGCTGGCATTACCCGACAGTGTGTAGAGATTACCATGGAGCCTTGTGTCACGCTCAAAATCGTCGCTCTTAGTTTTAAAGTCCATTCTGGTTGGTCGATATGAGGCCGCGAGGGAGAACTCCATCTCCGGGTGTTTAATCAGATACTCAGCCATAGTATCGAAAATGACAATATCAGAGGCGATCATGGCTGCTATATCTACAGTAGCTTCATGGGTGAAGGTGTCGGATTCGATCCCGGGTAGTGGTGTCTCCGAGCCGTCAGCGGTGGTGTCGGTAGCGGGTGAGTGGTCTTTGCCGGTAATGGAGTCGATCACATCACGGAGTGGTTTAAGGCCATTGTAACGCGCCTGTCGGAGGACTACGCGTGGTGGGGTAGCGGTGGCATCGACCACAGCCAGATAGGGGACAGCCGCACCGCCATAGCGGCGTAACAGCGCGCCTTTAGGGTCGTCGAGTACCATGTCGGGCTCTATATTTTCGAGATAGGCGGCGATGTCGTCGTCTGTCGCTTTTTCACTATTGATGCCGACAACCTGTACTTTAATACCATGTTGGTTACCATTGCGGGCGGCATAGTATTGCTGAATCCCGGTCTCTACCTCCCACGAAATACGGAAACAATTACCGCAGTTAGAGTTGAAGAAATCGAGTAATATAACTTCGCCCTGAAAATTATCGAGGGAGATCGTTTCGCCGGTCTCTATGTGCGGCAGGTTGAAAGTCGGGGCGAGCTGTTGAGCCTGTATGGTGCCGCTGAGGAGCGACATTGCCAAAGCACAGAGGATAGTTGGTATTGCAATGATTCTCATTATCACTCTCCACATGCTGAACATGAACCACTACCGCCCTGACCACCAACAGCCGAGGCTGAACTCGATTCGAACTGAGATAACAGCTTATTATGGTTATTAAACATATTCGAGCCGATAAACTGCATGTTGGGTTTTGAGACTAGGCGCTGCTCCTGCGGGGTGATATGAGTACAACCTGCAAGCAGCAGCGGAACTGCACTAAAGAGTAGCATCAGGCGGTACCACCGAGAGCGGTGCCGACTGTCGTGAACCACGGCAAAATTGCCGGAAATTATCGTTGCCATTGAAAACTCCATGTTAATGTAAGCGTTTAGTTCAAGCTGTAGTTGGCCAGCCGGAGGCATTAATTGCGGCTTGCCATAAAGCCTGTAACTTGATTTCGCGGTAAAAGTATGGCGGAATCAAGCACTACAGTCAAGGATTGATCTGATTGGGGCAACAGCTCAGGTCAGCAGGCCCATGAAGTCTTCGGCTGTAAGGCGGGTGTCGCCGGTGTTGTCGAGTATAGCATCGGCAATGGCACGTTTGTGTGCGTGTAGCTCTATTACCCGTTCTTCAACAGTGTCTGCTGTAACGAGACGGTAAACCGTTACAGGCTTGGTTTGACCGATACGGTGGGCGCGATCGGCTGCCTGAGACTCAACCGCCGGATTCCACCAAGGATCAAGCAAAACCACGTAGTCGGCACTGGCCAGGTTCAAGCCGGTGCCGCCGGCTTTGAGACTGATAAGGAACAGGTCACCCTCACCACGCTGGAAGCTTTCAACCGCCTTGTTGCGTCGTGTCATCGGTGTGGCACCGTCGAGATACTGATAGATTATGCCGACTTTGTCGAGGCGAGCGCGGATGATGGTGAGGAAGTCGACAAACTGGCTGAATACCAGAGCGCGGTGACCACCGGATTTAAGGTCGGCCACAAGCTCCATAAACTCCTCTACTTTCTGTCCAGGCAGCGTACTGTTGTGTAGAACTAATGAAGGATGACAGCAGAGGCGGCGCAGACGCGTAAGCTGGGCAAGCATGACAATGGGGTTAGGTTCGTCTGCCGTAGCCACAATAGTGTTCATGGCATCACGCCGACAGCTCTCATAGAGTGCTCGTTCACTCTCATCGAGCGTGACAGTAAGTGTTATCTCTGTCTTGGTGGGGAGATCATCGAGTACATCTGTCTTCAGGCGGCGCAGGATGAACGGTGAGGTGAATCTCTTGAGCACTGCCTTCACCGAGCCGTCCGGATTGCAAAACCGCTCTTCAAACTGGCGGTGTGAGCCGAGGAGTCCGGGGTTGAGGAAGTCAAAGAGGTTCCACAGTTCGGCAAGGTTGTTCTCAACCGGCGTACCGGTAGCGGCAACGCGCATAATACTGCGTATCCTTTTAACAGCCTTGGCGCGTTTGGAGAGGCGGTTTTTCACGGCTTGCGCTTCATCAAGTACCACAATGTTCCAATCGCGTCCGGTCAGTAACTCCTCTTCAAATAGTAGCAGTCCGTAGCTGCACACAACCACATCATATGGACTGGCCCGGCCAACGAGGGCTGCGCGGTCTTCGGCATCGGCCAGGAGCATAAGATTGAGTGCCGGGGCAAAGCGGAACGCCTCTTTCTGCCAGTTGCGTAGTACTGATGTCGGTGCTATCACCAGTGAGGGACCGCGTTTCGCGGAGTGTGTGAGTAATGCCAACGCTTGTAATGTCTTGCCGAGTCCCATATCGTCGGCCAGACAGGCTCCAAGACCACAACCATCGAGCTTGGCCAGCCACTCAAACCCGTCGCGCTGGTACTGACGCAACTCGCATGTCATTGAAGTGGGGATTGTGTAGTTACGCTCAAGAGCTTTGCGGAAATCACTTATCCTGCGCCGCACCTCGGCAGGGAAAGATATCTCCGGAGTCTTTTCAGCAATCGCTTCAAGTATGGGGAGGGCACCTTGTGGTACACGTAGGGTATTGGCCCGACTCTCGCCAACTTTGGCGAGTAGTTCCAGTTGTTCTGCCAGATGACGCGTCAGCCGCATGAAGCGTTTGTCGCTTAATCGGATAAATCTCTCCATACGATCACCGGCCTGTGCCAGCAACTTGGTGAAGGCCATGACCTGTCCATCGTCCAATTCAACATCTCCACCAATCTCCAGCCAGAAATCACTGCCGCCAACGGCACTCAGCCTGAATGAGGAGGAGCCTGTTGGGCGTACAATAGCCATGGCATCGCGCTCGGGCCATTCGAGCGGTACGCTCTCTGCTTGCTCATAACACTCGTCCAGCACATTCAGCATGGAGTATAGATCATTGACCTCCCAGCGCCAGCCGCCTGCGTCCCAGTTGTCGAGTGCCGGACAGCCCGTTTTGAATTTGGCGGCAGCACGTTTTTCAGCGGCAAGATCACGGACTACCGCGACCGTCTCATCCTCCAGTTGGGTCAGCGTGTTGCGCATACCAATGCCCGGTGTCACATATAAGGGTAAATCGTTTGTCGGCTGGTTGAGTAACTCCAGGTGCAGGGTGTCGTTTACGAATTTACCGCGCAAGACCAGCTGTGTAGAGCCCTCAATGGTTCGCGCTGCAATGGCTGCGGCATCAAACTCACCTCTGACCCCCACTTCGCGTGCCAGTGCCGGCAACAGGTTCTGAAAACTTGCGACAGCTTCGGACGGTAGCCTGAGCTCCCTGCCTTTACCAAAACGCTCAACAATACCGCCTAGTTTGACTTGTGTAGGAGTGTACATATATACGGCGAAACAATCATCGCGCTCCCGTATAATCTGTAACGGCACACTGAAGTTATCTGCAGTAGCCGGCAAGCGTAGTGTAATTCCGCCATCCGCAAGATTCTTTACCTCTACAGAGGCGGCCCTCTTCACAAACTCTACTGGTCCCTCTCCATCCTCCTGATGGCTGTAAGCGTTTTTAGTAACATAGATACGGGGGTGTCCGATAAGTGCTTCAACAACAGCAGAAGGGGTTGTATCGTAATAGTAGTAGCTATGTATTTTCGATAAAGCCGCTTTTATAGCGTGGTCGGCATCATCGAAATAATTATCACACTCGCCATTGATAATCTTCTCCAAATTAACAAGTCGGCCACTGCTCCATTTGCCACTTTTCAGTCGTTTATGGAGCTTCAGGCATATGCTTACAACTTCAACCAACTCCGCTTTATCTTTATTCCGCACTGAGTATTGGCTGCGCACACCAACCCGCCACTTCACAAAATGTGAAGCGGCGGTGTCGGATTGGAGAGCTGTTGCCTCATCCGGCAACAGCTCATGCAGACTATCCAGAGCACGCTGCCATATTGGGTTAACGTTGCTCTCCTGCCATAATGGGACGCACTGAGCTATCGGCGGTATGTCACTGACATAATCCTGCATCATTGCGGGGTCGAGGCGACGCGCACACGGTTCAAGTATGGTCGCCATATAGTGGTAGCCGTTTTTACGGGCCGTTTTCATCAGCTCAAAACACCTCTCTTTAAGGTCGCTGGCCAGTACTCTATCTTCAAGGAAAAGCGCCTCCAGACAGTATCCCAGAGCAGCAAAGTTTGTCGGTACAGGTGTTTGTGATGGAGAGGTCACCAGAGTATCATTATTTACTATATCTGATAGTTTACACAGACCGGGTAGGCCATTACGATTATTCCAACGTAATAGCTCAAGTAGTAGTTTAATACGTGATTTTGAGGCATCGGCGCGAATAGCTGCCAGCAGGGCAAGAATGAGAAAACTTTGGCAAACACTAAAACTGCTTACAGCCGTAACCAAATGTTGTATAGCATAGAAATCTTGTTCCCTTAATATATCTGGCACTTTCATGGACTCACGCAGTTTTAATAAAAACGCTACGCGTTTGGAAAACAGATTTT
>JAAYNR010000048.1 GCA_012520735.1 Lentisphaerota bacterium | reverse complement strand
GGCACCATTACTGGATAGTGTTTGGTTTTCGTTACCAGCTATCAGCAGCTCGGCAGTACCGGCATTGTACGACATGTTATCAAAAGAAACGTCTCCCTTGGCAATAAGCAAACCTTGTCCATCTAAAGTTATATTCTTGTTGCCTTTAAACATTAACTTATCATGAACCACGAGAGTTGTGCCATTGGCTATATTTATGTTACGTGTGGTTGATCCGCTATAGTTACCTAAAGAGAGTTGATGAAAATTGATATTGCCAGTGGCGGTATTGGTGACAAGCATAGTTGCACCAGTATTACGTAATAAAAAAGTACTACTGCCAGCCTCAAAAACCGGGGCAGCTATTATGACATCTCGGGAAACGGTGATAGATTGTGCCTCGCCAGCCATAAATTTACCGCCTGATAAAGCAAAATTACCATCTGTAAGAGTGAAGCTATTAGTGCCGCCTATAAATGTTCCACCCGCCTGACTATAGTGCAAAGCTCCTATAGTAACCTTTCGTGTCTCTTCCTGTGTGATAGTACCAGAGTAGCCCTCTGCAAGTGAGACACCTTTAACATTGATATTAATGTTTAGGGTACAATCGCCGGAATTTTCATCAAAAAATGCAGTATCTGCTGTACTCGGTAAAGTTGCTCCGCCGTCCCCTCCGGAGGTATCAGACCAGTTAGCGGTATCGTTCCAGTTCCCCTCCCCAATCCAAAAACGGTCGGCACAGAGGGCATTGTTTAATACCAGCATTGAGAGAGTGATAACAGCAATAGTTTTGCTATCCTTAAGAGTTCTTACTGTTTTCAGCGAGAGCTTCATCAGAATCTCCTATTCTATCAACATTTTTCAAAAAAAAAGCAGTTACGTTTTAAGACCAATATAGCCACGCCTTGGTATTTCTGTCAAGCCGCAGGAAAATTTATGTCAATTTGTTATTGCTTTTATCGGTTGATTTTGCTTAAATTTGCCTTTCTCAACTAAATGAGAGTAAAATACCCCTTCTGGTCAGGGCTTTCGGGCTGACTGCCTTGCCAGTTGATATCGGGTGTACCTGATTAATGCAGTATTTGTTACTGCTGATAGGAGATGGCACTATGCCAAAAATGAAAACTAAAAAAGCCGCTACTAAGCGGTTTAAAATGTCGGCCACGGGTAAGGTTATGCGGACTCAAGCGGGTAAATCCCACTTGAATTCATGCAAATCGCGCCAACGCAAGCGCAATCTCCGTGGTATTATAACAGCGTCTGATGCCGATCAACCAAGCGTCAAGAAGATGCTTTCCACTTATTAATGGAACAGGAGCATAACCATGCCTAGAATTACAAGTTCACCGACCTCACGTAAACGTCGGCGTCGTCGTCTCGATCTGGCCAAAGGTTTTCGCGGTGGGCGCAGCAAGCAGTTCCGCCAGGCAACCGAGGCCGTTGACCGCGCTCAGCGGCTCAGCACTATTCACCGCAAATTGCGCAAGCGCGATTATCGTCGTTTGTGGATTGCCCGTGTCAATGCTGCTGCCCGCGAAAACGGGATCACTTACAGTCGTTTGATTGAAGGCTTGACCAAAGCTGGGATCGCGATTAACCGTAAGATGCTCTCAGAGATCGCGATTCATGATCCAGCCGGTTTTAAAGCGGTTGTTGAGCAGGCACGTGCTGCACTTGCCTGAGTGATCTGACAGAGAGAGCTTATTAAAACCCGGAGCACGCTCCGGGTTTTTTTTATCACTAATTATGTTGAAAAAGTCCCTATTATAAATATAATTACGCAACTTTACACCATATGGCGTGTATATGAAACAGGTCAATGGTGCCACACTACAACCTTAAGGATAAAGATGAAAAAACTACTCTGCTCCCCGTTCTATGCTGTTGCAGCGCTGGTAACTGCCTTCTGCTTTCACACAACTCCCATACAAGGGGCTGATGTTGAATTTGAAGAAGAGGATTCAGGTCTGGAGATTGGTGCTTCACTCGCCTGGACTAGCCGTTACATGAGCGAAGGGCTCGATAACCTTGATGGAAAGTCGATCTTCTCAACCACCCTTGAGGCCTCTTTGGAGAACTTTCTCTTTGAACTATGGTACGGTTTTAGTCCAAATGTTAGTTACGACGAACTTGAGCTGGGGCTCTATTACTGTTTGGAGTGGGACGATTTTGAGTTTTATGCCGGTGCGGCACATCTGCGGTATTTTCGTGACCGTGAACACGAAAACGAGCTGGTAGTTGGCGGTGAATATTCGGGGGTGCCGGCTAATCTCGCCCTTGGTGCCGAGGTTTGCTATAATCTGGAGCAGTGGGGCTACTTTGCAGAGGTCCACCTTAGTGGCTCATATGAAGTAACAGATTTTATTACCCTTACCCCTATGGCGCTCATGGGAATGAACCAGGGGTACACCCCTGATGGTCATCATGGGCCAAATCACTTTGCCCTCTCACTGGAGGCACGCACACCACTTACAAAGTCTCTTGAGTTATCGGTCAGTGCCAGTTATCAGTGGGCGATTGACCGCAATGCGCGGCGCTACGAGGGCGATGATTTACTGAAAAATTGTTTTATCTTTGGTGCCGCGCTCCACGCGACCTTCTGATTACATAATAAAATTCCACCCTGTAAGTGTGGAGATCAATTACAAATCAAAGCCTTGAGCGTTGCTCAAGGCTGGTATGTTTTGCGCTTTCAGCGCATTTTCCACCCCATTCGTGGTTAATCTCCGAGCATGAGCTCCGCTCCTTCCGCCCTCTTCCGTGGTTTCTGTGGCTACTTTCCCGAGCATGGATATTAAGGCATTAAGGCACTCCTCCATTAAGGCATTTCCTTGCCTCTGGGGTTGCGTGAGTTTAAGAGCATTTATTGTGGCGCAATATGACAAAAAATGTTATTTTGTCGTTGTAACTAAAGAAGGTACTTTTTAACGTTTGGTATTTGGGCATTTTGGCATTGGCTAAAAACAGGTATTAGCGTTGTATTTGGATGAAAATTATGACTATCAGAACCATTATTGACGAAGCCGTCGCAAAGGGACCTGAAATTACAGCCATGGTTTTTAAGCGCGACCGTGTGTGGCAGGAACTCTCATATCGGGAGTTTGGTCAACGGGTGGCGCGTGTGGCTGAAGGGTTTGCCAGATTAGGCGTTGAGCCTAAACGCGACTGTGTAGCATTGATGATGGAGAACTGCCCTGAGTGGGTGGAGTGTTACAGTGGTTTGGCGGCATCAGGTGTTACAGTGGTGCCGATTGACCCTAAATTGCGTGCCCCTGAGATATCCTATGTATTGCACGACTCCCAGGCAGTTTCGCTGGTGATAGGTAAGCCGCTGGTCGCAACCTTAGCCGAGATTTTACCCGAGCATAAATTTGTAAAAAGTGTGGTGGTGGTGGGTGACGCAGAACCCATAGAGGCACTGGCTGGTATTAAAACTGAGACTTATGAGGAATTTCTGGCGGCCTCACCAGTGCCGGCACAGGGGGGGCGCTATGCCACCAGTAAGCCGGGTGGCAGCGATGTGGCATCAATTATCTATACCTCCGGGACAACCGGGCGGCCTAAAGGGGCGATGCTGACACACACTAACTTCTGTAGTGATGCTGCCGGATGTCTTGACGTGATCAGCGAAGTTACGTCGAAAGACCGTTTTCTGGTGGTATTGCCGCTGTTTCACTCATTCTCGTTTACCACCAACTATATTGTGCCGATCTTTCAGGGGTGTTCGCTCGCCTTTGTGGAGAGCTTGCGCACTGTGGCAGACGACTGTAAAGCGGCCTCGCCTACCATTATGATGGCTGTGCCATTGCTGGCTGAGAAGATGTACGGACGGATCAATGATAAAATAAAGAAGAGCAAGGTGGCACGGCTGTTAATTAAACTGGGGATGGGCAGGGTTATCGGGGCTAAGGTACGGCGCCAGTTGGGGGGTAAATTGCGGATGATAGTTGTTGGTGGCGCACCGTGTCCGGTTTATGTGCTGGAGGGGTATCGTAGTATTGGTATCGGTGTTATTGAGGGGTATGGCTTAACTGAGGCCTCGCCTGTGGTCTCGTTGTCGCGTCCCAGTGATGCACGCCCCGGCACTATTGGCTATAAACTCCCTAACATTGAAGTGCGTGTAGCAGAGCCTAATGAACAAGGTGTTGGCGAGTTGCAGGTTCGTGGCCCGATTGTGATGAAGGGGTATCATAACAACCCCGAGGCGACAGAAGAGGCTTTTGATGGCGAGTGGCTGCGCACCGGTGATCTGGTTTCGATCAGCTCCGACGGTTACATCACGATATGCGGACGGAAAAAAGCTTTAATTGTTAACCGCGAAGGGAAAAATATCTATCCGGAAGAGGTTGAGCAGGCTATCGCCATTGACCAGCGTGTTTACGATATAGTGGTGGTAGGCTACAGCGAAAACGGTGAAACGGGCGAAAAAGTAGGTGCTATCGTTGTCCCCAATATCGAGCTTATTACTGAAGAGCGGGGTGGTAATGAGCCTGGCTGGGGGGAGATTGAAACGATGATGCGGCAGATCGTGGCGGAGCAGTGTCGGGATTTGGCCGACTATAAACATCCGCGTAAACTTTGTGTGCGGCGTGAGCCTCTTGAGCGTACCAGCACTCAGAAAGTGCGCCGACATGTCTATCAAGGGCAATTGGATGTTAAGTAGCGATATTAATCGCATATATCTGGCGCAAATTGAGGTGATCCCGGGTGCTCCGGCCGCCAATGCGTCGCAGATGGTGGCTGAGATAGCTGCCGCAGGGGTTGCCGGCGCGAAACTGGTGGTCTTTCCTGAGTTGGCCATCTCTGGCCGTTTTGTCGGTGATTTATGGCATCGCGATGCCTTTATCACGGCTTGTGAGGCGGCGGCGGTAGAGGTGTGTAATGCCACCCGGGGGGGAGTTGCAGCCGCTTTCGGTAATGTGGTGCGCCACCCGTGCAACACCACGAAGCGGCTGTGTAACGGATTTTTTATCGCAGAAAATGGCCGTTTTTGCACTACGGATAGTGGTGTTCCCTTTATTGCCAAGAGCGCGGAACACTATCTGGATCTCCACTTTTATGATGCCCGTACTGACCCTGCCGCCACTTTCGGGAGACCTCTTATAACCTCTATAGGGGCTATCGGTGCTGTGATTGGGGAAGATGCTTTGAGCGACTCTGCCATAGCGTTGTGCCGCAAGCTGGAGGGTAATGGAGCCACTTTATTGCTCAATCCGTGCGCTCTACCTTTTGCCGCGGAGGAGAGTCCTGCCGCTGCTCTGGCGGCACTATCGACCGCGACCCGTCTGCCGCTGTGCCATGTTAATACAGTGGGGGTGCAGGATCACGGAAAGGTCTTTTTTATCTTCAGCGGTGAGAGTGGTGTTTATCATTGCGGAGAGCGGATCTCCCCTGCCGCTGAACTCTGCGCGCCGGCCATTATCCATGCTGCGGTAGGGAAGGAACCTACATCTGTGAGTTGTTCCAGGGAGGTCTCGGTGGATGAACAGCGGGCGGGGCGTACAGCACACGCACTGCTTCACGGCACAGGCACTATGCTGCGGCGGTTAGGACTGCAGCGGGTGGTGATAGGTCTCTCAGGTGGTATCGACTCCGCCCTGACGGCTTTACTTTACAGTCGGCTGATAGATCCGGCTGATCTGTTGCTACTAAACCTTCCCGGTCCTTACAGCTCGCCCACCACACGGAATCTGGCACGCCATCTGGCTACGACTCTGGGGTGTCGTTATGCCGAGGTGCCGATTACCCCGGCAGTTGAGTTTACCCGTCAGCAATTTGCAGAATTACGCCTTAACGGGCCGGGGAGTCACAGTGGGGATCGTTTACCGCTAAGTGATTACGATCTGGAGAATGTCCAGGCGCGTGACCGTGGCGGACGGGTGTTGGCAGCAGCAGCAGCGGCTTTTGGTGGCGTAATCTCCTGCAATACCAACAAAACTGAACTGGCTATCGGCTACGGCACCCTTTATGGCGACATCTGTGGCTGGCTGGCGGCGATTGGAGATTTGTGGAAAGGCGATGTTTACGGTGTGGCGCGCTACCTTAACGACCACATCTGCAGTGAGCCCGCCATTCCGGAGGGGATATTTGCCGTTAAACCTTCGGCAGAGCTGAGTGCCGCCCAGGCGGTTGATGAAGGGCGCGGCGATCCTCTGATCTACCCTTATCACGATAAACTATTCCGCGCCTGGGTGGAACGTCCCGGGGGAGTAGCGGAAGAGGAGCTTGTGGCCTGGTACCGGAGTGGAACTCTGGCTCAACAACTCAACTACAATGGTGATGTCGCCGCCATCTTCCCTGATGTTGATGCGCTGGTGAGTGATAGTCGGCGCTGGTGGCGTTTGTATCAGGGGCTTGCCATTGCTAAACGACTCCAGGCACCGCCGGTACTGGCGGTAAGTCGTCGCCCCTTTGGGCTCCACACCGAGAGCCAGAGTACACCCGCTGTTTACGGAAAACCGGGGAATTGACGTAATGTGGGTAACGTCTTACACTTGTTGGTCATTAGTTTCTTTTAAGTAGGGAGAGGTCATGGGACGAAGTAGCGGAGAGCTTGAGGGTTTGACATTATTGGGGGGTGGTCAGGGCGCAGCCGTTGGCAGCTACGACCCCTCTATACTGGAGGCTTTTGTTAATAAACACCCGCAACGTGATTATTGGGTCACTTTTACCTGTCCCGAGTTTACCTCGCTCTGTCCCATGACGGGTCAGCCCGACTTTGCCACGCTCTCGATCCAATACATTCCGGGGGAGCGTTTGGTCGAGAGTAAATCTTTAAAGCTATACCTTTTCGGGTTTCGCAATCATGGCGATTTTCACGAAGATTGCATCAATATTATCCTCAACGATCTGGTCTCCCTGATGGCACCGCGCTATATCGAGGTTTATGGTCGCTTCATGCCGCGTGGCGGGATCTCTATCGACCCATTTTGTAACTATGGTCAGCCTGACACGCCATATGTGGAGTTGGCGCATGAACGCTTTAAGTGGCACAACTTGATGCCACAGCGGTTAGGGGGGCGGAGTTGAGCCAGACGGTAGATAATATCGCAAATGAAAAGGCCGTAGTGATTTTTTCGGGTGGGCAAGACAGCACTACATGTCTGGCACAGGCGGTGAACGACTATGGTCGGGGCGGGGTGGCGTGTATCACTTTCAGTTATGGACAGCGTCACAGCCGTGAGGTGGAGGTTGCCCGTTCTATTGCTACCGACTTTGGTGTTACGCCCGCCCAGCACCATATTGTTGACCTCAACTGGTATGGAGAGTTGACTACCAGTGCTCTGCTCGATAATACCCTTACGATCAGTCAGGAGCCGACAGCAGTGTGTCCTAATACGGTAGTTGACGGGCGCAATATGTTGTTTTTACTGATTGCGGCGATCTATGCCAAAAACCGCAACATCAGCGAGCTAATTATCGGGGTGTGTCAGGCCGACTTCAGCGGCTATCCCGATTGCCGTGATATTTTTGTGAAATCGTGCAATGTAACGTTAAATCTGGCTATGGATTTCGACTTCCGCGTTGAGGCACCGCTGATGAACCTGACCAAAGCCGATATCTGGGGGGTTGCCGATCGTCTGGGAGTGCTCGAATATATAGCCGAAAAAACCCTCACCTGCTATAACGGCATCATTGGAGCTGGCTGTGGCACGTGTCCCAGTTGCAAGCTGCGTCAGCGCGGCCTCGCCACCTACCTTGAGGGGAGGGGTGGGCAGTGTTAACAGTGCGCAAGACATGCCATTTTCATGCGGCACATATCCTTGATGGCCATGCCGGGGAGTGTTGCAACCTCCATGGTCACACCTATCGGGTGACGGTTGAAGTAGCACAACGGAATGATGAAAAAGGCGATATGGTGATCGATTTTCACGACTTGAAAAAACTTCTGGCTGAGTTTGTTGAAGCTCCCTTTGACCACGCCTTTATTTACGACTCCACCAGTAGCTCTGAGAGTGAAATAGCCGGTTTTCTGCAGCAACGGAAGATGAAAACCGCCTCTTTACCATACCGCAGTACAGCGGAAAATATGGCACGTTATATTTTTCAACTGCTACGCAAAGAGATCAATGTAATTGCGGTGCGAGTTCATGAGAGTGACGACTCCAGCGCAGAGTACCGTTATCAGGGAGAGTAAAATGGGTATAGAAGAGACTTTCAGAGTGATTGAGATATTTGAGTCGTTACAGGGTGAAGGAGCCAATACCGGTATGCCGGTGGTCTTTCTCCGTCTGGCCGGGTGTAATTTGGCCTGCCCCTGGTGCGACACAGACCAGAGCAAGTTTGAGATGCTCACGGCTAATCAGGTGATCGAGCAAATCACCGCCTTCAATGTTAAGGCGGTGATTGTAACCGGTGGCGAACCCACCATCCATACAGGTTTGGAAGAGGTGTTAACCCGTTTGAAAGGACGCGGCTACTGGCTGGGTCTTGAGACAAACGGCATGGAGCGTCCGCCTCTCACCTGGGTGGGACTGTTCGATTACGTGGCTGTTTCGCCCAAAGCGATGTTCAGTCCACTCTATGACGACGATCAGATGATCGGCGAAGCCGACGAAGTGCGTATTGTAGTGGATGGTGATGTCGGCGAATTTTGCCGCGAGATCCGTAACCGCATCAAAGCAGCATACTACTTTTTGTCGCCCTGTGAGCGGGGCGGGGAGTTTAATATTAAAGAGACAATTGAGCTCTTGGGTCAGTTAAACGCCGGGCACCGTAGCGGGCGCTGGCTCCTCTCTCTGCAAACCCACAAACTGGCAGGCTTTCGTTAAGCCGGGATGACGAATTGCATTTTTGGCTTAAACATTGTATGGTTTGTCTTTAGTTTTTTAAACACAGAGGGACTGAAGTTTCAGAGTTTGAATAGGAGTTGGCAGTAATGGCATTGTTAAGAGTAGGCGCAGCGCAGGTAATGGCACGTTTTAACGATTTCACGGGGAATCTGGCTTTAATCAGGGAGTTTGCCGAAAAGGCCGCCACAGCGGGAGTAGATGTATTGCTTTTTGCAGAGGATGTCCTGCACGGTTCAACCATCGCTGCGGCAGCGGTTGAACAGGCACTGCCGGCTGATGCCGCGGAGATCAGGACTATCGGCGATATGGCACGTAGCAGTGGCGTAACTCTGCTGGTGGGGTTTCTGGAGCGCGACGGTGCCAACCGTTATAACTCACACCTGATTGCCCATGCCGACGGGACGTTACAGGTGCAGCGTAAACTGGCTCTAAATGGTCGCGAGCTGGCGAGCGGGCTTATCCCGGGGGCGGCTGAGCGGATACCGTTTACGATCAAAGGGAAACTCTGCAATATTGCAATCTGTGCCGACTGGAATAATCGCGCCATCGAGGCAGAGCACGACCGTCATGGTTGTGAGGTGGTCTTTCTGCCGACAGCCGGCAGTAGCACCATGGCTCAAACTATGCGGGCGGCTGAGCTGGAGAGTGTCGAGGGGATTACCCGCTATATTGAGAAGATGCACACCGTGGGATTCCCTTTTGCCGTAGTGGAGTATTGTCTGCGAAAACGGCGTGCGGTGGTGGCGTGTAACAGTCTGGGTGATAATGGTTACGACTTATGCCAATGGGGACACTGCACTATCACAGCACCCACTGGTGAAGTGTTGGGGATGATCCCCGGCGCGCCGGTAGTTGAACATCAGCGTTCGCAGATGGTTTACGCCGATTTGCCATAAAAAAGGGTTTAATATCTAAAACTGCTTACAGCCGTAACCAAATGTTG
>JAAYNR010000030.1 GCA_012520735.1 Lentisphaerota bacterium | reverse complement strand
TTTTTTTGATAGTAGCTAACAGGTTAGCTACTAACGATATCAATTGAAGCAAAGATATCTATTACAAGCATTAGGGGTAGTATACAGTACTACTTTGGCCTTGCCAACTGTTTTTATTTTCACTTGCTCACAACGTCAATAGTATGCAAAATAGCGTCTCAATGTTTAAAAGGAGTGGAGTGTATGAAGCGTATTTTTCTTTTTGTTGTTACCAACTTAACGTTGATGGTGGTTCTTTCATTGGTTTGTTCCATACTGGGGATTGATCCGGCCACGACCGGTGGATTGGCGATATTCTCGCTGGTTTTCGGTATGGGTGGTGCTTTTGTCTCGTTGTTGCTCTCGAAGAAAATGGCTAAGTGGTCGGTAGGGGCACGGACGATAAGCGGGAGTGAGGGTGAAACCGAAGGGTGGTTGGTTCGTACGGTTGAACAGTTGGCGCAACAAGCTAAGATAGGGATGCCGGAAGTTGCTATTTACAATGGTGCGGCTAACGCTTTTGCCACGGGAGCGTTTAAGAATAAATCGCTGGTGGCAGTCTCAACCGGTCTGTTGCAGGGTATGAGCCGGGCTGAAGTACGTGCAGTGCTGGGGCATGAGGTGGCACATGTGGCCAATGGCGATATGGTCACCATGACCTTGCTACAGGGGGTATTGAATGCAGCGGTGTTGTTCTTATCGCGGGTGATAGGTTTTGCGGTTGATCGTGCTGTTTTTCGGACACGTCGTGGGGTGGGGCTCGGCTATTATCTTACCCGTATGGCGATGCAGCTTATTTTGGGTATTCTGGCCTCTATGATAGTGATGGCATATTCACGCAGGCGTGAGTATGCCGCCGATGCCTGCTCGGCGCGCTATTTGGGGTCGGCCACCGATATGGTGGCGGCCTTACAGAGACTGGGCGGGATTTCAGCCGGTGAGCTGCCCGACTCTATGAAGGCCTTTGGTATCAGCGGGCGCGAACACTGGGCACGTCTTTTTTCGTCCCATCCGCCTATTGAGTCACGCATAGCACGGCTGCGCAGTCGCAGTTATCAGGAGCCTTGAAATGTCAGATACTACCCAGCAACCTAATATCCTCTTTATCCACACTGAACACCATCGCGGCGACAGCCTTGGCTGTGAGGGGCATCCGGTCTTGCTCACACCCAACATGGACAACATCGCTTACCGTGGAGCCCGCTTCAGTCGGTTCTACTCTGCTGCACCCTCTTGTATTGCGGCGCGTCGTAGTATGTTACGTGGCCAGATACCGCAGACACACGGGATGGTTGGCTATCGTGATGGCCAGGAGTGGGATGGTATCCCAACCCTCCCCGGTGTTTTGCGTGATAACGGTTACCAGACGGTGCACATTGGCCGTGATATGCACCAATACCCCAAACGGAAGTGTTACGGGTTTGAGTGGATGGAGTTGCGTGAGGATTACGACACATGGCTTCAACTGCAGAATCCCCGCCACGGCATAGATGAATGGTTCGGCGGAGGGGTGATGCATAACGACTGGACTGTACACCCTTGGCACCTGCCTGAAGACCTCCATTGCACCAACTGGACAGTTGAGCGCGCTTTACAGTTTATGGAGCGGCGCGACCCTTCGCGTCCTTTCTTCCTCTCGCTCGGTTTTATAGCGGCTCACCCGCCGTTTCAGCCGCCACCATTCTATCTGGAACGTTACCTCCGTACCGGTGTGCCAGAGCCCTATATTGGCGATTGGGCAAAGCCACCGCAGGCGGCTGATATGGCGCACGACGACTACGTTTGTTCGTCGCGCATAAACTTGCCTCCCGAGGCGCAGCTCAGTATGCGCGCTGCATTTTATGGTTTGCTGAACCATGTTGACGACCAGTTGCGGCGTCTGATTAACCCCGTTAAGGGGTTACGTCATCTCGAAAATACTATTATCATCCTTACCAGCGACCATGGAGAGATGCTCGGCGACCACTACCGCTTCCGTAAATCGGTGGCTTATGAAGGTGCAGCTCGTGTCCCCTTTCTGATGACAGCACCGCGGCGTTTCGGCCTTAAACAGGGCAATGTTATTGATGCACCGGCCACCCATGCCGACATCATGCCGACACTGCTCGATATGCTTAACATAGAGACCCCTGATACGGTCGATGGGCTGAGTCTCTACCCCTGGCTCCGTGGTGAAACACCAGAATCCTGGCGTGATGCCATCCACATTGAACACTCGCCCAATCATCAGGCACTAACTGATGGTCGAGAGAAATTTATCTGGTGGCCCGGCAGCGGTCAAGAGCACTTCTTTGACCTCACCAACGACCCTCACGAACTCCACGATCTCACCGGCGATGCCGCTGCCAAGCCGCGCGTTGATGCCTGGCGCGAGCGGCTTATTGAGCGGCTGCGCGACCGTCCGGAAGGGTTTGTTCAGAATGGCAAACTCATACCCGGCCAACATTTTGGGCCTATGATACCGACTGCTTGAATGTGGGGATGGTTTAATACACTTAAACGCTTACGCTTAAACGATGTACTTAAACGAAATGGGGAAGAGAGAAGGTGGTTCTGTTCGAAGGTCGAGGGTTGCGAGTCGAGGGTCAAGTTAGCTTACCCGGGGACAGAGAAGGTGTGTTTACACGCAAAGTGCGCAACTTTTGCGGAAAATCAGGTGTGTCTCACCCATGAATACATGGACGGCACGACCAAATTTCCGCAGGGTTGAGTAAGGGAGGGCGGAGAAGCTCAGGCTCGGGGGAAGTACAGCAGGATCTGTGAGCCTGATGAGCAGTAGGTACGGTAGCTCCCGCTGTACTGTGGCAGGTACTGAGCTCTGCGTTCCCGTGAGTGCCTATCTCTGGCAGCTTACTGCTTACCACTTCCGCAGCGGCGTGAACGCCGCTGCGGAAGACGGCGGTCTCGGCGAGGCACGTCCTACCGCGGTGGCGCCGCGGGCGCACCGTTGGCTCGGCCCGAGCCGGTGCTCGGGGCTCTCAGGTGGCGAGCTGGCACTGTTAGGGGGTGGTTATTTCGGCGAGGAGGTCTTTTAGGAAAGACTCGCCGGGGACACCACGGGCGGCGGAGTTGGCGGAGTATTCCTGAAGGAGTGGCGCGACTTGGGTTTTCCAGGCGGCTTGTTCGTCGGCACTGAGGGTGATGAATTGACGTCCGAGTTCGGTGGCGAAGGCGCGGCCGTCGGCGTCGGCCTGGTTCCAGGCCTGGCCATGTTTGGGAACCCACTCGGCACTGACTTCTTCAAAGATGGCGCGGATCTCTTCAGGGAGGGCTTCCCACTTCCGTTTGTTGATGGCGACGTAGAAGGCGGTGGTGTAGCCGATACATTGAGATTCGGTAACGGCGTTGATGACTTCGCCTTGTTTCCACCCTTTGAGGGTTTCGATAGGACAGAATGTGGCATCGGCAACCCCTTTTTGCAGTGCTTCGTAGGTGTCGCCCTGGGGCATACCGACAGCGGTGGCACCGAGGCGTTCGACAATTTTGGCACAGAGGCCGGTGGCGCGGATTTTTATACCTTTGAGGTCGTCGAGTGTGGCAACAGGACGCTTAGTGGCGAGGATGCCCGGTCCATGGGCGTGGACGTAGAGGATGTGGGCATCGTCGACTTCACGTGGGCGGTATTTGAGGGTTATGGCGTTGGCGGCGCGGGTGGCGGTGGCACCGTCGGGGTAGCCGAGGGGGAGGTCAAGCCCTTCGAGGAGGGGAAAACGACCGCGCGTGTAGGCAAAGGCGCTCATGCCGAGATCGGAGATGCCGCTGACAACACCTTGATAATTCTGGTCGGCTTTAGTAAGGACGCCTCCTGCGTAGACCTCAATGGAGACCTGGCCTTGTGTACGGCGGCCAATTTCGGCGGCCCACTCAACGGCAAGTTTGCTTTGCACGTGTGTGGGTGGAAAAAAGACGCTGTAGGTGAGACGAATGGGGCCGGTTGGTTTGCCGGCTTCTTGTTTACTGCAACCGGTAACGGCCGCGGAGAGTGCGACGGCGACAAGACCCGCCGCCAGTATGGAACTGCGCATTGTGGGTGTCCTTTCTATGGTCACTTTCTGGAGCTGGTGACTCTAGTTAGTTAGATGTATCTGCAAAGTGTGGGTATCACCGATTTTGCAGGTGCATCGTATATTATGTTACTGTGGGGAGATGGTCAAGCGTTAGTAGCTAACCCGTTAGCTACTGTCAAAAAAACAAGAATTTCAAGCAGCTATCCTCATAAGTTGTTGCGTTGAAGCAGCTAAGGCAGCATTGAGAGCCATCGTCAACTCTCTCTCTTTTCAAATCTGTTTTCCAAACGCGTAGCGTTTTTATTAAAACTGCGGA
>JAAYNR010000100.1 GCA_012520735.1 Lentisphaerota bacterium | reverse complement strand
TATGCGGATAGCAACACTAACTAGCAAGGGATAATTGACACTACCAAAAGCCTTATGTGATGTCTGGCGCCTGATAGAAGGTAGTAAGCTAACCTTCGAGTTAAAAGGTGCTCAGGCTGTTATGCAGCCTGTTACCAAACGGGTTGACGACCTCTATGGTGTCTTGCATCAACCAGAGCAGAAAATAGTAACACAAGCAAAAATGGACAAAGCTGTGCGCATTCGTGTCGGTTCGTGATTAAATTTTCAACAGCCTATTTGACGCAAGAAAATGGTTCCCAACGTATAGAAGGCCACTGGCCTGTTCTCGACAAAGCTCGCGACAAAACTTCTGACTGGCCATTACATCTTGTTGCGGTGCGGCAAGTTTCGGAGAAATACGTCGTTTTAGCACTTGCAGTAATAACAATATAGCTGTATCTTTGCACTTTTCGACAGGGGAGCTGTCTTTTGTGTAAAAACAGTAGGCCGCTGAGATTCCATACTGGAAAACCCTATGAACCTGATGCGGTTAATACCGCCGGAGGGAGTCGGAGTGCCCGTCTTTGGTGTGGTCTCTTGCGAGACCATTCTCCTTGTAACGGAGCCGCCGGCTCCACTACTATTAGGAGACAGAATAATGACGGAACAACACACTGATTTTGCTGGCAATATCGAGGCTCTCCCTTTTGTTGCCTTGTGCCTTGATAAAGCATCAACTGCCTGGAATGCATCTTTTAACCACCCTTTTGTCAGGGGAATAATTGACGGCTCCCTCTCCCCTGACAAATTTCGCTTTTACCAGATGCAGGATGCACGTTATCTCGAAGCTTACGCCGCTGCCAGCTCGCTGGTCGCTGTCCGCTGTACCACACCGGATGATATGCTCTGGTTTATCGACTCAGCGCGCATTGCTCTGGTTACAGAACGCAGCCTCCACACCAATTATGGCTTAAAATTCGGCTACGATGCCACCACCATCGCCAACTTGGAACTTACCCTGAATAATCGTGCCTATCAGGATCATATTATCGCCGTGGCACAACGAGGATCAATGGTTGAAGCTGTTGCAGCCCTTACCCCCTGCCCCTGGCTCTATATCGCCATCGGACGAGCACTGTTAGCTGAACTCGGCAGCGTGCCTGCTACACACCCTTATGCCGATTGGCTCCATATGTACAGCGATCCACATTTCGATACCTATATCAGCGAATTGCTTACCAGATTACAACGTTATAGCGATGAAGCTGATGATTCAGCACGTCAACGTGCTGTCAAAGCGTTTGTTGTTGGCATACGCTATGAGTGGCTCTTCTGGGAACAGGCTTGGCAACTTCAAACTTGGCCGGTGTAAGCCGGTATACCTAGCCATTTATAGCACCTTTTGCAATTAAAGCAGCCTCTTCCTATTTGACTCTGAATTTTAGACGCCGTATCCTTGGCAAGATGCTGGCGTCACAATCTTTCTCCGTGCCACCGCGCCTCGGTGAGAATCCTCCCCCGGCAACGGCCATGCAGCCGCATGCGGCTGCCATTAAGGCATTTTTCTTCTGCCTCCATTCGTGCCCATTTATGTCCATTCGTGGTTTCTTCCCAGCAACTTGAGTTCCATATATTCTGCGTATTCCGTGATTAATGATTGTTTATGTGTATTCATCATTCAACCTTGTTTCGGAGAAATACGTCGTTTTAGCACTTGCAGTAATAACAATATAGCTGTATCTTTGTTCTTTTCGACAGGGGAGCTGCCTTTTGTTTAAAAACAGAAGCCGCTGAGATTCCATACTGGAAAACCCTATGAACCTGATGCGGTTAACACCGCCGTAGGGAGTCGGAGTGCCCGTCTGTAGTGTGGTATCTTCTGAGACCATCCTCCTCGTTACGGAGCCGCCGGCTCCTTTGCTGTGAGGAGGATTAAATGAAAACTTATCGACGTGTATTGACTATCGCCGGATCTGACAGCGGTGGCGGTGCCGGGATTCAGGCCGACCTCAAAACTTTTGCTGCGCTGGAGTGTTATGGCATGAGTGTTATTGCAGCTCTGACAGCGCAGAACACCATCGGGGTCTCTGCCATTTACGATGTGCCACCATCGTTTGTTGACGATCAACTCCAGGCGGTTCTCAGCGATATCGGTGTGGATGCTGTCAAAATAGGGATGCTGCAATCGGAAGAAGTTATCAGTGTAGTTGCCGACCGCTTGCGTCAGGCACAAATCAAACAGATTGTCCTCGATCCCGTCATGGTGGCCAAGAGTGGGCATAAACTACTTAAAGACAGTGCCATCGGAGCCCTGCGCACCAAACTAATGCCACTGGCAACACTTGTTACGCCAAACATCCCCGAGGCGGAAGTTCTCACCGGTATCAAAATAGACAACCGTGACGATATGATGACTGCTGCTGAAAAGATCCTCTCCATAGGTACTCCCGCAGTTCTGGTTAAGGGTGGTCACCTCTCCGGC
>JAAYNR010000261.1 GCA_012520735.1 Lentisphaerota bacterium | reverse complement strand
CAGCTCCCTGGCCGACCTCTACGACCCCCTCACCATGCCGCCCGAGCTCTCCAAGGCCCACCTCCGCCTCGACACCCTGGTCGACAAACTCTACGGCCGCGCCTTCAACCACGACGCCGACCGCGTCGCCCACCTCTTCACCCTCTACGCTGATGCTACCCAGCGCACCTGAGTGCACTGCGGCAAGTGTTCAGAAGTCAGTCTCCAGTATTCAGAAAACACTTTTAACCTCCTTTTTTAACCGTGCCTAATGCTTATCCCGAGACAGGCAGGATGCCTATCGTACAGTGGGTAAGGTGAGTGCTCCCGCCGGGGATGGCGGTCTTCAGGGCAAAGTACCCGAAGGAGGCAGAAGAGGGGGCAAAAAAACATTACAGATCAATACTCTGTTTGTCTGGCTTGTATGCATATGCTCGGATATCATTGCAGTCAACATCGTTCACAGCCGAACAAAACGCCATTGCGTACCATCATAGACGATAGGCATATCAAAAACTTTTGAAAGATCATTTTTCGGTGCAGCAATAACACCCATTGAAAGATACTTGCCTGGATATAAGTCTACTTCAAGCCATTCCGCACTAAGAATACTTGGTGGATAAAACACATAATCAGAAAGATAGCCGGCGAAGACTGAGTGTTGTTCGGGAGTGCCTTGGTCATATCCCTCTGGCACCCAGCATAATTTAGCTTTTTGCTCGGCTGCTAAATTCACGGCTCCACCTGCATTCAACATAGCCACAAACGCATCAGCCTGTTGTAATAAATTGGTTTGCGATGCCATATCATTGAAACATTTGAGGTAGCATCCGGAAATATTATAACGAATATTCAAAGCGTATTGGTTTCCTACATTTTTTATGCTTGGTATTACCTTAAAGGGATAGACATTTACAGCAACCATCTTGAGATTACCAATAATATCGCCAATTGGAGTGTCATAATAGTTAATCAAGTTGGTGAAATTGGACTCAAACGCGAAAACTCTATTTAAATCATTACAGATCAATACTCTGTTTGTTTGGCTGAGTTGTGCATCCTCAAAAATGACCGGGACACTGTTTGTGCCTACAGTGAAGGATGTCTGTGCTCTTAATAAAGTTGTGAGCAGAATGGTTAGCATAATGATGGTTTTTTTCATAATTAAGGCCTCGGTATGGTTCCGGTTGGTGTTATGGGGCGGCATTGGATGTATTGATCTGCATGGGTTCCCTGATAGATACAAGGTCGGTTTAAGTTTCTTGGGACATTTTGACTGTTAGGCAATACCGGGTTACCGTCCAATTGCAATGCTCGGATGAATGGCCGAACATCCACATTTCTATGATTTGTCCAATTTGGTATTCCCCAGAATAGGATAGGCCGCTCTCTGTCAGCCGTTCCGGCGGCAATAGTGCTGGTTATCAAATTTCCTTGTGCATCGTACATCGCCTGATGCCCATGGTCGCCTTGGTTTGCCGTGCGCATCTCATAGGCGGCGTCATGGTGCAAAAATGTTGCCACACGGGTTGGTCCGGCCCATTGATTAGGTGCCCCGGGCTCAGGGTCAACCGGTTGTCCCTCTTGATTCAGTTCAATGGTACTGTAAGGGGACGGCAAAGTCAGAACCCAGTTCATGTTGGCACTATTTTGCTCATAGCATGCGTTGAAAACCGTTCTGGTTAGTGAGCTGTTCACAACCAGCCACAACCGATCCAGAATCGCTGCGTCCGCTAAGCGAACCACATTGATGGCATATATTGCCGGTGCCATATCGTCTGGAGGGCTGCTGGCATATTGCAGTATATTTCCGGCAACGGTTGCACCATTGGTGGTGAAACATATTTGGTCAAGGTATGGCAGGGCGTTATCGGCCAGAAGGGAGGCGAGATCAAGAGAACCATTCTCAGCCCACACCACGCCCAGACAGTGTTGTGTGCGCTGGTAGGACTCTTCCGTGTGAGTGGCAATTAAGACCAGATTGCTGGTGTTGACGTTGTTGTGGCCGAAGCCGACATATACATTCAGGTTTGTCTTGGCACAGTGGTGGAGCGTCTCGGTCTCTTCCAGCGTGATTGGCGTGTGGTCGGGGAGATCGGCGGCAGCGAGGATGTTGGTTTGCGGTGGGCCGCAGTCGTAAATGTGAACCCAGCCGATGTCAAAGAACTCGTCATAATCGCTCAAATCATTCACAAGCATAAACAGCTTCATTTTTGCCTTTTACAGTACATAAATGCACCTCCAACAAGTAAAATGATGAATCCACCTGAGCAGACTAACCAAAACCATTTTTGGCGAAGGAAGGTCGGAGAGTTGTCGAGCGGCAAGCCGCGCGGGGCAAACGTGACTTCTGGTGATGGGGTAACCAGTTTGCCGCCCCACATATCATCATTGTCGGCGGTCCGGCTCGACGTGAAGTCATGAGCCAACAACAAGGCGGCGTTGGTGTTGACCGATGTGTAACGCTTGAGCCGCCGCATCTCCGCTAGCGCTCGCTGGAGATCGGCGTCGGTATAGAGATTTTTGGTCGGCGGCTCAAGGCTGTGCCGCTCTAGCAGCGCCAGCCTCTCGTGCGAATTCCGGTAAGCGTCACTGCGCATGGCAAGAATGCGGTCAACCTCCACGAACCCGATCTTCCCGCTTTCATTGGCTGCGGCAACCATCAGCGCGGCGATAATGGCACGGCGTTTGGCTGCGTCAGCCGAGTCATCCGGGTCGGCTTTGTCATAAATTGCCCTGGCGTGGGCATAAACGGAGAGAGGGTCGATGCCTTTCCCATCACTGCCCAAAAACCGCATTAACGCATCTTTCGCCTCCTGTGCGTTGGCAACACGCAAAAAAGACTCGACCGCAATCGTACGAAGGAAGCCATCCTTGGTAACATCCGCCGCTATGTCAAGCAGAAACCCCTTTGTTTCACTATCAGCGCAAGTGCTTAGCTCGCAAATGGCGTTCTCACGGCGCAAAGCGCTCACCATGCGCTCGTACTGGTCTTTCGCCTGTCCATGCGCCGCCTCGGCTTCGGCGTAAATCTCCAGCAGCACTCGCCGCAGCTGGACATCGGAAACCCCGGCAACCTTTTGAAGCCCTATGGTGTTGCCCCGGTCGTAACCGTCGATGGCGGTGAATTCCCCCGCAAGGTATTCTTTAAGCCACGCATCGTCAATAGACTGTCGCTCCGCCAGCCCCTCCGCCGCGCACATACTGACAGCCAGCAAAACGGCACAAAACGTGGCAGGCGTAAGCTTGTCAAAAACGCTCACCGTCATAATCAAGCCTCCTTTCAGCCAATTAATGGCTCGGGCTACGCCCGACTGTTTCTTCCATATAGTCCAACCCGCAAGTCACGGGTGTGGTGTTGGTGCTGGCCCCGCCCCAGCCCACGTAAGTGCCGGTCACGTCGCCATACGGAATATCGGCCAACGTCGGTTCGGCTCTGTAGTGCATCATAATACGTTTTATCAAGTTACGGTGCTGCAATTTCGGATCATGATATCCGGTGTTTTGTCCACCACTCCAGTTAGGCGTTTCCAACAGCGTCTCGCTCACAAGATCGTCAAACAAATAATTAATGTCACTAAGCTTACAGGCGTGGCCTATCTCGTGCGCCAAGGCACCCGGTATAGCGCCAGCCCTGACGGCTATACCACAACGCTCATCAGTAGGCATAAGCCGCATATCCGAGTGTAGTCCTACAGATTTCATTTCCCTAACACAATATAATTCCAATCCTTCGGAGACATTAGCGTAAGAACACAGCTCAGCAAATTCAT
>JAAYNR010000069.1 GCA_012520735.1 Lentisphaerota bacterium | reverse complement strand
TTCCAAACGCGTAGCGTTTTTATTAAAACTGCGGGAGTCTATACAAGTGCCAGATATGTTAAGGGAATAAGATTTCTATGCTGTACCACATTTGGTTACGGCTGTAAGCAGTTTTAGTCATATAGTCCACATGTTTGAAATTTATAGATGAAGTAAAAAGGTATTCAAGAGCCGGGGTGGACGGGGGTGGAGCCGGCGGCGCAGAGGGGACATTGGGATGGTTCCCACACTTTGGGGGTGAGGTTGAGGAGGCTGAAGAAGGGGTGGTCAGTGTAGGTTACGGTGCCGCCGCTGCGGTCGACGAGGACGAGTACGGCGGCGACTTCAGCACCGGCGTTTTTGATGATGTCGATGCACTCTTGGACGCGACCGCCGCGGGTGACGACATCTTCAGCGACGATGTAGCGGTGGCCGGGTTCAATTTTAAAACGGCGCATGGTGAGGAGGTTGTTCTCTTTTTCGGCAAAGAGTGAGGGGACATCGAGGGCGCGGGCGACTTCGTGGCCGATGATTATGCCGCCAAGGGCGGGAGAGAGGACACCGTCGATGCGGCCGCAACCACCGGCTACTTTCATACGGCGGACGAGTTCGCTGCAGAGGCGTTCGGCGGCGCGGGGGAAGCGGAGGACGTTAGCGCATTGGAAGAAGCGGTCGCTGTGGAGTTTGGAGCGGAGCTCGAAGTGGCCGGAGAGGAGGGCACCGGTCTCTTCCATTACTTTTAAAATGTCGTTTTCTGTCATCATGGTGGGTCGTCCTTGTTTTGTAGGTTAGAGTGTGATGTATTTGCGGATGTAGGTGGGGATGTCGAGGTCTTCACCGTTGAAAATGGTGGGTTCGATATCACGGAAGCGGCCGCGACCAGTGCTGTAGCCGAGTTTGCTGGTGCGGGCGGCGTTGCGTGTACGTCCTTTTTTAGGGGCCGAGAGGCCAGAGGTGGTGGCGTTGGGATCGGTGATGGCGGCGTTGCCGGGGGATTCTTCCCAGGTTTCGAACAGCAGGGTGGCAAGGTTCAGGGAGCCTTGCTCGGACGCGGTGAGGACGGTTCCCATGTCGAGGCGACATCCTTTGGGGAGGGCTGTTGAGAGTTGATCCATGACAGTGCCGATTTCAGCAAGACGGAGGTCTTCAGTGCCGCTGATGCCCAGGATAACGGCACGGGGTGGGGCACTGACAGCAGCTTGATTTATCTGGTTGATGAGTTGTGCGGTGGCGGTGGTGGCACGGTCGGGGCCGGTGGCTTCGCTGAGGTAGAGACGGGCGCGGCCGCGGCTGGCAATGAGCGCAAGGAGGCGGGCGGGGTCGAAGCGGATAAAGCCGGGGTAGAAGAGGAGTCGCCACAGTAGGGTGAGACCTTTGCTGAAGTAGGCACTGGCTTGTTCACGGGCTTCGGGGAGTGGTTTGTCGAGGGCATCGGCACGTTGCCAGAGGTCGCTCTGGTCGACAACAACGACGGTATCGGCGTTTTCATCGAGTTGGGGGAGGACGCGTTCGGCGAGATTGCGCCGTTCGGCGGGTTCGAATGAGAAGGGGAGGAGGGCAAAGCAGAGGGTGGGGATCTCCATTTTACGCAGGGTGCGGAGTAGTTCGGGGGTGGCTCCGCCGCCGGTGCCACCGCCGAGGGTGGTGACAATTACGGCGGCGCGTACGCCTTCGAGCTCGCTCTGGACAATTTCGGTGGTGTCTTTCATGGCCATGCGGCCTTTGACCAGATCACCGCCACTGCCGAGGCCTTCAAGGCGGGGGCCGCCAAGGAGGGTGGCCCGGAGGCCATCGAGGTTGCCGATGGCGTGTTGGTCGGTGTCGAGGCCAAGGGCATTTAAGGGGCCGTCGTAGAGGCGTTTGACATTAGCGACATATTGGCAGCCGCCGCCGCCAACGCCGAGGAGTATGAGGCTTTGGTTGTTGTTCATTTCCTTAAAATCCTTTCCCAGAGAGACGATATATGTTTGGCCAGACCGCGTCCGGGGCGCTTGCCTTCGCCATACATAAATTCATAGATCAGGGTTCCGGCAACGATGGCCAGGTCGGCAGAGGGTTCGATGGTGGGGGCACAGGCGATGTTACGCAGGGTGCCGATGGTACAGGGGAGACCAAAGACCTGGCGGGCGAGGTCGGTGATGTGGCTCAGGTGGCTACCGCCGCCGACCAAAACGACGCCTGCACCGAGGAGGGGGAGGACACCCTCTTCGTCGAGTTTGGCACGGACTACACGGAGGGTCTCTTCGACTCTGGCATTAATGGCGGTGTGGAGTGAGCGGACGCCAACTGAGCGGTCGGGGAAGCCGACGCTCTGTTTGAGGATGACTTTACGTCCAGCGGAGTCGGGGTCGATGGTGGCGCTGCCTTCGGTGATCTTAAGTTCCTCGGCCTGGCTGGTAGGGATATTAAAGGCGAGGGCGATGTCATTGGTGATGTGGTCGCCACCGATACCCAGTGAGCCGGCGGTAGCGGCGACATCGTTAGCAAAGACAACATAGTTGGTGGTACCGCCGCCGAGGTCGATGAGGAGCACGCCGCTTTTTTTCTGTTCGGGTGAGAGGACGGCCAGTGAGGCGGCGCAGACGCCGAAGACGGTGTCGCGTGTTTCAACCGAGACACGGCGGAAGACAGATGCGACGTTTTCGAAGCGGGTGTTGGCACCATGGATGATCAGCGCTGAACTGGCGAGTTGGCTGCCGGTCATACCAACGGGATTGCCGATACCGGTCATGTCGTCGATGGAGAAAGATTGCTGGAAGATGTGGATCGGTTTACGAGAGAGATCGAGACGTAATGAGGAGGCGATATCGTAAACTTCATCGACATCATCTTGAGTGATGATGTTATCACGACCTTGGATGGGTATATTGCCGGCATTAACGGCACTTTGGATATGGGCACCGGAGATGGCCAGTATTACCTGACGGATAGTGAAAAGGCCACCCTGTTCGGCCTGACGCAAGGCGGTGGAGAGGCCTGATTCAGCTTGGTCGATCGAGACGATCTGCCCTTTGCGGACACCGGTAGTAGGGGCGGTGCCGATGGTGGTAAGGTTGAGGTTACC
The DNA here is from genome assembly GCA_012520735.1 of Lentisphaerota bacterium. Taxonomy (GTDB): domain Bacteria; phylum Verrucomicrobiota; class Kiritimatiellia; order RFP12; family JAAYNR01; genus JAAYNR01. The sequence continues at coordinate 10,034 of JAAYNR010000069.1, read as the reverse complement.
GGAGGTGTCGCACTCACCGACAGCCACGACTGTTCTGGTAGTACCAATTTCTACCGCCACTATAGGAGGCATTGCCATAATAGTCCTTCCGTATTTTACGTTACTCAGCAGAGATGCGGCCAGGCACAGTGGCATTCCAGAAGAGGCGATTGCGGCCATCTTCGGTGTTTAGTGCCTGGGCCAGTTTTTCAAGTGTTTGGCGGAGGCTTTTTTTGGAGCCTCCGTCGGGGTTAAGCATTTGCGGCCAGGAGAGGAGCACCTGTTTATTATCGATTAAAGTCAGTTTGAGGTGGTCGAGATGCGAGACATCAATAGAGGTGATGGGGATACGGAATGGCTGATCTTCCAGAAAGGCGACGAGGTGAGCGGCGGCTAGAGCCATACTGGTTAGGTTATGGTCGATTGAGGTGTCATACCCTTCAACACCGGTGAGCAGGGGGAGGTCGGATGTGCCGCGGTAGCGGACAAAGGTAACGCCCTCTTCATCGGCAACTAGTCCGTCTTTGGCATCCACGCGGATGATGGGGCGTCGTTCGATGATGCGGACTTTGAGTGTATCGGGGAGGAGGCGGGTGATGGTGATGTCGCGAATTTGGTCGGCAGACTTGAGAAAGTCTCGTTGTTTTTTTACGATATCAACGGCAAAAAGTGGTGACCCGAGGCGCAAAGGCTGGTCGCCACGCCCCAGGAGTTCTTCGAGCAGAGCGGGGGTGAAAGTCTCTCCGCCTTTGATATCGAAAGAGCGTAAGACAAAGGTTTTATTAGTAACAAAGACGACCTGATGGAAGAACCATGGGACAACGGCCAAGAGAAAGATAGCGGCAACGAGAGTGACGGCGACAGAGATCCAGGGGCGGATTTTATCCCATGAGAGGGTAGTGCCGCGTGGCCGTTTGGTGAGGCGGTTTAGTTTGATTACACTGCGTTTATTGTTTCTATGCTTTTTCACTTAAAGCGGCTCCGGTTTAGGTGTGCTCATCGTATTGCGCTGTCTCAATGATGGTAGCGCAGAGCTCGGGGAAGTTAATGCCGGCGTGTGCCGCTCCTTTGGGGAGTAGGCTGGTAGCGGTGAAGCCGGGGACGGTGTTGATCTCGAGGATAAAAGGGTGACCTTCGGGTGTGACCCTAAAGTCGACGCGACTGTAACCCCGACACCCGGTAGCGGCAAAAGCTTTGAGAGCCAGTTGCTGACATAGGGCAGCGGTGGTGTGGTCGGTGGCGTTATCGGCAAAGAGATAGCGGGTGGTATTGGAGTTGTATTTGGCATGGTAGTCGTACCAGCCGTTAGGGGCGCAGATCTCCACGGCGGGGAGGGGGCGGTCGATCAGAACCCCGACAGTCCACTCACGACCCGGGATATAGGCTTCAACCATAACCTCGCCTTGAGGGGCATGTTGGCGAGCCAAAGTGAGGGCGGCCGGCAGGGCTGCGGGTTCAGGCACCAGCGAAATGCCGACACTGGAGCCGTCACAAGGTGGTTTAACGACAACGGGATAGGGGATGACGGTAGTAGTGGCGGTGGCGGAGAGCAGTTCGTTTGGTGGTATGGGGAGGCCGGCTTTGGCGAGGGTCTGCTGAGTGGCAGCTTTATTAATGGTGAGGCGGCTGGCGGCACTGCCAGGGCCGGTGTAAGGGATGCGCCGTTTATCAAGATCGGCCTGAACGGTGCCATTTTCGCCATAGCCGCCATGGAGGACAATGAAGACGGCATCAATGGTATTGGGTAGAGAGTCGATGGAGTTGGTATCAAGCACAACAGGTGTTATCTGATAGCCGGCTTGATTCAGCCCCTGCACCACGGCCTGACCTGAGCGCAAGGAGACTTCACGTTCACTGGATGTGCCCCCCATCAAGACGGCTATATGGTTAAATTTTCTGGCCATTATCGTAAAATCCTTATCTCTGGTGTTAAAGTAACGCCACTGTGTCGTTTGGCCTCACGCTGCAGCATATTAAGCAGTGCTGCGACATCGGAGGCTGTAGCGCCTTTAGCAGCCACAATGACATTGGCGTGGTGGGCGCAAACATATGCGCCGCCTACGCTCATCTCTTTGCAGCCGGCGTCTTCCAGCAATTTGCCGGCAAAGTTACCGGCGGGGTTGCGGAAAACTGATCCTGCCGTGCGCAATCCTGCCAGCGCGACACGACGCTGGCGGAAGGTGGCGCGGCGATTGGCAATCTCTTCCGGCGAGGCCCGCTTAAGCGAGAGTCTCACCTTCAGGGCGATATTTCCTTCGAGTCCCGGACAATTCCGGTAGCTGAAGCCGCACTGTGAAGGGGTAAGTATAGTGTTTGTTCCGCAAAAGCTCAAACACTCAATCTCAGTGACGTGGTTGCCGATATTTCCACCGTGAGCCCCGGCATTCATGGCGAGCCAGCCGCCGACTGTACCGGGGATGGCATCGAGAAACTCGAGACCACTTAAGCCATGCTCCTGAAGTAGGCTGAGGAGAGCGGCACCTTTCAGGCCGCAACCGACCTCAACGGTGTTAGGGGTGGTTATGGTGAAAGTGCTGAAGTTGGGGCCGCATAGACGGATCACCACGCCGCGGACACCGCTATCGGCGATAAGGGTATTGGCACCGGCTCCGAAGATAGAGAGGGGGAGTCGAGTTTTGGCGGCGGCTTGAATGACCTCGCGAAGAGCTGCGGTGGTGGTGACATCGGCCAGCCAGTCGGCTGTACCGCCGGTGCCAAGGGTGGTCAGCGACCCCAGCGGAGCCATGGGGGTGGCATGGGGTATGACGAAGTCAGGTGGTGGTGTGGCAGCGGCTGCGCGGGCGTTATCGGCCAGGGTGATGACATCGCCTGCCCCGGTAAGGAGTAGCATGTTGCCGGGGGTAAGGTGGGACTGTACGGCGTGCCAGGCCTCAGTGGCCGAAGAGGCGAGGATAACTCGGGTGTTGGGGCGGAGGTGGCGGAAGGCAGCGTAGAGGTCTTCACTTTCGCCACCGTGTATGGGGCTCTCCGAGGCGGCAAAAACAGGGAGTAGTACGACCAGATCGGCGCCATCAAAAGCGGGGGGAAAGGAGTCGCGCAGGGCGAGAGTGCGGGTGTAACGGTGTGGCTGAAAGATAACACAGAGTTGGCCGTTGGTGGCGGGACGTGACATAGCTATAAGGGCGGCTATTTCGCGCGGGTGGTGGGCATAATCGGCGACTATACGGCAGCCGTGCAGGTGGGTGACAGTTTCAAAGCGGCGCAGGGGGAGTTCGCTGCAGGCGGCACTGAGGAGTGTGGCGGCGGTCTCTAGTGGTACTCCGGCCAGAGCTGCGGCGGCTAGAGCGGCCAGAGCGTTTAGGATATTGTGTTGGCCGGGGGCATCGATAGTGATGCGTGCTAGGGCGGAGTTGTGGACATAGAGGGTGAAACTGCTGGCGGCGGAGCCACATTCGATATCGGCGGCGCGGATAGCAGCGGATTCACCAAAGCCGAAGGAGAGGCCACGCAGATTGTGACAGAGTGAGGTAGCTAGAGGGTCGTCGGCGCACCAGGCTACGCCACGCCGGGCAGCACTGACAGTTTGACGGTAACAGGCTGTTAATTCGGCCATACCGGAGAAGTGTTCGAGATGGTCGACATCAATATTTGTGAGGACGGCGACTTGCGGGCGGTAAAGAGCCAGAGTGCCGTCGCTCTCATCGGCTTCAGCGACAAGCCAGGCAGTGGTGGGGTCACCGAGTGAGCCTGCGACTTCACCGAGAGCGGCTGCCTCGCCGCCGATGCACCATTCGACTCCCAAGCCTGCTTTATGGAGGAGGCGTGTAGTGAAGAGGGTGGTAGTGGTTTTGCCGTGAGCCCCGCACACGGCGATACTGCGCGGGTGGGTTGAGACGATTGCGGCTAGAAGAGCACCACGTTGCAGGACATCGAGGCCGGCGGCACGGGCAGCGGCTACTTCGGGGTGGTCTGGGGGTACAGCCGTACTGCGGATCAGGGTGGCGGCGATCCCTTGTTTTTGGGCAGCGGCAAGCCGGGTGATGTGTGTGGCAGAGTGATCGGCGGCAACAGTGATACCAGTGGCAGCGAGCTTGGCAGTGCGGCTGCCGGGTGAGAGGTCGCAACCGCTCACCTGCCATTGGCGTGCGTCTAAGAGACGAGCCAGACCAGCCATACCGACACCGCCAATACCCATCAGGTGAGCCAGACCAGCGGAGCCGGCGAGGAGCTTTTCAGCGGTGTTTTTCTGTGATTCAAAGTCTTGCACTGCCACCTCTCAACGTGTTGCCAGTAGTGTTTTGACGCGTTGCAACAAGTCACGCGTGGCGATAGGCTTGATAAGGAGTTCGTTTTTGTCATCACCGGTATGGAAGTTATCAGCGAGGTCGGCATAGCCGGTGACAAACAGAATCGGCGGCTTGCGGCCATAGTTGGTGAGTTCCTCAACCATCTCAATACCGCCTTTGTTAGGCATGCAGATGTCACAGATGATCATATCGATATTATCGCTGTTGGCTTTGTAGATATCGATCACCTCATTGCCATCGATGGCTTCCAGCACGGTATAGCCGTGGGCGATGAGAGTTTGTGCCATGATGCGACGCACCTGTTCTTCATCCTCGCCGATCAGGATACACTGGCCGTCGCCTCGGAGGTCGGTAGTGTGCTTAACCAATTTCTCTGACGGTACATTGGCGGCAGTACTTCTGGCCGGCAGGATGATACGGCAACAAGTCCCGGTGTCGGGCTGTGAGGTGTAGCTGATATGTCCTTTATGCTGTGCAATGATACCGTAGACAGTTGCCAGACCGAGGCCGGTCCCTTTACCACTGGCTTTGGTGGTGAAAAACGGTTCAAAGAGTTGTTCGAGAACCTCGGGAGGCATTCCGGTGCCGGTATCTTGTACTGTGATGACCACTGTTTCACCGGGAGTCATTTTAAGAGCGGCGGCTTGGATGGGGTCGATAGTTTGTGTCTCGGTAGAGATGGTGAAAGTGCCGCCATCGGGCATGGCATCGCGGGCATTGACGGTGAGGTTAAGCAGCACCTGTTCAATTTGGCTGACATCAACGATACAGTCGGGCACAAGTGGATCGAGGTTAGCGCAGAACTCAATGGTCTCTCCGACAACACGGCGTAACATTTTCTCGAAATCTTGAATCAACAGATTGATGTTTATCTGTTTACGTTGAGTCTCCTGTTTGCGACTGAAGGCGAGCAGGCGTCCGGTCACCTGCGAGGCGCGTTGGCCGGCATCAAAGATCTCCTGAATCTCTTCACGGTGTGTGCCTCCGGGCGGGATCATATGGAGGAGGTATTCGGCATAGCCATTGATAACCTGTAAAAGATTATTGAAGTCGTGAGCGATACCGCCGGTTAGGTGGCCGACCATTTCGAGTTTTTGCGATTGTTCCAGGCGTGAGCGCAGGTCGCGCTCAGCGGTGACATCACGTTGCACTGAGGTGTAGTGGGTAATAACACCGGCACTATTGCGGACTGGATAGATGCTGCCTTCACATATTATGGAGGTACCGTCGGGGTGGCGTTTGATGAGCTCCCCGGTAAATACCTCTTCGCTGTTGAGGGCGTTGGTTAGGTAGTTGCAGGTATCACTACCAACCATGGTGCGGAAGCTGTGTGAGGCGATACTGGTGCCGAGGAGTTCTTCGCGGCGTACACGGTTCATCTCTTCAAAAGAGCGATTTACATAGGTGACTATGCCGGTGGCATCGAGGATCAAAACAGAGTTCATCGACTGTTCATTAGAGGCCAGCAGCAGGTGGCTTTGCTGGTCAGCGCGGCGGCGTAACACCAGTTGCCAGAGGCTATCCATGAAGAGTTGTATCTGCTGGAGGTCGATCTCGTCATAATTGTCGGCTTTGTTGGCGACACCGGCTAACACCTGTACGTTGTTGTTAACCATGACGGGGACACAGGCAAAGCGTGTCATGGTGAGGCGGATAGAGTCGTCACCAAAGGGGATTACCCCACTGTTCACCACCTGGGTACGGCCTTCAGTGGCACACTCGAGCCAAGGTGTAGATTTAACGGGGAGGATAGTTGGCTTAGGGAGGAAGGGGGCATCGATGATCTCACCGCCGCGGCGCACCTGCATATGGATGCGGAGGTTACTGCCTTCAACGATATTAAAAAAGCCGACGATAGAGTCGGTGAGGCGGATGATCTCGGCCATAGCGGTACGGATCAGCTCTGATTCGCTTTCAAAATCGTGATTGACTAGTGACTGCAATATTTCGAGGCGCTCGCTGTTAATGCGTAATACCCGTTCAGCGCGACGGAAGTCGGTGACATCACGCAACACTCCAAAAACACCCTGCAGACGTCCGTCTTCGCTGCGGAGTGGTCCATTTATGACCCAAAAATGTCGTTTTTCACCATTCTTATCAGTGAGAATATGATTTGCCTGCACCATCGTACCGCGCGCCAATATCTGGTGGAGGCGATCATGCTCCTGACGCCCGATTTCAGTACCCCAGACTTGCGCCGGTGTTCGGCCAATGACATTAGTAGGGTCGACTCCATAGCGGCGTAAGCCGTTATAATTGATAAATTGCAGATATCGCCCTTGGAGGTCGATAATATAGATAAAATCGTTTGAGCCCTCAATGGCGTTACGCAGCAGCTCTGTGACCTCGTGGCGTTTGCGTTCGGCGGCCAGTCGGGCGCGGCGTGAGCGGAGCGAAGTGATGCCAAAACTGATGCCGCGCGCCAGCTCTTTCAGGAACTCCAGCTCGTAGGCTGGTGGTGTAGAAGTGGTAGTACTGGCAATGACAAATGAACCTAGTGGGTCTGCGCCATCCCATAGCGGTATGGCGATACACTGTTCGGTCTTGGTGGCAATGCCCGGGAGCCATTTTTGCAGTGGGGTTGTATCGGCAATGCGATATGAAGTGACGATGTTTTCAGAAATAGCACTTAATAGCGGGTGTGCCTGATGGGCGACAGCAGAGTCGGCGTGGTGCGAAGAGAGATCGTGCCCGCAAGCGAGCAGTGTTGGTTGGTTATCTGTGATGGCTACCACCCAAGCCTGAGCATAACCACCGGCCGCTACCAGAGCACGACAACCACCATTAAGGATGGCTTCTTCGGAGTCGGCGCGAAACATGAGCTGGCTGATATCGGCCAACACTGCACGCTCACGGCTTACAGCCTGCAGCCGTTGTATTGCCGCTATCCCCTCATGCTCCTTCTGTGCGGCAATCAGTCCCTTACTGATGATAGCACCAACATCGTTAAACAGCGGCAGTACGGCATCTGTAAAGAGCCCCGTCTCGCAGGTTGCCATCAGGAGCACGCCCAGTGAGCTTTCGCCTTCACAGAGTGGGATAATAGCGCAGTAGCCATCGGCCATACTCCGGCTGAAGCGACGTTTGAGGAAGGGACTGTTATTAAGCTGAAAAACGAGACTGCGTCGTGCCACCAGAGCCTGTGCAATTTGCGATACATCACTGATAGAGAAGGGGTGTTCAAGCTGGAGCACCAGCTTATCACGACTACGACCTGCAGCAGCCATGAAACGGATCATGTTGGGAGTGGTAGGGTTGTCGTCGATTAAGGCGACCCGAGCCTGCAAACCGCCATGAAACGCTACAAGAGCATTGCACACTTGCTGCAAGGCTCCGTTGTGCAGCGGATCTTTACAAATTGCCTGTGACGTGATGCGCAATAGCTGTAACGCCGCATCAGCGAAAGAGGCATTATAAGTGCCCACTGCTGTTACGTGTGGTGGCGCACCCGATTTCAGGCGCCGTTTTCCCCTGTAGAGCCAGGAGAGCCATGTTTTGCGTTGATTACCCATAAAATGTGCATAGTTGCAGTTATGGTTTTATAAATAGGGCATATTAACCGAAATCGGAACTTTAGCCAATATGTAATTGAAGCTTACTTATAAACAGTGGTTTATGTTATGCTTCAATTTTACCGACTTTTACCATGTGCAGGGATGTTTATGTCAAAATTTACCTCATTTTACTCTTTTTGGGCGACTATATTTGCTTTTATGGTCGCGATAAGTGTTACTTCTGTGACTCTGGCGGCTGTTCAGAGTGCTGATTTGGCTATAATTCATGGACACGATTCTTTGCCGGAGGGTGAGCGACGTTTTGCGGCGGCTCTGGCACGGCATGTGGTGCGCTGGTACCGTGAAGTGGGGCTGACAGCACAGCTCGAAAACGACACGGCACTGGATGATAAACTGCAGGGGTATAAGGTGGCGGTGCTGGTGTATATGTCGCAACCGACAGCAGCGCAGATGACGGCATTACGTAAGTTCACGACCGGTGGAGGGCGTTTGATCGTCTGTTACTCGGCTTCGACGGCACTGGCAGATCTGATGGGGGTGCAGATCAGTGGTTATCGTCGGGCTGATCCTCCGGGACGCTGGGCGACGATGAAATTTGTGGCGACTCGTCCCAATGGGGTGCCCGACGAGATTGTGCAGTCGTCGCCTAATCTAATGGTGGCAGAGGCGGTCAAGGGGCGCTCCTCGGTATTAGCCTGGTGGGCTGATCGTCAGGGCAAGCTCAATGAAGCTGCTTGGCTTGTCTCGGGCACCGGTTTTTGGATGACACACGTGTTGCTGGCTGATGGCGACGCCGAGGCAAAGAGTCGTCTGCTACTGGCACTGGCAGCTTCGGCAGATCCTACACTGTGGGCTAAAGCGACACGGACGCTGTTGCCGCTGGCACGGTGTGCCGGGACTTACACTTCGCCGGCAGCACTTGGGGAGGCAGCTGCGAAGCTTGGCAATCCGGCCCGGCAGCAACGAGTGGCGGCGGCAGTGCAAGCGGCTATCGACTGGGAGGGTAGAGCGGGGGCTCATCTGGCAAAAGGTGCTGGACGCGAAGCGTGGGAGGCAGCCAGGATGGTGCAGATCAGAATGCGCGAGGGGTATGGGTTATTGCAAACCGCACGACAGGGTGAGATACGGGCAGTGTGGGATCACTCCGGCATGGGGCTCTATCCGGGTGACTGGAAGAGGACCTGTGCCATGTTGAAAGCAGCCGGGATTACCGATCTGATGGTTAATGTTGGTGGTGCGGCTTTTGCTCACTACGACAGTAGAGTATTGCCGCAATCGAAAATTATGATCGAACAAGGCGATCAGCTAAAGGCGTGTCTTGCTGCTGCCCGGCCCCATGGGATCAGGGTTCACGCCTGGCTGCTCTGTTACAGCACTGAGCGCGCTACGGCTGAACGGCTGGAGATATTCCGTGAGAAGGGTTGGCTGCTTACTAGTGAGGCAGGGCAGGCCTTACCATGGCTAGACCCTTCAGCCGTTGATGTACGTAACTACCTTGTACGGGCCGTGCGGGAGTTGTCAACAAGCTATAAGCCTGATGGGATTCACCTCGATTTTGTCCGCTACCCCGACTTCTCAAGCAGTCTGGGGAGTGCGGCCCGGCCCCGCTTTGAGCGGCACATGAAACGAAAAGTGAAAGAGTGGCCGGCAGATGTTAAATGGGGCGGCCCCGAGCGCATGGCATTTATCGGCTGGCGCGCGGCACAAGTTGAGCAATTTGTTGCTGAAGCCCGCTTAACGGTTCGTTCTCAGGCTCCCGGCAAGTTGCTGACAGCCGCTGTTTACGGTAAATATCCGTCGTGCATCGACGCTGTTGGTCAGGATTGGGAGGCGTGGTTACGCAGCTCATTGGTTGACTATGTAATGCCGATGAACTACACAGAGAACATCGAGACTTTCCGTCAGTTTGTGACCGAACAGACTCGTGATAAAAATCAGGCGAAGCGCATCATACCCGGCATAGGAGTAACAGCGGCTGAGAGCAGGTTAAATGCGGTGCAGACAATAGACCAGATAAAAGTATTGCGTGAGGTGGGTTGTCCCGGCTTTGCCCTGTTTGATTTAAGCACCACTCTACAGCAAGAGATCTTGCCGATACTGCGGCTGGGAGCGACTGAATAACACCTGCACGCTGCACTATAGCGCAGTGTGCGGGTGTGGTTATACGTTAATGGCTTAATAGCAAACACAAACTTTGTCGCAAGCTTTGTCGTGAGTTTTGTCGGGGCTGGTGCATGATCTGTTGCGTGTCGGAAATCGGGTTATGTCACGC
>JAAYNR010000097.1 GCA_012520735.1 Lentisphaerota bacterium | reverse complement strand
GTTGTGCAATGCGGCAGTGATCTGATAAAAAGCTGCCGGAATATTAATACTGCCTGCCAGTTTAGCAACTGGACTGTTTGTCGATAATACCACCCCCGTAATAACCCACACTTCACCGTAACGCCGTGGCCAATCATCAGCCGCCCGCCGCTCAATGTCAGCCCAAGGTCCCTGGTTAAGCCAGGGACGTTGTGGAGCCACGTTCGACATCATAAATGTTTCGCGCTGGGCCTCTTTGCCAAAACGACTGGCAATTGCGTGGTTTGGAACCAAATGACCGCGATCGTAACCGCTATTAGTGTAGTCGCCGGAACGGGGTGAGTTAGGTGCTCTCCGATCCATGGTAAATCCCGACGGCCGTGCTAATTTGTATGGGCTATCTGTTGGCGGTATCCGGTAGGCCACCCATACGGGATGACGTAACGAAGGCGACCAACCAACCACAAAAGCCTCTCTCTGTAACACCACAATATCTGTTGGCGCTGGACCACCGGCAACAATTCGTGGCTCACCGGCAAAAGCAAAAGGGTGTGGAGACTTATAAACCGGCAGTGCTACTGTAGCGTCACTACCGGATATCCCCAGAGCGTCGGTATAATCGGCACAGGCATTGCCAAAGCTCTCAATGTGGTATCGTAGCCAACCCGGCCAGTTAACCGTGATGGTATCGCGCCACTCAACTGGTTTATGGACAAACCAGTTTGATCCAACCAGCGAGACTACAACTAACACCGCCACAAAACGCCACAGCCGTTTCATTACCAACCTACGTGCTCTCTTTTTCTTAGCTGTTTTTCTTCGCCTGGCCATCTCTTAACACATCCATCAATAACTCAACATTTCCTGACATAGAGAACCTCTAAGTACCACTACTTCTCTGTCCCCCCCCCACCTCCCACTACTTCTCTATCTTCTGAATAGATGCCATCGGCTCGCCCCTGACCAATGATTACGAACTATTGCGCTCAACTTGCGTTACGTTGGTTCCCCTGTCACACAACTTTTTTAATAAGCCACACCGTGCCACTGACCATCGCAACGGCAACAGCACCCAATAAAATCATTGAGTGCGAAAATGAGTAGCGTTGTGTCGCCTTCTTGCCTGCGGCAACCTGTTCTTGCCCGGCGGCAGAAGGTGACATCACGGTATCCTTTTTCACAAGGATTGGTGAAACGGCTTCCTGCCGGGGGTGTGCTTTCGCCACTTCGCTTGCAGCTACGAGTGACTCAGCATGCATGGCCACTTGCTTTTCCGCTTCTGCTTGCGCCTTTGCCGCCATAAGCGGTGCGGCGGTTCTGGCTAAAAGAGCTTGATATGCCGCATCGCATTTTCGTGGAGACAACACATAGCGTGTGCCATTACAGATATTACAGGGAGCCCTGCCCCGACCAGATCCACCGCAAGTACGGCACTTCGAAGACCCTCTGCAAGTCAGGCAGCTTACGGTGCTCGTGCCCAGCTTACCAGTCCCCCCGCAACGCATACATTGATTACCAGTATGCCTCCATAGACGTGTCTCACGCCCGTGCTTATAACCGCTTGTTCTATAACGCTCTGTGCCTTGACCGCCGCACGCAGGGCAAATTGGCGCGCTAAACGTACTTACTTCAGTTCTCTTACCTGTGCCTCTGCATGCGGTACATGCGCCACTTCCGCGGCAAGTGGCACATTGGGTCTCCATCTCGCCACGACCACCACAGCTTCGGCACTCATCAGAAATGCTGGCATCGGAGAGGGCTGAAGCTACCATCTGATTGCCCGCATAAGCGCGAAGCATCTGAGTGCGCGTTACCATCCCCGCATCGGTCGCACCCGTGGCTAATGACCCCAGACAATATATCATGCCATAGATACACTTTGTATTCACATCATGAACATCAAAAAGCGCCATTTTAAGGGCCGTTAATTGAGCAGCATCCGTTTTATTGCGAGATAACGCCAAAATGATATTGTCAGCCGTATCAACCGCCGGCGCAACGCCAGAGGCCGTCAGACATACACATGCACAGGCAATTACCAATATCAACCGAACGTATTTCATGTCTCGCTCCTTAACCTCGTTTACGTGAAAATGTGGAGTTCTAAGACTCCCCCACACCCTTTCTCTTTACCGCCGCCAACACATGCCGCCCCACAGCTGCGGTGCTTTGGGCGTAAATGGCCTCGCTACGGGCATACATTATGCGAGAGGAGGAGTAAAGTCAACCCTTTTTGCAACCCCTTGCAGCAATTCTAATTATGGTTTCTCTCATCGGTATCGAAATCGAATAAAAAGGACATAATTCGGTACCGATACCGATTTCGATTTTGGCTCCACCTTTTGCTCAAAATTAGAATTGTTGACTTCTTTTGACACTGCTTCTCTGCCCCCCCCACCTCCGTTTACTCGTGTTCTATCCTCGCCAGCGTGCCCTCTATGCCTCTGTGCCTCTGTGAGACACTATCCGCAAGCCCCAGATCCCACCCTTTTAACCACTTCTTTACGTCCACTCCGTGGTCGCAAAATCTCTCACCGCCCCCCTTTTTTCTTTCTTTTCACTCCCCGGTCACCGACCTATGGCACGAAAGCAGGAGAGCTCTCTTCCCTTTTCCCCTTCACGAATGTATTATTCCTCTCGTCATAGGAAAAAATGTTCAATAACGGAGAGTAACCAAAATGGCAACTTTGGATTCACTGGAATGTTTGTTGGCGCAGGCGCTTGATTGCCTTGATCAATCAGCCAAACTTGTGAGGGAAATCGAAGAATTGGAAACAAAGCCCAATTTAATGCTGCTGGGATTGGCGATAAATAGTGCCTGGGAACTCAGAGAGAAGGTTCATAAACTCCGCCCCGACCTAAAGCCATCATTTGTGTCAGAGTATGAGGAAAACAAATGACACCTAAATTGTATTAGGCATGCCTTGGGCAGAGAAGTAGCGCCCCTCTCTCCGGCAGCCTGATCCATCAGCCATGCCCCTGGGAACCCCGAGCGCCTGCTCAGGCCGGGGCGGCTGTGCGGCTCTGCCGCACAGCC
>JAAYNR010000185.1 GCA_012520735.1 Lentisphaerota bacterium | reverse complement strand
TTATTAAAACTGCGGGAGTCCATGCAAGTGCCAGATATGTTAAGAAAATAAGATTTCTATGCTGTACAACATTTGATTACGGCTGGAAGCAGTTTTAGTCTGTTGCACTCACCTTCCCAAACTTCGGTGCGCCAAAGGCACCACCGTGGTAGGGCGTGTCTCTCCGAGACCGCCGTCGTCGGCAGCCGCGTTCACGTTGCTGCATAAGGGTAGGGCGTGTCTCTCCGAGACCGCCGGTGTCAGCAGCCGCGTTCACGTTGCTGCATAAGGGTAGGGCGTGTCTCTCCATGACCGCCGGTGTCAGCAGCCGCACAAATGCGGCTGCGTAAGTGTTCATTATGCAAAAGTCCGCTTTTGGCCTACAGCGGCATTACACCTTGTTACGGTGCGGTTTCGGAGAAACACGCCCTACCGCCATGTGTTTGCATTGAGCCATTAAGGCATTCTCCTTCATTAAGGTATTAAGGCATTCTCCCTCATTAAGGCATTCGATCCCCTTCCCCGAGCATGAGCTTCCGTGCCCTCTGTAGCTATAAACAAAAACTTCCCTTTCACAAATCAAACTTTGTTATTTTCACCAACTGCCCGAAATGATATACTGGCCGCAAAATTAAAGCTGCCAATGACATCAGTCGCTAACAGCGTGTTTAACCAGGAGAAAAAAATGGCAAAAATTAACGAAGTAGTAAAAACCGCAGATTTCAAAAGCGAAAAACACGTGCCTGTAATTGAGGCACCGGAGACCGTCAAGGCAGGCGACTATTTTACAGTCTCTGCCACTGTCGGTAAAGAGATCGAACACCCCAACACTGTTGAGCACCACATGGCTTGGATTGCGCTCCACTTTATCCCGGCAAGTGGCAAGGTCTCTTATGAAGTCGGTCGCTGTGAGTTCAGTGCACATGGTCAGTCGGTGGCCGGCCCTAACCTCGGGCCTGTCTACACCGGTAGTGCTGTCTCAGTGAATATCAAACTGAATGAGTCTGGCACCCTCTGTGCCACCGCTTATTGCAATATTCACGGCTTGTGGGCCTCTGATAAAGCTATCACTGTGCAGTAATGCTGTGAACAGCATGATTAAATTTAGTATATACCGCCCTTGTGCCGCAATCGCAGTTGCATGGGCGGTTTGCTCTCTTTTTACCGCCACTATCGCGCATGCCGCACCTCCCGACTGGCGCCCCTGGGAGGCTGCCCGGGCTCGGATTCATGCCGATCGGATGGTGATTCTCGAACGCCAGTATCACCCCTATATGGATAATATCCAGGGTGTTCTGGATCAAGAACAGGCTAACCTGAAAGATGCACTGCGCAATCTCTGCGCCGATACCCGCCCTGAGCCACGCCTTGGTGTACGCATCGATGCCTATATCAGCCATACCGACGACTCCGCCCAACCTTTTGTCCGCTATCTCCCGCCGCAATGGTCCCCCGATACCCCATCACCCCTGATAGTTTACCTCCACGGTTATGCCCCTTTTGACCGTTTTAACCTCCCTTTTTTTCCCTCGTATCTCACTAACACCGCTTTGCAGGTCTCAGCCTGTATTGCCGTACCTTTTGCCCGTGGTAATACCGATTTTCAAGGTATCGGCGAGGTCGATGTCATCCGGGTCATGGATGAGATGCGCCAACGTTATAATACCGATCCCCGCCGTGTTGTGCTGATCGGCCACTCGATGGGCGGCATGGGCGCATGGTCTGTCGCTGCCCGCCATCCACACCTTTTTAATGCCGTTATGGTTTTGGCCGGTCGTGGCGATTTCTATGTCTGGCACAAACTCCGCCCCGATGATCTCCCCCCTTGGCAGCGTCGTCTGGTTGATACCCAATTTGCCTCTGTTTGGGTTCATCAAATGAAAAACCTGCCGCTTCTGGCTCTCCATGGCACTTCCGACCTTCTGGTAAGTTATGAGCAGGGCAAAGCTATTTTCGAGCAACTTAAACCACATAACCAGCAAGCTGAGTTTATACCTATCGCTAATGGCGACCATTGGGATCCTCTCGTCTATCTCACTAATGATGTCGGCCGCACCTGGCTGACAAAGCAGCTTACCACTACTAATAAACACGATTTTGTCTCCCGCATCGGTATCGGTGAAAGTGGCAGCCGCCTGCAAAACGCTCTCCAGGAGCCGTTCGTCTTTGTCGGCGGCACTTCTGAAAGTACCGACTCCACCGTCCGCCGCAATCTTAAAGCCCGCGCTCACGAGTGGGCCGGTTTTGCTCAAGCTACGCCACGTATTGTTATGGAGCCCGACCTCACCCCCAGCTATACCACTAACCTCAATCTGTTTGTTTTCGGTGAGCCGGAGACGAGTCCCCTGATAAAACGGGTTTTTGATGAGAATAACATATCGGTTACTGCTGAAACCTATCGCATCGGTGAGCGCAGTTTCCCCCGCGACGGCAATGGTCTCTGGTTTACCGCTACCAGTCCCTTTAACACTAACCGCACCGTTGTTGTACAATGTGGCTTACGCTGGGGCGCATCTCTCCCGCAAAACCACCTCTACGACCGCATCCCCGATGTCATCGTCTATACTGAAGCCGTCGATTTCTATAAAACCAATATCGCCCTCGGAGCCGGCTTTATCAACAGTGATGGCACTATCGACTGGAGCGACCCCGCTACCACTCCGGCTATCCGCCCCCGCAGCTCACTCCCCCTCTCCACGCTCAAATGATCCCATGTCAGTATATTATGAACAACCGATTCTTTTACCCAGTGGTTCTGATACCATCACCGGCTACCTCTACGCACCGGACCGCCCCGTACGTACCCTGCTGATCCTGCCGCCACTGGTTGAAGAGCGTAAGGCATGTCACCGCTTCCTCCACGATCTCGCCCGCTCTCTCGCTGCCGCCGGTATCCTCTCGCTGCGAATCGATTACCGTGGCACTGCCGACTCCGGCGGCACGTTCTCTTCGTTCTCCTGCAACGACTGGCAGGCCGATGCCACCATTGCCTTCAACTGGCTCGCTAATCATACGCCTCACCTTACACCCGCAATACTCGGTATCCGCATCGGAGCCACCATTGCTTCGCTCCTGCCACCTCCCTGCAGTGCCCGCTTTTTAATCGAGCCACTGAGTGGTACCGACTTCACCCGCCAATTGCTGCAACGTCACCAGATAAACCAAATGCTGGCATATGGTAAAGCGCAAATTACCCGTGCGGAAATCGAGGCTGGCTGGAAAAACGGCGCCACGGCCGATTTAGACGGCTATGCCGTTACCGCCAAGCTCGCCACCGACCTCACAAATCTCAATTATAAACCGTGGCACGAACCAGGGTGTGTTATTACCACCGGCACCACCAAAGCCACCACCTCACAAAATGACACCCCCAATGCTGCTCATATCCCCCTGCGACTCCCTGCCTTCTGGAATGCCGTCGGCCATGTCGACCTCTCGTTGCTGACTTCTACCCTCACCGACTCTATCTTTAAATACCACCCCGCCACCACCACCCCTAAACCACTCTCACCACCCCCACCTATTGTCGCCACGCCCATCGGCTCACCTCTGGCAATTACCGCCCCTAACGGCACTATCAGCGCCTGGCTCGATCCCCCCCCCACTACCACCCCACAGGCACGTATCCTCTTTGTGCACGGCTGGTCTGGTGATCGCACCGGCCCGCATCGCATGTTTACCACTTTTGGCCGCCAACTGGCTCAACAAGGAATCCTCTCGCTCCGTATCGATCTCTCAGGACGCGGCGAGAGTAAGGGCGACCCCAACACCGCTACTATTGCCGACATGACTGCCGACACTGTCACAGCTCTCGACTGGTTGCGCCAACACCACCCTCACCATGGTCCGCTGATTGTCGTCGCCATCTGTTCCGGCTGTAAGGTCGCCATCTCTGCTGCTGCCGGTGCCTCTGATGTCGACGCTCTGGTTTTATGGTCGGCCGAGTCGATGGGCTCACTCCGCAGCGAAGCCACCGGCCGCCGCAAAACTGCCGCGGCTCTAAAATCTTACGCCCGTAAATTGTGCCGCCGCGAGACTTGGCAAAAAATCCTCACCGGTCGTGTCCGCAGCTCTATGGTCGCCCGCGCTATTGTCGGTCATGAAACCCGCAGTGCCTGCGAAGCCGTCGCCGAAGATACCACCCTTAATATTTTTCGCAACTTCCCTGGTCGCCTCCTCTTTCTCTTTGGTGGCTCCGATCCCGACGCTCCCGGCTCCTCAACCGCTTATGAATCGTACTGCCGCCGCCACAAAATTGACTGTACCCTCCACACTATCCCCCATGCCGGACACAGCTTCTACAATACCACCTGGGAATCTTCGCTCCTGAATCTCAGCACTAACTTCATAAACACTGTTGTTGCCGCTGCCAAACAGAAGGAACAGTCGTGAGCCAAGCCACTCCCACACCTCTCGCCTTCTCACTCTCCACCAACTGGAACAGCGAGCGCCATGAGACCGGCGAAGCCATCGTTGACGAAATTGCCGACCTCGGCTTTCATGCTCTCGAACTCGGCTATAAGCTCGATGAACTTAAGGCCGACGGCATCTTGCTACGCATCAACCAAGGTGCCATTAAAGCCTCCAGCGTTCACGCCTTCTGCCCCGCCCCGCTCTACGCCTCCAGTGGCCACCCCGAGCTATACCTGGCAGCCTCGCTCGACGACGACGAACGAACTATGGCGACAATCCTTGTTGAGCGCAGTCTAGAACTGGCACGTGAATCAGGAGCCCGCGCTGTAGTTCTTCACGCCGGTCGCGTCCGCCAAAAAAAACGGTGGTTCCGCGCCCCCCATTCGGAAATCATAATCGACACCCTCGCCGCTGCCGGTGCTGACGCTCCCATTTTCACCAAAATGAACACCCGTGCCAAATCGGTCCGCAACCGTATCGTCACCAATCATCTCAATGCTCTACGCCGCTCACTAGACTCCCTTCTGCCCCGTTTCACTGCTGCCAATATCGTCCTCTCTCTGGAGAACCTCCCCTCATGGGAAGCCCTCCCCGATGAAAACGAGATCACCACTCTCATTAAAGAATACAACACCACCGCCTTAGCTCAATGGTACGATATCGGCCATGGTGAAGTACGCCAAAACCTCGGCTGGTGTGCTGACAACGCCACCATTGCCCGTGAACTAGCCCCCTTTACCTGTGGAGTCCATATCCACGATGTCGCACCGCCGGCCACCGACCACCTGCCGCCCGGTGAAGGTGTCATCGATTTCAGCCGCTTCTCCTTCTACGCTAACGACACCACCATCCGTGTCTTCGAGCCCCACCCTGCTGTCACCCCACCCACCCTGCAGCAATCACTTAAACTCCTGCAAAAACTGTGGCGTACTAACCCACCCATTTTGCCAAATCACACTTAAAACGCTTAGTCGAATCACTTAAACGAAACTAACTCGCCTGGAGACCGCCCTCCCCGGTGGGAGAAATCACATCGCCTTTGCCGGGTCTGAGTCCTCGGATCACCAAGCACCTGCTCGGTCCGGCTCTGCGGTACGCCAAAGGTGCCACCGCGGTAGGGCGTGTCACTCCGAGACCGCCGTTGTCAGCAGCCGCGTTTACGTTGCTGCATAAGGGTAGGGCGTGTCACACCGAGACCGCCGTTGTCAGCATGAAT
>JAAYNR010000282.1 GCA_012520735.1 Lentisphaerota bacterium | reverse complement strand
GCCAGTTTGTCACCGCCATCAAAGTCGATCACCGACTGGCGAGTCGTTGTTGTTACCTGACTATTAAGGACAATGGTGTTACCGGCCACGATGATATCGTTGGGATAACCTGGCGGATAACCGTTAGAGGGGTCACCATCACCCCAGATTTGCGTACCGCCAGGGTTGGCGGCTGAGTAAATATTCTTGGGATTGGCAATGTCAGCGTCAAAACCATTCTCCCACTGGTCGTAATAGATAATCGTATCATCGGCAAAAACAGCAATCGAGATATAGCTCTGTATCGGGTTTTGGGGGAAGTACTGGCTAGATGACGACTGCTTAACCGCGATCGCACTCAGTGCACTCAGCAACTGATCCTCGGGGAACGGGACATAGTAAACCTGTACCGTGCGCAAACACGCTGCCAGCTATTAACAAGGCTACTGCTAGCGTATAAGTAGACTTATACAAATTAAAACCAAGCTTATGGATCATTTTTTTAAACATATTTTTATACTATTTATGAAGCTTGCTTTATTAAACGGCTACAATTATGGTATCTTGTTCACTAATTGACAAGTAGCTTTTTACCTTTTTTTCTCATTTTCTACATTTTGATAATACATTATGACTATATCACGTTTTGGAAAAATGCGCTCTTTAGCGTTTATCGGTTACTGCACTGCGCTGTTGCTGGGAGCCTTAAACGACTATGTTTTCCGCTTCCTACTGGTCTTCTATATCAGTAAACTGCGTGGCACTGAAGCTGATCCCGGGGTAATTGCCATCGCCGGGGTAGTCTTTGTGGTCCCGTTTCTCTGTCTCACCCCCATGGCCGGTACTCTGGCCGATAAATTCAGCAAGAGCCGTCTGTTGCAGATGCTCAAAGGGCTGGAAGTGGTGGTCATGGCACTGGGTTTTACCGCTTTCTGCCTTAAAAGTCCACTCCTGCTCTTCACTACCATGGGGCTGATGGCGGCACAAAGCGCCCTTTTTGGTCCACCTAAATACAGTATATTGCCGGAACTGGTCCCGGAGGCTGAACTCTCACGCGCTAATGCCGCTGTCGCCCTCTGTACCTACCTCGCCATTATCGCCGCCTCAGGCCTCACCCCTCTGATACTCAATCTTGTCAGCAATAATTATGCTCTGGCTCAAAGTGCCTGTGTCGTTATCGCCACTATCGGTCTGCTGGCCTCACTCCCCATGGGCCGAACCAAACCGGCAAGTTCCAACCGCCGCGCCTCATGGCTGGTGGTCGATGACGTCTGGCGCACCATGCGTGCCCTGCGTGGTCGTAATTATCTGATCGGTGCCATACTCGGCTCGGCCTTTTTCAGTCTCATCGGTGCCTTTATGCAGGCGAATGTCCTCTCTTATGGTGTCACACACCTCGGGCTGACTCAGGAGAAGAGCTCGTACCTATTCCTCATTGCCGCCGCCGGCATCGGTCTCGGCAGTTGGCTGGCCGGCCGTATTTCAGGCCGCCTGATCGAGTTTGGGGTCGTCCCCCTTGGTGCCCTCGCTATGGCACTCAGCAGTATCCTCCTCGGCACAGCACCAGCTTCGCAAGCCGCCGCCATGATACTAATTGCTCTGGCCGGAGTCGGTGCCGGGCTTTTTCTGATTCCGCTCGATGCCTTTATCCAGCGCGATGCCCCGGCGGAACGACGCGCCGAGGCCGTTGCTGCCGCCTCTTTTATCGGCTGGCTGTTTGTCCTCCTGGCGCAGGGACTCATTGCCGGCAATAAAGCCATCGGCCTCACCCCGGCCGGTGGGTTCTTTACCCTTGGTGTTTACACCCTGATTTTAAGTATCGTCGCTATCAAAATCCTCCCCGACTTCCTCACCCGTTTCGTTGTCCTAGTTATGACCCGCCTCGTCTGCCGTATTCGTGTGTACGGAGTGGAGAACGTCCCTGACAGCGGTGGTGCCCTGATCGCCAGCAATCATGTCTCGTACTTCGATGCCGCCATCCTTATCGCCACCCAGCAACGACGCCTCCGTTTTATTATGGCACGTCAGATATTTGAAAAACTGTGGTTTTTTAAGCCGTTTTTCCGCATTCTCAATGTTATTCAAATCTCGGGCGACGATCCGCCACGCCGGCTTGTCGCCTCAATTAAAGCGGCCCGTCAGGCAATAAATGATGGCTTTATTGTCGCCATCTTCCCTGAAGGCCGCATCACCCGTACCGGCGAGCTGCAGGTTTTCCGCAGCGGCATGGAGAAAATCATCCAAAATACAAACGCCCCCATCATCCCCGTTTATCTCCACGGAGTATGGGGTTTGCCCACCAGCTTCAGTAAGAAACGCCACTACCAGTGGGGACGCTACCCTGTCTCCGTCTCTTTTGGCGCACCGCTACCGGCCAATACCCCGCCGGAAGAGGTCCGTAATGCTGTTATCTCCCTGGCACCACCCGCTTAACCTGAAAACGCTTACCGGGGACAGAGAAGCTATGTCACCTACAAAAATCAGGCGACTCGCTCTTCATTCTTGCGAAACATGTAGTAGAGGATGAGATCAAAGGTAACCATCGCAAAGTTCAAGGCATACAGTATTATCACGTAACGCGCCAGTGTGTGAGCATCGCTGGCCGGCGGATTCAATATTTTGTGCAGTATGCCACTGGCATAACCGATACTCACCAGCCCCATAAATAGAGGACTCTTGCCACGCACAAAACGTGTCCGGAGTGATTTATAGATATTTGCCGGCCAGCTCAAGCCAAAACAGATCATCATGATCGCTTCAAACATATACGCTTGCATAACTCTAAACCTTATTTAAATAGTGAAACTCCTGCCGCTCCGCTATAACGGCACGGCAGGAGCCTTGAAACACTACTCAATTACTTCGCTTTAATGGCGGCATGTGCTGCTGCCACACGTGCAATCGGCACACGGTATGGTGAGCAGCTCACATAGTTGAGGCCCAAACTGAAACAGAAGGCAACCGAAGCCGGATCTCCCCCCTGTTCACCGCAAATGCCGATTTTGAGACCGGGCTTGGTCTTACGACCACCCTGTGCCGCCATCTCAATCAACATCCCCACCCCTTCCTGATCAATGGTCTGGAACGGGTCGGCAGCGATCAACTGCTGATCTAAGTACTCATTCATAAACGCGCCGGTGTCGTCCCGGCTGAAACCGAAAGTCATCTGAGTCAGGTCGTTGGTACCAAAGCTGAAAAACTCAGCTTCATTGGCCATTTTATCAGCCAGCAACGCCGCACGCGGAATCTCAATCATTGTCCCTACACTGTGGACAATCTCTTTCAGGTTATACGCCGCCAAAACTTCGTTATATACTCTGCTGATAATCGCCTTGCTGAATGTGAGTTCACGGACATCGCAAGTGACCGGCACCATAATCTCCGGCTGTGGCTTCTTGCCAGCCTGCAGCAGCTCCGCCGCCGCCTCGAAGATCGCCCGGATCTGTGTCTCCGACACCTCAGGATAAGTCACACCCAAACGAATACCACGGTGGCCCATCATCGGGTTCGACTCTTTTAGCTCGTCGCTCCGTTTCTCAACCTCTGCCACATCTATCCCCAATGCCTTGGCCAACTCCTCTTTGTTGCCCTGTGAATGTGGTACAAACTCATGCAGCGGTGGGTCGAGCAGACGGAATGTCACCGGCAGCCCATCCATCGCCTCAAGTGTCGCCTTGATATCTTTCTTGATAAAGGGGAAGAGCTGTTCAAGCGCCGCTTTCCGCTCATCGACCGATGATGCCAAAATCATCTTCCGCAGCAGGAATAGTGGTGTCGTGGCATCTTTACCGTAAAACATGTGTTCTGTGCGGAAGAGACCAATCCCTTCAGCCCCGAACTCTCGTGCCAGAACAGCGTCTTCCGGTGTGTCGGCGTTGGTGCGCACACCCATAGTACGGAATTTGTCCACCAGCCCCATATACTGCTGGAAACGCGGATTCTCTGTGGCGTTGATCATCGGCTGTTCACCCAAATAGGCAAACCCTTTAGTGCCATTGAGGGTGACTACATCGCCCTCTTTCAACACAATATCACCCACAACTATTTTCCGCTCTGTCAGGCTGATATTGAGTTCACCGGCTCCCACTACGCAACACTTACCCCAGCCACGCGCCACTAATGCCGCATGGGAGGTCATGCCACCACGAGCTGTTAAAATACCCTCAGCCGCACGCATCCCTTCTACGTCTTCAGGGTTGGTCTCTTCACGTACCAGAATACAGGGCCGACCCGCACGCAGTGAGGCCACAGCATCTTCCGCCGTAAACACTACAGCACCGGATGCCGCTCCCGGACCGGCCGGCAAGCCTTTGGCAAATGGCGTAAGCTTCTCCTCTACAGTAGTATCCATAATCGGGTGAAGCAACTCATCGAGCTGTGCCGGAGCCACCCGCAATACTGCCTCGGACTCGCTGATCAGCCCCTCCTCCAACATATCAATAGCCATATTCAGAGCCGCTGTTCCGGTCCGCTTTCCAACCCGACACTGCAGCATATAGAGTCTCCCTTCCTGAATGGTAAACTCCACATCGAGCATATCGGTGTAGTGCTGCTCAAGATTGGTGCGATATGTATCAAGCTGCTTGTAAGTCTCCGGCATCAGCTCCTGCATCGACTTCATATGACGGTTCTGGTCATTTTTAGTATCGTCGTTCAGCGGACTCGGTGTACGGATGCCGGCCACCACGTCTTCACCTTGAGCATTGATAAGCCACTCACCGTAAAAAGTATTTTCACCGGTAGCCGGATTGCGGGTAAAAGCCACACCAGTAGCCGAAGTATCGCCCATATTGCCAAAAACCATCGCCTGGACGTTTACTGCTGTCCCCCAACTGTCAGGTATCCCTTCAATACGACGGTAAGATACCGCCTTGCGTCCATTCCAGCTCTTGAAAACTGCATCAATACTCCCCCAGAGCTGCTGCATAGGATCATCCGGGAAAGGTACCCCCAGTTCACTCTCCACAAGCCGCTTAAAATTGCCCGCCAGAGCCTCCATATCCTCTGCCGTCAAGTCTGTATCCTCTTTTATCCCCCGGCTCTCTTTGTAAACCTCCATCTCGTCATCCAGCAACTTACGGATACCCTCTCCTCTCGCCGGTTCACGCCCTGCCGCCTTCTCCATCACCACATCGGCATACATCATAACCAGCCGCCGATAACTATCCCAGACAAACCGCGGATTTCCCGTCTTCTTTATCATCCCGTTAATTGTTGCACTCGATAATCCCAGATTAAGCACTGTATCCATCATCCCCGGCATCGAGCTACGCGCACCAGACCGACACGCCAGCAACAACGGACTCTCAGGGTCGCCATACTTCATACCCATCACTTCCTCTGTTTTACGTAAAGCCGTTAACACCTGCTCACTCAAACCAGCCGGAAACTCGCCACCCGCAGCAAAATAGGCCGTGCAACACTCCGTGCTGACAGTAAACCCCGCTGGCACCGGCAATCCTAGAAGACACATCTCCGCCAGATTTGCCCCTTTACCCCCCAACAGGTTCTTATCCTGCGCATTGCCCTCAGCCGTTTTACCGCCAAAAGTGTAAACGTATTTCATACCTGATTTCCCTTTGTGTTTTTGTGTTGCGCCAATTTTTAACCGCCGCTCTGTACATACCAGAATAGCCATTCAAAAGACATGGGCGTAAAGTATAATCGAATTACCCAACAAGTCAAGTACCCAACAAATCAAGACCAGGTAATGGTCAATTACCGGAGACAGAGAAGCTATGTCCCCAGCGGCATTCACGCCACTACTCAAACGCCACACTTTATCGCTTACTCTTAAACGAATGGAGAAGAGTGAAGGGTGAGATCACCGCCGCTTACCAGAGATAGAGAAGTAATATCCCCCTTTGAGCCACTCCTTTGCGTCCACTCCGTGGTCGCAAAAACCATAGCCATCGCCACCAGCCCGCTCCACTACTTCTCTACCGCCACCCCCTGCCCTGAAAGGGCTATACATACCAGCATTAAGGCACTCTTTCACACTTCACTCTTCCAACTGTGCGCTCCCGCGCACAGTCACCATTCGTACCCATTCGTGTCCGTTCGTGGTTTTTTCCTTCCCCGGCAGCCACACTACAGCAGGAGCTACGCACACGCAGCTCAGCAGGCTCGTAGATCCTGCTATACTTCCCTGGGCATGAGCTTCCGTGTGCTCAGTCTATTCCGTGGTTAATAATCGTTTAAGTATCTCGTCTAAAACTGCTTACAGCCGTAACCAAATGTTATACAGCATAGAAATCTTATTTTCTTAACATATCTGGCACTTGCATGGACTCCCGCAGTTTTAATAAAAACGCTGCGCGTTTGG
>JAAYNR010000039.1 GCA_012520735.1 Lentisphaerota bacterium | reverse complement strand
CGAGCCGCAGCCGTCACGACCCTGCCAGGCAACCGGATAGTCAACCCGATCACCAAAAATTTCATGGCAATCTGCCAAACTATACCCCGGCAGTGGCTTACCGTCGACACTCTCCAACTGCACTCTGACACTCCCCGCAGCCGATGTCTCTACATTAAGCTCCAGCCCGTCGCCATCAAAAACCAGCGGTGGTGTCACCACCTCACCGCCGGCCACTGGCGCAGTGACCGACATAAATCCATCGAGGCGCAGTGTATAGCGTCGGAACGTAGCCGGATGGTCAAGATAGTAATTTTCCACCGCATAGAACGAGAGCTCCGGCGGTGCATCACCCAATGCCGACGGTGTCTCAATCATCCCCCACCCTTGATACTTGTCGCCATAGTTCCAACTGCCGCTGAGAAGAGGCCCTGGCCGTAAAAACGCCTCTTCCCATAGCTTGAATTTTGTACCACCGCGCCCCGCCATCATTAAACCCTCGGTAATCGCCTCACCATAACGCGGCATAATATTGTACCGCTTCCGACGCGACTCCAGATCAGGCAGCAACTCTGTCGCCCGGCACCACTTACGCTCAATATACCTCGTTGGGAAGCCAAGCAATATATGCGGTGCCCGATGATAAGGCATTACCTGATTGGTATAAAGCTGGCAGGGTGTCACGCCCGGCAACTCAATCGGCTCAGGGTTGGTCCAATTAACAAAGTCGGGCGAAGTGGAGGTCGAGATATAACGCCCCCACTCACCATACCAACCCCGCATGTAGGCGCGATAACAGCCACTGACACTATCCCAGAAAGCGAGATTCTGCGAGTCAAACATCATCCCCCGCAAAATCGGCTCACGCCGCACACTCCAGTTAATCCCATCGGCTGAGGTAAAAGCAAAAAGTCCCGTGATAGTCAGGTCGGTTGAGTTTTTCGACCCCAACGCCTTGTAACGCTCCGCCGCCGGCGCTGCGGGATTCTCATCCAGAAATACCGAAAACCCGTGGATATAAAACCCCTTGTCAGCATCAGGCTTAATCACAATATTATTCGGCACAGGGTGGTCAGTCACCACACCATTCCACGGTTCATAAGGGATGTGAGTAAACTCAGGTCGTGTAAAATCGATCCCATCGCTACTCTCGACCATAGCGTTGTAATAGGGATGCAGCCAGCGCAGGCCATCGCCCTCGGCACTCTTTTTGTCACCGCTGACCACTCCAACCCCCATCGCCTTATAATAGAGCCTGATTTTATCACCATCACGGAACATGCTGATATAGCCACTCGTATTACCCTCCCATGGCTGGTCAGTCCTTAAGACCACCTCGCGTGCCACCGGCCGTTGCATCTGCAATCGCGCCCCACCCTCCAGCCGCTCCGCCATCAGCCCGTCAACAAACAACTCCCGCCTGTCGCCAATTTCTACCACTTTTTTCATGGTGCTCCTTTTTAGTCGATGTCGGGCGGCAATCATACCACCTGTTTTACTATCTGCAAGCACTTAATCTAAAAAGGAATCCTCCGCACCCGTAAATTCTGCAACACGTGTGAATCATCACCACCTCCGCAACAATAACCAAGCAGCAGTGCCTCATCGGTAAAGTGAATCGCTATATAACAGAACCCATGGTCAGGGTCGTCTTCAATAACTCGCGAACGTGTCCAACGCCGCCCCTCATCCCGGCTCTCGGCCATCACCAGCGGTGTCCGTCCCCAGCTCGCATCTTTAAGCCACCCCTCTCTGAGCTTCTTCTTTTCACCCCACATTTTAGTCGCCAGGGCAGCATCATCCCAAATTGCCAGCAGGGCACCCGTGTGTGGATTACGCTTGACCGACATCGGCGCGCGTGGCGACTGGAAGCGTGATGGCTTAGGTACGCTCCATGTCTCGCCCTGATCAGAAGAAAAACTCTGCCACTGCCGCCCAATGTTTGTCCGCATAAAGCACCATACCCGCCCATCAGCCAGCTCCACCACCCCCGGCTCCTGCAGATATCCGGGTCCGCTCGGCAATTGCCACCGCTCAGATCCCTCCTGCCAGGTGGCCCCATTATCGTCCGACATCACCACGCAGAAAAGCCCACGCCCCTCAATCGAAACCTTCTCCGGATTATCTGCCATCACTACGTTATAATGGTGCGATAAAGGGAGGATGATCCGCCCGCTTTTTAACTGCACAGCACGGTCGTTGTTCAATACAAAGTACCCCAAACGGTGCATTGTCGCTACCGGCTCGCTCCAGGTCTCGCCCTCATCATCGGAGAACCGCACCCATGGCCGACAATCAAAACTGCTGTTTTTGCAGAGATAAAAAATGGCGATACGCCCATTCTGCAGCCGCAACAGCGACACGCTCATTACGTTCCATTTCCCCTCATTGACTACCACTATCCGCTCTTTACCCCAAGTGCGGCCATCATCATCAGAAAAAACCGCCACAATGTTAGCCGGATCATCATCACCGCCCCGGCCATCACTATAATAGGCAGTGTAGGCAAACATTATCCGCCCATCCCGCAATGTCAGGAAAGCCCCCTCTGAATTTCGTGGATTACCACCCTTATTGTTAAAGTTAGTTACAGAATGACTACTCATATCTCACCCCTATACCAGTTTTGCGGTTAATTAAGGGAAAAACCCTGATAGCGTGCATGTTAGAAAATGCCACCCATAATGCCAACCCACATCAATTAAATTACTTTGGTGCTGTACACTGCCATAGGCATGCGTTATGATAGTCGCACTATGTCTGAAAATAGTAGAACTAATAACGTAGCGGCGCAAACTCTGGTGCTGGATCGGGGACACGATGAACCAATGCTCAGAGTGCGCAAAACAAAACTCCTCATTGTGAGCGGACCGCTCCAGGGCGAGGAGTTTGTTGTTGACAAAGACCTCTTTACCATCGGTTCAGGTGAACATAACGATCTGGTGCTGCAGGATACCACCATCTCTAAATGTCATTGCGAGATCTCTATCGACCAAGACGGCTATCAAGTGCGTGACCTCGACTCTACTAACGGCACTTTTGTCCAGGGAGTAAATGTCACGGCTGCCGCTCTGGTACCTGGATCAGAGATACAGATCGGCAAAACACGCCTCGTGTTTTGTCCGCTGCCTGAAGCCTCTGACATCCCTATCAGCCGCAACGACTCTTTTGGTAAGGCACTGGGCCGTTCTGTCGCCATGCGCCGCGTCTTCTACCTCGCTGAAACCTACGCCCCCACCGATGCCACCGTTATGATCACCGGCGAAACCGGTACCGGTAAAGAGGTCATTGCCGAGGAGATACACCTCCATAGCCCGCGCCGTGCAAAACCGTTTATCGTCATCGACTGTGCCGCCATGGCTAAAGACCTGATCGAAAGCGAGCTGTTCGGCCACGTTAAAGGTGCCTTTACCGGTGCCAATGCCGACCGCATGGGCGCTTTTGAAGCCGCCGATGGCGGTACCGTTTTCCTCGATGAGATCGGCGACCTCGCGCCGGATCTCCAGCCCAAACTCCTCCGCGTGCTGGAAAAACGTGAAATCCGTCGTGTCGGCTGTAACAAAATCCGCAAAATCAATGTCCGTATCATCTGCGCCACTAACCGCAACCTAGCCAATGAAGTTAACGAAGGACGCTTCCGCGAGGACCTCTTTTATCGTCTCTCGGTGGTTCAAATGGAACTCCCGCCACTGCGCCGCCGTAAAGAAGATATCGCCGCTCTGGCACAGAAATTTATCAAAGAGCTCCATGGTAACGACTCTCTGAAGGAGATCGGTCACTTTGATAACACCATGGATATTCTCAAACGTCACGACTGGCCCGGTAATGTCCGCGAATTACGCAATCTGATTGAGGTAGCGTTTTATAGTGAACGCCGCCCCGTCGACCTCTCCGCCCTGTTGAGTCTGGGTCGACTCCACACCGCACACGAACCAACCCCTGAGCCGGAGGCCACCTACTCCGCCGACAAACCATTTAAGGATGCCAAGAGCGACCTGATCGAAAACTTCGAACGCGGCTACCTGCAGGATTTACTGGCACGCCATAACTTCAATATCTCCCGCTCTGCCCGTGAAGCCGGCATCGAACGAGCCTACCTCCAACGCCTCGTCCGTAAATACGACCTCCGTAGCGCCGATAAATAAGAGCCTCATGGAACCTCCTGCCAACGCCGCCTGGGAGCGCACCGAACGCCTGCTTGGCAGTGCCGCCATCAAACGGCTCGCCACCGCCAGAGTCGCCGTCTTCGGCATCGGCGGTGTCGGCTCCTATGCTGTCGAGGCTCTGACCCGCTCCGGCATCGGCCACCTCCTGCTGGTCGATGCCGACACCATCACCCTCAGCAACCTCAACCGTCAGCTCCACGCCACCCACCAAACTATCGGCCTCCCCAAAGTAACCGTCATGGCTCAACGCGTCAAAACCATCAATCCCCATGCCACTGTCGACACCCGCCAACTCTTCTATCTCCCCGAAAACGCCGCCTCCATAGAACTCCACACCTTTGACTACATCATCGATGCCATCGACACCATCACCGCCAAAGTCGAACTCATCAGCCGCGCCGTCGCCAACTCCATCCCGATCATCAGTTGCATGGGAGCCGGCAACAAACTCGATCCTACCCGCTTTAAAATCAACGACATCTTTGCAACCACCACCTGCCCCCTATGCCGAGTCATGCGCAAGCTACTGCGCGCCCGGAAAATTAACCACCTCCAAGTAGTCTGGTCCGACGAACCACCACTCACACCACCCACCTCCGCCACCCCCGACACCTCCCCCGGCTCCCTCCCCTTTGTCCCCCCTGTCGCCGGACTCATCGCCGCCAGCGCAGTAATTCGCCACCTCACCTCGCCCTATGTAGGATAGGCAGGCGGCGTTCACACCGCCACACTTAACCTTACACTTAATCACCACCCTTAAACGAATCACTTAAACGAAACCACCTTCACACTTCGATTAAGAATCGCGATTAAGTGTAAGGTTAAGTGTACGATTAAGTGTAAGATGCGACTACAAAACTCGTTTAAGTGTATTTGCTTCACTTATCGCCTATCACCTATTACGTATTTTTCACCCTTCACTCTTACTCCTTCGCTCTTCCTACGCGATCAAGGGTGTTTGCCCTATCTTGAGCCTAAAACTGCTTACAGCCGTAACCAAATGTTGTATAGCATAGAAATCTTATTCCCTTAATATATCTGGCACTTTCATGGACTGGCGCAGTTTTAATAAAAACGCTACGCGTTTGGAAAACAGATTTTAAAAGGGAGAGAGTTGACGATGACTCTCAATGCTGCCTTAGCTG